>NZ_JBFRFX010000013.1:0-411237 GCF_052115045.1 Cupriavidus sp. 2TAF22
ACGGGCTGGTCGTGGACGCGCTGCCGGACAATGCGCGCATCGTCTATGTGACGCCCTCGCACCAGTTCCCGCTCGGCATGGCGATGAGCCTGGAGCGCCGGATGGCGTTGCTGGAATGGGCCCAGCGGCGCGGCGCGCTGGTGGTGGAAGACGACTACGACGGCGAATTCCGCTTCATGGGCCGGCCGATGGAGTCGCTCAAGAGCCTGGACAACGCCGGCGTGGTGGCCTACGTGGGCAGCTTCTCCAAGACCATCTTCCCCGAGCTGCGGATCGGCTACGTGATCCCCCCGGCCCCGCTCGGCAACGCCATGCGCCGCGCCAAGCAGGCGGGCGACTGGCACAGCTGCACCATGACCCAGACGGCGCTGGCCAAGTTCATGCTCGACGGCTACTTCGCCAAGCACCTGCGACGCATGCACAAGGAATACGCCGCGCGCCGCGAGGCCCTGCTCGCGCACCTAAACGGCCCGCTGGCGCCGTGGTTCACGGCCCATGCGCCAGCCGCGGGGATCCACCTGGCCGCCCACCTGAAGACGGGCGAGGACGAGCGCGCGCTGATCGTGCGCGCCGCGGCGGCCTCGATCGGCCTGTACGGCATCTCCGGCATGTACGCCGGGCGCCAGGCCGAGCCGGGGCTGCTGTTCGGCTATGGCGGCATCGGCGTCGCCGACATCCATGCCGGCATGGAAAAGCTGGCCGGCGTGATGGCGGCGTGATGGCGGCGTGAGGGCGGCCGGCACGTGGTCCGTGTACCGCCCGGCCGCGCCACTGGTTACCTCAAATTACAGAAAACTGGCTCTTTTGAATAGCCAGTACGCGTCCTAATCTTGTTCCTGTCGCGCCCCATCCCGGCGGCGCAAACGAGGAGCAAAGCATGGAACAACGTCTCGACTTCTACAAAGCCAGCCCCGCCGCCATCAAGGCCCTGATCGGCCTGGAAGAGCGCATCGCCAAGAGCGGGCTGGAAAAACCGCTGGTGGAACTGGTGCGCCTGCGCGCCTCGCAGATCAACGGCTGCGCCTACTGCGTCGACCTGCATACCACCGACGCGCGCAAGGGCGGCGAAGACGACCGCCGCCTGGCCACCCTGTCGGTCTGGCGCGAAACCCCGTTCTTCAGCGAGCGCGAGAAGGCCGCGCTGGCCTGGACCGAGGCCGTCACGCTGGTCTCCGAAAGCCATGTGCCCGACGCTGCCTGGGACGCCGTGCGCCCGCACTTCGACGATGCCGAACTGGTCGACCTGACACTGCTGATCTCCGCCATCAATAGCTGGAACCGCTTCGCCATCTCGTTCCGCAAGCTGCCGGCCTGAGCGGGAGACGCCGATCATGACCCGTTCGAACAGCGGGCGGGCGATGCCCCGCCTCATCATCGCCGCCTTCGTGCCGGCCATGCTGGCCCTGGCCGGCGCCGGCCAGGCCCGCGCCCACACGCCGGACGGCAAGCCCGGCCACGCCGAGGAAAGCGTGCAGCCGGTAATGAAGCAGGCGATTCCGGAAGCAGGCGGCAAGAACGTGCTGCTGGCCACGGTCACCTTCGCGCCCGGCCAGGAATCCACGCCGCACGTCCATCCAGGCTCGATCTTCGCCTACGTGCTCGAAGGCTCAGTGGTGTCGCAGCTCGGCGGCGAGCCGGCCAAGACCTACGCCAGGGGCCAGAGCTGGTACGAGCCGCCCGGCGCGCAGCACCTCGTCACGCGCAACGCCAGCAAGACCAGGCCGGCCAGGTTGCTGGTATTCGCCATCGCCGCCGAAGGCGAGCCGATCAAGCGCCCGCTACCTCAGTAAGCCGCGGGAACGGGCTGCGCGCGGGGGAGCCGCCGTCCGGCCCATCACGCCCGCGCATCGCTTGCCTGCCGCCCTCGCCACGCCTAGGCGGGCGCGCGGCGGAACGCGATACCGAAGCGGTTCAGGCTATTGACCGCCGTGACCAGCAAGGTCAGGTCCACCATCTCCCGCTCGGAAAACTGCGGCCGCACCGCATCCCAGACCTCGTCCGGCACATGCGTGTCGGCCACGCGCGTCACCGCCTCGGCCCACGCCAGCGCCGCCCGCTCGCGGTCGGTATAGAGCGTCGTCTCGCGCCACACTTCCAGCAAATCGATCCGTATCGCCATCTCGCCGTCCTTGCGTGCTCGCGCGGAGTGCAGATCGATGCAATAGGGGCAGCCGTTGATCTGCGATACCCGCAGGCGCACCAGGTCCGCCAGCGAATGCTCGAGCCGGTAGCGCTCGCTGCGCCGGTCGAGGCGAAGCAATAGTTCGGTGCTGGTCCGGTTGGCCCGGTAACTGTCGAGGCGCAATGCCATCCCTGTCTCCCCTGCGCGGCCCGGCCGGACGGCCGGACCCATGGCACAGCCTAGTTTCGGCTGGCCGCGTCGACAATAGCCATTTGGTGGCCATTTGGTGGCCATTTGGGGTAGCCAGTGCCAGCTGCCCGCGGCACCGCCGCCCGGCAGGCGGCGCCGGCTAGGCGGGACCGTTCTCGCCGGGCACCGCCGGCGCGGCGCGCGCCTTGCGCGTCACGCTCTTGACGGGAATGCCGACCACCGTGTCCGCGCCGTCGGGGCCAAGCGCCCGGCTCAGCGCCGCGGGCTTCTCCACCAGGTCTTGCAGGCTATAGGAGTCCAGCACTTCGAAGTAGGCCCGCAGCGCCGCGGAAAGCACCCCGCGCAGGCCGCACACGCGCGTGATCACGCAATGGTTGTCGTCGCCCTGGAAGCACTCCACCAGGCTGAAGTCCGACTCCATGGTGCGGATCACCTCCCCCACGTTGATCTCGGCCGCGGGCCGGCCCAGCTCGATGCCGCCCGCGCGCCCGCGCACGGTGTGCAGGAAGCCAGCCTGCCCAAGCTTCTGCACGATCTTGATCAAGTGGTTCTTGGGAATGTCGAACGCATCGGCGATACGCTGGATGGTGACGAGCTCGCCCGGGTAGACCGCGACGTAGATCAGGGTCCGCAGACTGTAGTCGGTGTAGTCGGTCAGTCTCATGGAAAGTGCTCCTCCGCCGTGCGGATCGTGATGCGATTTGCGTGGCAGCCAGGAAGCGCCTGCTGCGGGCGTTGCGCCCTCGGGTGACGGCAGGCGCAGTCTAACATGGACACTTCATGCATCTTTTGCAATGCCGCAAATTTATGTTGCACAGCAAATGCATGTTTAATAAAATGGGTTCCAGGGCGTCGCGAACAGATCGAGATCGCACGCCACCACCGCCCAACGTTGCGGACCCATTCGTCTTATTTGTTGCATTAACTGTATATCTTTGGAGGTTGCCGTGCTGTCCGAAAAATCGAGACCCCTGATCGATGCGAGCGTACCCGTCCTGCGGGAACATGGCCTTGCCATTACCACCACGTTCTATCGCAATATGTTCGCCGACAGGCCCGAGCTGACCAACCTGTTCAACATGGGCAACCAGGCCAATGGTTCGCAGCAGCAATCGCTCGCCTCCGCCGTGTTCGCCTATGCCGCCAACTATGGCGACAACAGCGCGCTGGCCCCCGTGGTCAGCCGCATCGTGCACAAGCACGCCTCGGTCGGCATCAAGCCCAGCCACTACGCCGTCGTCGCCCGCCACCTGATCGGCGCCATCGGCGAAGTGCTTGGCGACGCCGCCACGCCCGAACTCGTCGCCGCCTGGGACGAAGCCTACTGGCTGCTCGCCGCCGAACTGATCGCCGCCGAGACCCGCCTGTACGAGCGCGCCAACACCGGCCCCGACCATCGCCAGCCGGTACGCATCATCGCCCGCGAAGAACAAAGCGCCGACATCACATCCTTCACCTTCGAAGCCGTCGGCGGCACCACGCTGGTCGACTTCCTGCCCGGCCAGTACATCTCCGTGGTGGTGGAACTGTCGCACGGCGTCTTCCAGCAGCGCCAGTACAGCCTGTCCGACGCGCCCAACGGCCGCACCTGGCGCATCTCCGTCAAGCGCGACCGCGGCGACGGTGCCGACCTGCCCGCCGGCGCGGTCTCCAGCTGGCTGCACGACAACGCCAAGGTAGGCGACGTCCTGATGGTCAGCCAGCCCTTCGGCGACTTTGCGCCCAGCATCGAGCCCAGCACCCCGATCGTGCTGCTCTCCGCCGGCGTCGGCGTCACGCCCATGATCTCGGCGCTCAACGCCGTCGCCCAGCGCAACCCCGCCCGCAAGGTCGTCTTCGGCCACGCCGCGCGCATGGTCTCGCACGTCGCCCATATCAAGGACGTCAGGCACGCCGCACGCCAGTTGCCCCAGTTGCGCACGCACTTCTTCCTGGAATCCGGAGAGCAAGCCGAGTTCCTGGCCCAGCCCGCCCTGCCCGGCCGCATGGACATCGACGCCATCTTCGCCGGCGACGACCTCGCCGACGCGGACTTCTACCTCTGCGGCCCGCTGCCCTTCATGCAGGCGCAACGCGCCGCGCTGGAAGCGCGCGGCGTGAAGGCCGAGCGCGTGCACCGCGAGGTGTTCGGGCCGGATCTGCTGGACGGGTTGTTGTAAGGGGATGGCCCGGGCCGATGCTGGCGATGGCCGGCTACGGCGCGCAGGCAATTTTCGGAACGATCCAGGCGGCGAATCAAAATTTTCCGACCATCTGCCCGGGGCATCCAGCATCTAATCGGGAGACCAGAGGACACCAAGCCAGATCTCCCGATGCGAACACTTACCAGACTTGAGAACTACCAGGACGACGCCGGCAACACAGTACGCTACGAGAAGACCTTGGATCGCGGCGTCAAGGTCCTGTTCAGGGGACAGCACAATACGCTGGTCGTCAAACCTGACGCCCTGCTGCCGGGTCTGACGATCATGTTTGACTGCGATCATGGGTACTGCGAAATAGGCAACAACGCATTCAAAGGAACAATCCGCGTCGGACACTACAGCAAGGTCGCCATAGGCGACCACGTCACGTGTACTTCGGACTGCTATATCTCGACCGCCGAGTATGCAACCGTTGCCATTGGCAATGACTGCATGCTCGCCTCCGGCATCGAGATCCGGGCCGACGACGCGCACCCCATCTTCGATGTCGATAGCGGCGAGCGTATCAACCTCCCGCGCCCCATCCACATAGGCGACCATGTGTGGCTGGGCGCGCGCTCCGTGGTTCTGGGCGGCGCGCAGATCGGAGACGGAAGCGTCATCGGGCTGGGTAGCGTGGTCAAGGGCACGATCCCGAACAACTGCGTGGCGGCGGGTATCCCCGCCAAGGTCATTCGCCGCAACTGCGCCTGGGAGCGACCCCACCTGACCCTAAGCAAGCCGTACTACAAGCCGAATGTGCATGCCGTCGACAAATCTCCATAGTGGCATCGCACCAAGGACGATTGAGGCGGGCGCCGTTGTCCTTCTTACGGCGTGCCGGCCAGCGGGGTCTTCACCAAATGAACCAGGCCCCCGCTCGTGAACAGGCGCAGCAAATGCGTACCGGCGGGTCCTTGCACATCGACCTGCGCAGCCGACATCATCGCGCTGGTTCGCGTCACGCCCTGGCAATGGATCCGCAGCGACACCCTGTATTCGCCCGCAGGCACCTCCGCCAAGTCCACGCCCTTGTGCTGGTAGGTGCAGAACCAGCCCTTGTCGTAGTTGACGAAGCCGCCATCATAGAGTTCGCGTGTCAAGCCCGGCCGATTGGCCTTGGCAAGCGGAATCTCGATGTCGCCAGGGCCGCCGTGGAGTATCAGAAAAGAAGATATGTCCTGGTACTCGCCACAGCTAAGGCCACGCAGCACGGCGACACCTTCGGGAAATAACCTGCCGCCCTCGATGCGGACGCGCCGCAGCGCGGCGATCGGCGTCACCTCCGGATACGTCGGTGGCCCGGCATCGTCTCCGATCATCTCCGTATAACCAAAGCGCGGTACGGCGCCCGCCGCCAGGCTGTAGAAGATGCCGAGCAGCAGCGGGACATTATGCTGGGTGACCTGGTTGTGCTCGCGCACCAGGCGCGAACGCGAGACCAGCAGGTTGAAGTTCGAGCATCTGACAAAGCCGCCCAGGTTCGGCACGATTTCCGCGGCGAACTGCGGGTCGGACGGCGAGGTCAGCAGGTAGACGTTCTTGTTGTCGCAGGCGGCGCCGGCGAGCGCCTCGGGCAGCAGGCGATCCAGCACCCGGACCTTCTCCTCATCCGCCTCCCCCATCATATGGGCGGCCACGACGGGCCAGTTGCGCGCGATATACGACCCGATCCGAAACTGCGGCACGGTGGCAACAATGTTGTCGAACCCGTGCTTCATGCCGAAGTACAGGGCGGCTGAGCCTCCCTTGGAAAATCCCGCCAGCGTGCACTGGTTCTTCGTGAGCCCAAGCTCGTCGAGCACGGCGTCGATCAGCGCGAATACCGCCGCCTCGATGCTGAAATCCATGTCCTTGCACACGTAGTACGCACAATGGCCGTCAAACTGGTCCTTGATCCACAATACGTCGGCCGGACAGTCCTGCAACGCGTGCTCGAAATCATAGGTGAACTCGCCAAGCCCGAAGCCGGAAAACACCACGATGAGATGCCTGGCATCGTACTTGCGGCGCTTGCGCCTGAAGGTGACCTCGATGCCGTCCACCATGCGCTTCTGCTCTTTCATGTCCTGTCCTCGCAAAGTTTCCAGTTCCTCCCACAATTCCACTACGCCGCCATCCCGGCTCGCACGCTCTGGCGGCCGCTGCCGGATCGAGTCATCCCGCGGCAGCGCCTCCCGGCTGCCGGACGCTTCCCGCCCCGGACTTGCGCCATGTCGCCTTCACGCCCGTTTCATCGCGCTCAACAGGTTGGAGGCGTTGAGCTGGTCCCAGCTGTGCGCGGGTGCCTCGTCGGCGTGAAACCTGAGCAAGGCAGACCAGCTTGCGGCCGCTTCGCTCCAGTTCCTCGTAAGCTGAGCGACTTCCGCGCGCAGCAGCCACTCCTGCGCGCAATTCGGTCCCCGCACTCCGCGCCGGCGCAGAACCTTCATGGCGTCCTCCACGCGACCGGTCATGCGGTATGCCCGCGCCAGCCGGTACGGTGCCACCTCGGGCCCGTCGAGCAGCGACTTCCAGACCGCGACCGCACGCTCCCAGTCACGGCGGGCGAGAGCGAGTTCGCCGTCCTCCATCTGCATCGCCGCGCTATCGGGATAGTGCGCCAGCAGAATCGACAGCACCGCCCGCGCCTTGTCGAACTGATTCTGATAACGCAGCGCCCGCAGATAGGCACAGGCAACGGCTTCCGGCATTACCGCCGCGTCCGGGAACGCTTGTTCGAATCCCGCGACGGCCTTCGACCATGACTTGCGGTCGAATGCCAGCATCGCGCTTTCCAGCTGGCACACGGCGTCGCCCGGGGACTGTCTCTCGCCCGCCAGCAGCTGTGCCTGTGCCGCGTCCGGATCCCCCATGTTGCGGTAAGCCCGCGCCAGCAGCCCACGCAAGCCGAACGATTTGATCTCTGCATCGGCAAGCCCGTCGATCTCATTGCGCAAGCACGCTATGAGCGCGGGCCAGCGCTGTTGCTGCGCAAGCACACCAGCCTGGTTGCCAATCCGGAACGCCAGCGGCAAGCTCTCTGCGATCCCTGGCTCCCCCATCAGGCACGCCCAGCGCTCGCCACCGGGCGGAGCCAGCCGTGCCACCAGCCGCCATTCGTCCAGCGTCCGAGCTCGCGTGGCCTGCGGCGCGGCCAGCGCCTTCCATGCCTGCTCCGGCTTCCCGCCGGCCTCGTACGCCTGCGCCAGCCTGCAGGCAACGTCTTCCACGTCCGACTGCACCGCTTGCCAGGCCTCGACCGCCTCGTCCCAACGCTGCGCCGCCATGGCCACCTCGGCATGTTCGACACGCAGTGCGGCACTGTCGCGGCGCCGCGGCAGCAAGAGCGCCACTGCTTCACGCGCGGAATTGATCTTGCTGCTCTTGCGCAATGCCTGGACGTAGCGCACGGCAAGGCTGAGCGGCATGTCAGCAATGTCGGGGAAAGCCAGGGCGATCTGACGGGCAGCTTTCTCCCAGTTGCCCCGCACGCTGGCCAGGCGGGCGATCTCGCAGCGGCAGGCCGGATCGCTCGCGGTATGCTTTTCGTAGGCGACCAATTGCTGATGCGCGCGGTCGAAGTTCTTCTCGTGCCGGTAGGCCTGCGCAAGCACCAGATGGGGTTTGTAGCGCCGGAGTTCCGTGAGCGAGAATGCCGGCATTGCCGATCGCAGGGCCTCGGCCGCCTGCCGCCAGTCACCGCCCGCCGCGTGGGCCAACGCGCGGCACAGCAATTGCATGTGTGCAGAAAGCTGGCCATAGGCCGGGGAAGACAGAAGCCGGGCCGCCTCATGCCCCCGGCGTTGCGGCACATGGCAGATCAACAATCCGGCCAGTGCCGATGCATCGTCTGCGACCAATGCCTGCCACGCCTGCGCGGCGGACGCCCAGTCGTGTTCGGCGGTAAGCAGTTCCGCCCGCTCGCGCCGCCCGGGCGCTGAATGGATGGCATCGCCGGCGGAATCGGCCTCGATAACCGCTCGTGCCCGGCCCAGCTTGCCTTGCTCCCTGAGCGCCTGCGCCAGCGCTAGCCGTGCGGCGGCGCGCATGCTGCCGCAGTCGTGCTGTAGCAACGCCGACCAGCGTTGCTCGGCCAACCGCCATCGCCTGCCTGCGCTGGCCTGCGCGGCATAGCCCCGCAACGTGTGCGGATCGGCCTGCGCTTCGTCATAGGGCTGGTCCAGCGCCACCACCGCCTGATAAGTCCGCTCGCAGTTGCGGCCGTCCCGAAACGGAAAGGTCGCGTCGATCCGGGCGCTGACCTCCGGATCCGGCCGGCATCCGCTGGCCAGCATCCGTCCCAGTGCCTCAAGCAGCGCCGCCTCGCTGACGGCCACCGGGCCGAAGCCGTCGCGCCGATAGTCGAAGTAGCCCGGCGCATAGGTATGCAGGCCGGAAAATATCTCATCCTCGTCGAACTGGTAGTAGATGGTGGGCTTGCCCTGTACCGCCATGTCGAACGCGACCGAGGAATAGTCGGTGATCATGAGCGACGCCGCACCAAGCAATGGCTGGATGCCGGCGGCCGCATGCCCGATCACCTTGACGAAGGCGGGTATGTGGAATTGCGCCATGTACGGCTGGATATTGGCATGCGGGAAAAACACCACGGCGTAGCCATACTGCTCGCTGAGCCGGCGCAGCGCCTCGCTGCGCAGCAGGCCGCCCCATGCCCTGGCAAAGCGTGTCTCGGAAAAATCGTGATTGAGGCCACGCGCGCTGCCGGCCACGGTGGACTGGCCCACGACGCTTTTGCGCCAGGTCGGCATGATCAAGATCATCTTGTCCTCGCGCGCGCAGGACAACAGCTTGTCATGGCGCGGCAGCCCGGTCAGCACCACTTCCTTGCGTCCGTACTTATAGCGAGAGCCATCCCCGGCGATGGACTCGTACTCGAAGCGGCTCGTGGTGACGAAGCAGTCGATCCTGCGCTTGCGGTTCAGCCAGCCCGACAGGTCGTCCTTGATGACACCGTGCTGGAGAAAGACGAAATGCTTGCCGTCCAGCGTCTTCGGCCCGAGGTAGTCGGTGACGTAGACATCCGCGTGGGAACTGATCAGCTTGGCGCAAGTGCGCAGCGCCCGCTTGTGTTCCTCGCTGCCGAAGGCCAGGAGCCGGAACCCGTCCTGCTGCAGGCGCCGCCAGTCGTGCGAGTCCTTGCGCAACACGAAATAGGCTTCGCGCTCCGGGCGCGCGTGCAACAGATAACGGTAGAAATGCTCGGCATTGTCATCGGCCTGAATGTCCCGGTCCATCACCAGCCAGGCCCCGGCATAGGCGTTGCCGCTATCCGGCTTCGCCGCAGCCGCCGCGAAATGCTCAACGATGGCGCTTGCCGGCACGCCGTCGCGGTGCTGCGCACCAGCCAGGTTGATGCGCGCCTGCTGGTCGCCCACATGCAGCCTGAGCGTACCCGTATCCCGAGGCAGGTGGATCCACAACCGCCGCTCGCAAACGAAACTGCTGTTCACGAAGTCGTGCCCGACGGACTTGGCGAAGGCCGGAATCCGCTCCACGCCGTCCAGCGTGACGATCTCGACATCCTGCGCATGGCAGAAGTAACGGATCTGGACCTGCCTCTTGGGGGCATCGAACGATTCGACATAGGCGATCTGTTGCTGCGGCGGCAAGCCCTTGAAGCACGCAAGCATGCCCACCTTGTGATAGAACCAGCAGCCGGCCAGCTCGAAATCCTGGATGGTCTTTCTGTCGATATGGCGAAATACTGCGCGGACCAGTTCCTCGAAGCGCGATTTCTGCTCGGGCGAGAGGAACCCGACGACGTCGGGTCGATCGACTATCTGGCGGACATACCAGACCATGTCGTAGACGATCGTCCTCTGCACATGGACCGGAACATGGCCCAGTTCCCGCATGCAGGTTTCCAGCAACTTGAGATAGCCGTTCTGGAGCACGGCTCCGTAGCGGCCGGGATGGGTCCACGAGGAATCCAGCGTGGAGCTGCCGTCCTCGCGCTTGCGATAGTAGTAGATCGCTTTCGGCAGGAATCCCACCGTTCCTTGTCGCAAGCTGGCGAGGAACAGCCCGATAAAGAGGCCGTCCTCGAAGTTCGGCCTGACGGACTCGTCGAACGCCAACCCGGCTTTCCTGATGTCCTGTACCGAAAAGATCGACGAGCTTGCCGACAACTGGAAATTCTTCTTCAGGTCATGGTGGTCCAGTATCTGCTCGCCTGCGGCGAAGCGGTAGCGCAGCGGATGCGTGTCGCTGTATTGCTTCCCGCTCTCGTGATAGAAAACCAGGTTGCACGCGACCATCTTCACGCGGCTGTTGCGATGGCGGTGCAGAAAATCATCGGCTTCGAGAAAGAAGCGAGAATCGACGAAATCATCCGGATCGAGAAACGTCACCCAGTCCGTCCGGACATGCTGAAGCCCAAGGTTGCGGGCCGAAGCCTGGCCGCCGTTTTCCTTGTGGATGTAGCGGATGTTGCCCGGATACCGCCTGCGCCATCTTTCGATGCTCGTGGCGGAGTCGTCGGTCGAGCCGTCGTCCACCACGACCACATCGATATGGCGGATGAAGTCGAGTTCCTGATTGACCAGGCTGGCGAAATACTCGTCCAGGTACTTGCCCACGTTGTAGACCGCCGACACAACGGTGTACCGGTCGTGCCCGGGCTGGCGCCTCGGCTGCACGAGCCCGAGGTCCCGCATGTACTTGCGCATGCCGCGCGCCCGCTTCAGATACATGTCGACGAAAAACAACCTCGGGTCCCGCCGCAACTTCCTCAGTTTCCTATTGATCATTTCTCTTACTCAAGTCTTTCTGGCTTCCCCGCCGATGCCGAGCCTCGCTCGGCTCCCCGTCCCGTTTCCAAATTCCCGTGCCGGGCCGCGCGGCTATCCGATGCCGGGCAGGATCTCCCTTGCCGGCCCGCTCAGCAGATCCAGTATCAGCAGGCTGGCCAGGCACCCCAACTGCGCGCCGAGCCGTCTCGTCCGGGCGGCGGGCACCGCGTATTCATCCAGCGTCGTGTCCGCGTAGAACGAGGAATTGATCTGCGAGGCATAGGCCACGTATCCGCGCAGCCGCTGGCAGGCGGCCACGTCGACCTGCCTGGACGCCGACCAGAACTGGTCCAGCGCGCCCTGGAAGGTCACGCCCTCTTTTGCATAGAAGCAGCGCCCCAGCGCGATCACCGGCACACCGTGGAAAAGCGCCTGCAAACCAGTGGTCGAGTTGATCGTCACCAGTCCCCGGCAACGCTGCAGCAACGTCGGCAAGTGCGCATCATGGACATAGCGCACCCGCCCTTCCACGCCAAAGCGGCGCGCGCAACTGCGGATCGTGCCCGCATAGTCCGTATGGCCACGATCCATCGGGTGATGCTTGAAGACGAGCACGCTGTCCCGCGGCGCATGCCTGGCGAACGAGAACATCGTCCACTCGATAAAATCGCCTACGCGCCGCCACGGACTGGCGGCGCGGATCTGGCTGTCGTTGTAGACCTGCAGTGCCACGACGAAGAATGGCTCCGGTTCGCCCGAAAACAGGTGTCGCACCTGAGGCCGCTCAAGCCACCGGTACGCATGCTTGCGGTATCCGGCCCTTATCCAGCAAGCCAGTTCCCTGATGCCAAACGGCTTGTGATGGCGGTAATGCGGATAATTCGCGGAGGCGACCACGCCGGCGGCGAAATACCAGAACGAGTACCAGGCCATCCAGGCGAAGGCATGGCGGAAGTGGCGTCCCGCAGCGGGCATCCGCACGGCCGGCATCTGCTGCGCCCGCATCGGCGCCAGCCCCGAGCGCGCGTTGACGCCACCGGCTTCGAGCGTGATGTGGTCCGGCCGGATATAGCCTTCTTCGAACACCCAGAAGGCAATGCCTGCCTGCGCGGCAGCGCGCGCGGCGATGCGGTGCGGACGCCGGCAGTCACCGAACGCTATGACGGCATCGATGCGCTTTTCCCGCAGCGTGGCTTGCAGGAAACCTGCCAGCGACGCCATGGCCCCGCGGAAGCGAAGGACGTTGCGGCCGCGGTAAAAGAGGTCGTCGCCACCGTTGAAATTGACTTTCCAGACTTCGCAGCCCGCAGCGGCGAGTTGATCCCGCAAGCGCGCGAAGAACGGCCCGTTCGGTCCCTGCAGCAGCAGGATGCGACGATACTGCGCCAGCCGCTGGAAGGCAGCCCGGGCGGGCTGCGCCTGCGCACCGCCTGAATATTCTCTCCCTGACCGAGATGCATACATAGCTTTACTCCCCATACTTGCTGCCACCGGAATCCCGCACCGGCTACCATCCACCGCGATAGGCAAACCTGAATGTCTTCGCCAGTTCACGTGCCTTGCGGCACTGCCGCCAAAGCCAGTGGCTGCCGATCGCCCGCGGGCCCCGCGAGCGCTCCGCCAGGTGTGCGACCACGTCCTCGGCCGCGCAGAAGCCGTCGATGCCGGGCAGGCGATAACGCGGATAGCAGCACAGCGCGACATAGACCAGATGCTCCACCGACAGGCGGCGAGACCGCCGGGATATCGCCAGCCTGTCCACCGTCAAGCCCCAGCCTGCATAGAACGGCTGCCCATGGCAATGCACCTCCTTGCCATGCAGCAGGGCTTCGAATCCGGCCAGCGATGTCATGACATGCACGGCGTCCGCTGCCTGGATGCAGGCATTGATGCTTGCCTGCGCGGCGGTCTGATCGGCCAGCGCGTGCAGTTCATCGGCATCGATGCGGCCCGGGCGATTCCCGGCCACCACATCGGGATGCGGCTTGTAGACAATCCACGCCTGCGGGTTTTCCGCGCGCACCGTGGCCAGCAGATCTCGATTGCGCTGGATCGCCGGCGATCCGTCCAGCAGCGATGCGTCGCCTTCCACCTGCCCGGCCACGAGCAGCACCTTGCGTCCGGCGCTCTGCGGGGTCAGGGAGAAGCCCCCGCCCACGTTGTACTTGCTGATACCTTGGCGCACCAGGCTTTCACGCAAGCGCATCGCCCGCAGCCACTCGGCCTCGCCGAGCGCGACCGTGGCCAGCATGGTTTCGAGCAGGCACGGCTCCCGCGGGTCGTAATGGATGCCCGGCCCGTCCAGCGCCAGCGATAGCGGGCCGTGCAGGTCGGAGCCGAGCCCGGCGGAACGGACGAAACCATCCTCCACGCGCAATACGGGAATGGCCGCCGCGGCCGCATATGCCCGCAGTGCGGGATTGCGGCTGCCCCACACCACAAGCCGCGCGCCGGCCGGCAAACGCGCAATCTGATCTTCTGCAAGATCCCGGGCAAACTTCAGCCGGCTCGACGGCGTATCCAGGAAGCGCCGGACCATGGCGCGCTTCCACGCGCTCATGCCGACGCAATAGAACGTGCCCCGGCACTGCTCGTTCGCAGCCTTGTTGCGCGCCAGCCATTCGATGGCGTCGAACAGCGTGGCGGGGCGGCCGCTGACAGGATGGGCATAACGCGCGTAGCGCAGGTAGGCCGCCAGGAACAAATGCGCGAGCGGACGCTGTCCGTCGCGGCCCGCGCGCCGCGCGCGCAATGCGGCGCCCTCCGGGTGCCGGTCGTCCGTGAGTCCCCAGCCCGCGTACCACGGCTTGCCGAAGCAGACGACGGATTTTCCGAGCATCAGGGCCTCGAAGCCCATATGCGATGTAACGACATAGACGCGGTCGAACTGCTCGATCAAGGAGAGCGGACAACAATCCCGCGCCAGCCAGCGTATCCGCGAATTCTCGCTGCTGCCTTGTGCGAGATAGCCTGCCTTGTGCCCGGAGACGACCTCCGGATGGGTCTTGACCCAAACCTCTGCCCCCGGGTCGTCGTCGAGCGCCGCCCGCAGCATGGCCGCAAACGTCTCGGCATCCGCGCCGCCCAGCAACACGGACATGTCGCCATGCGTCTGGTCCACCACCAGCACGCGCCGCGACACGCTGCGCGGTGGCAGGGAGAACACCGGCGCATGGTTGTACTTGGAAAGCCGGTGGCGCACCACCAGGGCAAGGCCGCGCTGCGCCTCGGCCAGCGCCGGCTGGTCTGGCGCGGTGTCGCGGATCAACAGTTCGAGTTGCGACGGCTGGCGAGCGTCGTAGTAAATGCCGGCCTCGTCCACCACCAGCGACAAGGGCGCCTCCCGGCTGCCCGGCGCGACCGAACGCAGGAAGCCATCCTCCAGCGCCAGGTATGGCAGCTCCAGTTCCCGCGCCAGCCGCACCGCCCGCTGCGCGCTGGGCCGCCTGCCCCAGCCCGCTACCGCGGCGAGCGCGCCGGTTTCGTGGCGCCGGCGCAGCACGGCACGGCATGGCTTGCCGAGAAAAGCCGCCAGGTGGGGAATCATGAGAATCCCGGGCGAAACGATGCCCACGCTCTCTCCAGCCCTGCCTTCCCATCCGCCAGTTCCGCCCATCGTTCCTCTCCCATCGGCGCGTCCACGCTGTCGGCGGCGCAGCTCGACATCCATCAGTGAAATCCCAGCAGGTACCTGGCCCGGTCCATCCAGCCGCCGAGCCGGTCCACATGCCCAGGGCGAGTGTCGAACAACACAAAAAAATCCTGTGCCGCGAGACCTCGCTCGCCGCAGCATGCAAAGAACTCCTCGATCAGGAAATGGCCCGCCGCCGTGTCGGTGACATTGCCGCCGCCCACCCACGCCCTCAGCTTGCCCAGCAGCCGTTCGGCATTCTCGGCGCGGGCGTGGTAGTAGGCGTCGCCGCGCGGCTTGTCGTGGTAGAGGTGAAACACCACCTGCCTGTCCAGCAGGCGCGGCAGGCTCAGCCTGCCAAGGTATTTGCGAAAGCCCTCTGCCAGCAGCGGCGCACGAAAGCTCTTGTTCTTCAGCAGATCCTCCGTGCGCGGAATCAGCTCGTGGCGCATCGCCAGGCGCAGCATGAAATCGAAATCCTCGTAGCCATGCCCGTGGAAGGCCTCGTCGAAGCCACCCAGGTCCCGGTAGTCCCTGGTACGCAGCACTACCACCGACGACGGATTGGCCATGTGCTGGAAATACCGCCGACGGAACGACAGATAGCCGTCCAGGATCGTGCCGGGCGTCTCTCTGCCGGCTTGCAGCCGGCTGCTCGCCCATTTCGTCAGGTACAGGCACGGCAACACCACCAGCTTCTCGGCCCCCGATGCGACGAGGCGGGCGCTATCGAGGAACAGGTCGGGAAGCGGATACAGATCGGCGTCGAGCAGCAACATCGTGGCCGAATCGACGTGCTCGGCGGCACGGTTGCGCAGCAGGCCGCTATTGACAGCGCCATCGTGGAAGGCGCGCGATACCAACGTGACATGAGGAAACGCCGCCAGCTTCCGGACCAGCGTCCGGTCGTGGCGACTGCCACGATCGTTATGCGCGACCACCATCCTCAGCTTTGCCATGCCCGGATGCCGGGCCAGGTCCAGCACCCTGCCCTTCAAGCTCGCGGGCCGGCGTAGCAGATCCACCGGTATCACCGCGGAGAGCAAGGAATCGGCGCTCTGATGCTTTTGCATGACCTCCATCACAACCCCAACACCACCTTGGCCGAAATCGCCAACTGATAAAGAATCTGGAACACATCCTTGGCAAACTGCCGCGTCTTCATGTCCACCCTCGGCAGCACCAGGATCTCGTCGCCGGAGCGCACCTGCGTGCCCCACTTGCTTTCCGTAAAGCTGCCGTCCCGGTGGGCGACGATCACGCGGGCGCTGTCGGCGTTCTGCGAGTAGCCGCCTGCCTGCTCGATATAGTCGGCCACGCTCATGCCGGAATCGAAGGCGACGGCGTTGGGGAACAGGACTTCGCCGTTGACGATGACGAGGCCGTCCCTGACCGGCACGCGCAGGATGTCGCCGTTCTCCAGCAGCAGCTGGTCACGCGTGCCGGACTTGGCGATCAGGGTCTGGCCGGTGGGTTCGATCTTGCGGGCGCGTTCCACCCATTGCAGCACGAGCGCGGCTTCTTCCTTGCGCAACTGGGCTTCGTCGGCGGTGCCGGAGCGGGCGGTGAGCACGCTGGACTCAAGGCTGCGCAGCGCGGTGCCGAGCAGCACTTTCTGGCGGGCTTTGACGCTGAGTCGGTAGAGCTGGATGCTGTCGGCGTCGGACTGCGGCGTGAAGGCGACCTGGCTGAGCAGCTCGCCCATGCGGCTGCCGTAGGGCAGCACGAATTCCTGCGGGCCGGCGTGCTCGCCTTCCACGCGCACGGTGATGGTGCCGGGGCGCTTGTCGGCGGTGAATTCGATTTCGTCGCCGTCGTGCAGGATGATTTCCTGGTCCTGGGAGATCGGGAAGTATTCGACATTGCGGATGGTGCCGGTGTTGCGCACCACGCGCACGTTGGTGGCCTGCGGCAGCGGCTTGGCCAGGCGGGCGATCTGGTCGAGCCGGGCCTGCTCGCCCTGGAATTCGAAGCGCTTGGCGTTCTCGGCCAGGCCGCCGACCTTGACGGTGCGCTTGCGCGGCTGGACGAAGATCACGTCGCCATTGTTGAGCTGGCGGGTGGCGAGTTCGCCCTTGAGAAGGAAGTCGTAGAGATTGACGACGGCGAGGGTCTGCGTGCCGCGCTTGATGGCGACGTCCAGGAAGGAGCCCCGCTCGGGGTCGATGCCGCCGGCCTGGTCGAGGTAGCGCAGCACGCTGTCGCTGGACGTGCCGTCGTACATGCCGGGTCGATAGACGGCGCCGGTGACGTAGACGCGCACCGGCTGCGCGGCCAGCAGGCTGGCGTAGATGGAAACGCGGCCGGCGAACACGCGGCGCAGCGCCGCGGTGACGGCGGCCTGCAGGTTGGCGTTGGTGATGCCCTGCACGCGGAACGGGCCGATCTCGGGCAGCAGGATGTTGCCGCCGGCATCCACCGCGAGCACGGTGTCGAGGTTGTAGCCGTTCCACATGCGCAGCTGGATGCGGTCGCCCACGGAGATGACGTGGCTGGGGTTGAAGACCGCTGCGCTCTCGCGGCTGAAGGCGCCGGTGAAGAGCTGCGCGCCGAAGGCGTCGCTGGCGAGGTTGGCACCGTAGTCGGCGTTCTGCGGCGCGCTGTCGGGCATGGCTTGCGCGGGATGCGCCGGTACCATGGGCGTGGCGGCTTGCACCGGCATGCCGGTGGCGCCCGCCGGCGGCAGGCCGCCCTGCGCGGCCATGGCGGCGAAGCCGGGCCCGGTGTCGACGCGCGTGCCGGACTGGGCGTGCGCGCCTTGCATGGCCGTGGCGAGCAGAAGGACAAGGAGGAAACGATGCATGGCTAGTCCCGGTGATCGCGAATGATGGCGCCGAGCAACTGGAGCACGCCGGCCAGCATCAGGGCGCCCAGCACGAACACGACGATGTTGTAGAGGCGGCGCGGCTGCAACGGGTATTCGGGCAGGGTGGGGTTTTGCACCACCGCCACGTTCTTGAGCTTGCGCGTGGATTCCATGCGCGCTTTCTCCAGCACGCTCAGCGCGGTCTTGTAGAGGTCCTCGCTGAACCCGGCCGCCGCCTGCAGGCGTTCCTGCTGCTCCGCTACCCGGTTGAGCGCCTTGCCGCTCGACGAGGTCATGCGCGCGCGCTGGGCACCGATCTGGGCCTGCACGGCGACGATCTGCGCGTCGAGCTGCTGGATGGCCGGCGACTGCGGGGTATAGACATCCTTGAGCGCGGCGCGCTTGACGCGCAGGTCCGCCAACTCGGACTCCGCGGCCGCCACCACGCCGGACAGGCTCTCCACGTCGCCGCGCGGGGAGACAATGCCGTTGGCGTTCTGGTACGCCAGCAGGGCCTGGCGGTCGGCCTTCATGCGCTCGCCCTGCGTGCGCGCCTGCCGCTCGATATAGACGACCTGTTCCTCTGCCACACGATGCGTGAGGTCGTTGATAAAGCGTTCGCCCTCCTCTACCAGCGCACGCGTCACTGCCTGCGCCATCGCCGGCGTGAAGGCCTGCGCGCGCACGACCAGGGTGCGCGAGTAGTCGTCATACTCGACGCTCACCCGGCCGAGGTAGTAATCGTGGAAGCGTTCGAGCGACGCATCCGCCGGCCACAGGCGAGACAGCGCGTCGCGGCGCGGATCGCTGTAGTGGCCCTTGAGCGCGAGCGTCGCATCGAGCTTGTTCAGCATGTCGACGGACAGCAGGTACTCGCGCAGCAGCAGCAGATCGCGCGGCGGCGCATTGGCGCCCAGCAGCGAAGCATAGAAGTCGGTCGTGGTGGCGCCTACCGCATCGCTGCGCTCGACCACCACCTTGGCTTCGGACACATAGCGGTCGGCGGCAACCACGCCCCAGTAGACGATCGCCAGGATGGATGCGGCGATGGCGATGCGCCACGGCCAGCCGCACTGCCTGATTTCCCTCAACAGCTTGTTCACCTTGTCATGCTCTTCTTGTATGCCCGCATGGCTTCGTCCACGCTGTCGAAGCGGTAGGCCTGGCCCTCGTGCAGCCAGATCGCGGAGTCGCAAAAGCCGCGCAAGGTCGATTCGCTGTGCGACACCATCACCAGGCCCGCGCGGCCCGCGAGCGCTTCGAAGGCCTTGCGGGACTTGGCGTTGAAAGCGGCGTCGCCGACCGCGGTCAGCTCGTCCACCAGGTACACGTCGAACTCGAACGCGATCGACAGCGCGAAAGCCAGCCGCGAACGCATTCCCGAGGAGTAGGTCTTGACCGGCGCATCGAATGCCGCGCCCAGCTCGGCAAAGTCCCGCACGAAGGCAAGCTTGTCTGCCAGGCCTGCCCGCCCGCCATGGATGCGGCAGACGAACTTGGCGTTCTGCCGCCCGCTCAGCGATCCCTGGAAGCCACCGGAAAGCCCGAGCGACCACGACACCCGGCAGCGCCGGTCGATCTCGCCGCGGCTGGGCGTGTCGGTCCCGCCGATCAGGCGCAGCAGCGTGGACTTGCCCGCGCCATTCCTGCCGATCAGCGCGACGCGGCTGGACCTGGCAATTTCCAGCGATACATCGTGCAGGACCCAGGCGTCCGCCGCCGCGCCGCGATAGCGCTTGTGCAAGCCGGATATCCTGATCATTGCGCCACCAGCCGCGCTGCGAAGCGGCGCTGCAACGCAAGCCCACACAGGACCGAGCACAGGGACCAGGCCGCGAGATAGGACAGGCTGGCGAAGTCCTGCCCCCGATAAGCCGAGAAAAAGCCGCCGCGCATGGCTTCGAGCCCGTGCAGGATGGGGTTCAGCAACAGCCAGTCGCGCACCGGACGCGGCACGCTGGCGACCGGGTACATCACCGCCGAAACGAAATACAGCGGCGCGAAGAACAGGCCGACGATGCGGCCGAACTCCGGCACCAGCGTGCCGAGCACCGACAGGCTCAATGCCAGCCCGGCGCCCAGCAGCCACAGCAGCGCGGCGGCCAGCAGCACTTGCAGCGGATCGCGCGGCAGCGCGTCCACCCCGGCCAGGCTGCACGCCGCCAGCAGCACGGCGAACACCAGTCCGTAGAGCAGGCCTTCGAGCGCGGTACGCACCAGCACCGTATCGACCGGCCTTACCTGCCGATACGCGAACAACGCGGCATTGGCCTTGACGGCCTCGGCGCCCCGACTGGCCACGTTGCGCACGAGGAAGAACCCCAGGATGCCGATCATGATGAACAGGCTGGCCGCGATACCCGGAATCAGCACGTGACGCACCACGCCGAACAGCAGCATCAGGAAGCCGATATGGATGACGGGCTCGAGCAGCAGCCACAGCCATGCGGCGCGGCCGGTGGCCAGGCGCGCATTGGCCTCGCGCAGGAACAGCGCGTGCCATACCGAGATGGCGACGGAAAACCGGGAACGAAGACGAATTGAAGGCATGCCGACTCAAGAATGACCCCGGACCGAATGGCGGCCAGGAAGGTTTCCCGGAAGAATGCCGCGGGAGCGCGCTAGCCTTCGGCGCAGGGGGACGGTGCGTCGGGAAATGCCTGCGGCGCGCGGCAAGCTGCCGGACGCCCGGTGGACTTCAGTAGCTAAGACGAAACGTTGCTTCAGCCTGGCGCAAGAGGCGCCCGGCTTCGTCACCGCGATCTTCCGGAAATTCGCCACGGCAATCACGCGATGGCGACCGAAGAAATGGTACAAGCGCGGAGGCCGTCTGAGGGGCGGAAACGTCCGAACGAGATATGGCAAGTTTCCCGCAGACCATACGGCATGGTCTGATAGGCAGGATCGCGCGAGAGCTGGTGGCGGCCCGGCGATGGCGCGGCAGGGAATGCGTCAGGGGCGCGCGGGAGGACGCATCAGGGACGCATCAGGGACGCATCAGGACGTCTCAGGACGTATCAAGGCCGCCCCGGGCCGGTCGGCAGCGGACTGGCGAACGACCGGTGCGGGAAAGGAACGCGAGATGCGCGCAGGGCCCGGCTGGCCCGCGGGAACGCGGAAAGCGCCTATGCGGTGGGCGAAGCGGGCGGGAAATGCAGCGCAAAGCGCAGGCGTCCCGGCGCGGGACAAGTCGCTTCGGCCTGGCCGCCGTGGAGGGTCATGATGGCCTTGACGATGGCGAGTCCGAGTCCGTTGGATTCGGCCACCTGGCTGCGTGCCACGTCGCCGCGGTAGAAGCGGTCGAACAGGCGGTGCAACTGCTCTTGCGGAATGTCGTCGCCCTGGTTCTCCACGGCAACGACGGTGCCACCGGCCTGGTGCACGCCGCTCAGACGGATGACGGTGCCCGGGGTGCCGTACCGCACGGCGTTGACCACCAGGTTGTTGATGGCCCGGCGGCACAGCAGCGGATTGGCCCAGAGCGTGCCCTCCGCCGCGATCTCGAAGCGCATGCCTTTTTCGTCGGCCGGGCCTTCGAAGTACTCCGCGATCTTGTTGAGTTCGGCCTGCAGCGGCACTGCTGCATGCTCGATGGTCAGGCGCGCGTGGTCCGCCTGCGCGAGGAACAGGATGTTCTCGGCGATATTGCCGAGGCGGCTCAGTTCTTCCAGGTTGGATTCGAGCAGTTCCTGGTATTCCTCGGGCCGGCGCGCCTTGCTCAGCGTGACCTGCGTCTGCCCGATCAGCGCGCCCACCGGCGTGCGGATCTCGTGCGCGAGGTCGGCGGAAAACTGGGAGAGGCGTTCGTAGCCTTCACCCAGCCGGTCCAGCATCGCGTTGAATGCCCGCACCAGGCCGTGCAGTTCCGCCGGCGCGCCGTGCTCGTCGAGACGAACGGTGAAGCTGGCGGGGCCGATCTCGGCGGCCCGCGCGGCAATGCTGCCCACCGGCCGCAGCCCGCGCCGGATGGCAACGACGGCCAGCGCCGTGGCCGCCAGCATGCCCACCAGCGTGCCCAGCAGCACGCGGTCGCGGTAGGCGGCGAGCATCTGCACTTCATTGCCCAGCGGATGCGCGGCGATCACCTCGACCACGCTGCCGTCTTCGTTCGAACGCGCGCGCGCCGCCGCCCAGTGGATCGGCACGCCGTTGGCCAGCCGCGTGCGCAGGATGCTGTCCGGCGTGAGGCCGACGCCGTCGCCCGGCATCAGCGGGCCCAGTTCCGCCGGCACTTCGAGCCCATCCGGGTTGACGTGGATGAACGGCGGCTCGCCCGGCTTGCGGAAGATCAGCACGTCGCGCTCGGCGCCGAGCATGGTCTCGAACAGCAGCGGACGGTCCTTGAGTTCCGAGACCGTATAGACGTTGCTGGCCAGCCGGCGGAAATGCGTGACACGCCCGATCAGCTGGAGATCGGCGCGCGCTTCCATCGAGGTCTTGACGGACTGGTAGAAATAGGCGCCCAGCGCGCCGATCACTACGCAGGCGATCAGCGCGAACGACAGCGTGGTGCGCGCCGTGAGCGACGGCGCCCGCCTGGGCCGGGCGTTCATGCGCTGTCGCCGAAGGTGTAGCCGATGCTGCGCACGGTATGGATCAGCTTCTTCTCGAAGGGCTGGTCCACCTTGGCGCGCAGCCGCTTGATCGCCACATCGACGACGTTGGTGTCGCTGTCGAAGTTCATGTCCCAGACTTCCGAGGCGATCAGCGTGCGCGACAGCGCCTCGCCCTGGCGCTTGACCAGCAGGTGCAGCAGCAGGAACTCCTTGTTGGTCAGCGCGATCTCGACGCCCTGGCGGGTGACCTTGCGGCGCATGACATCGAGCTTGAGGTCGGCGAACTCGAACAGCTCGGCTTCGCGCACCACGCCGCGCCGAAGCAGCGTGCGGATGCGCAGCACCAGCTCGATGAACGAAAACGGCTTGACGAGATAGTCGTCCGCGCCGAGCTCGAGGCCGTGGATGCGGTCATTGACATGATCGCGCGCGGTCAGAAAGATCACCGGCAGGTCGCGCCGCGCGCGCAAGGTGCGCATGATCTCCCAGCCATCGATGCCGGGCAGCATCACGTCGAGCACGATCAGGTCGTAGGCGTGCTCCAGCGCCATGTGCAGCCCGTCGGTGCCAGTGCGCGCGAGGTCCACGGCATAGCCACTTTCGCGCAGCCCTTTCCTGAGGTAGTCGCCGGTCTTGGGATCGTCTTCGATGACGAGGATGCTCATGATGCGCAAATCGGTTCGGCTGGTGTGCTGCCATTCTAGCCACCGCGAGCCCGCCGCTGATGACATTTTTGTCATCAAACGGTCACTCGGACGACCGCTTTCGAGCCCTAATCTGGCCCGCACCTTTCACTGCACGGAGTGCCAGAATGAAGATCGTTTCGAGCAAGTTGACGCGTACCGTACTGGCCGCCGCCATGCTGGCCGGCGCCGCGATTGCAGGCGCCCCCGCGGCGCTGGCCCAAGCGGCCCCGGCCGCCGCCCCGGCCAGCGCGCCCACCGGCGTGCGCGGCACCGTGACGGCCTTTGCCGGCGACACGCTGAAGGTGCGCACCCGCTCGGGCCAGGAGCTCGACATCGGCCTGGGCAAGGACACCGCGGTGCGCGGCGTGACCCTCGCCAAGATCGACGAGATCAAGGCCGGCAGCTATATCGGCTCGGCCGCGGTGCCACAGGCCGACGGTTCGCTCAAAGCGCTCGAAGTACACGTGTTCCCGCCCAGCATGCGCGGCAGCGGCGAAGGCCATCGCGCATGGGACCTGGGCAAGAACAGCAGCATGACCAACGGCACGGTCGGCAGCGTGGTGGTCAGCAACGGCCGCACCATTACCGTGAAGTATCCCGAAGGCGAAAAGCGCATCGTGATCCCGGTCGACGTGCCTATCGTCAATCTCGAACCCGGCGACCGCTCGCTGCTGGTGCCGGGCACGCATGTCGTGCTGTTCGCCGCCAAGGCACCGGACGGCGCGCTGACCGCGCGCTTCATCTCGGCCGGCAAGAACGGCGTCGTGCCGCCGATGTAAGGTCACCGGCCATGCACAAGCCAACCCCCGCCCGCGCCGCGCGGCGTGCCATCGTCCACCCGCTGGCCGTGCGCGCCGCGCACTGGATCAACGCCTTCGCCATGACGTGCATGGTGATGAGCGGCTGGGCCATCTACAACGCGTCGCCCTTGTTCGCCTTCCGCTTTCCTGCGTGGGCGACGGTGGGGGGGTGGCTGGGCGGCTCCATCGCCTGGCATTTCGCCGCGATGTGGCTGCTGTGCGCCAATGCCCTGCTCTACCTCGGCCATGGCTTCGCCACGCGGCACTTCCGCCGGCATTTCCTGCCCCTGAGCGCGCGCGCCGCGCTGCGCGACGCGGGCCTTGCGCTGCGCCTGCGCCTGCCGCACCGGCCCGGCGTGTACAACGCGGTGCAAAGGCTGATGTACGTGGCGGTGCTCCTGCTCGGCGCGCTGGTGGTGGCCTCCGGCCTGGCGATCTGGAAGCCCGTGCAGCTGTACTGGCTGGCGAACCTGTTCGGCGGCTTCGATACGGCCCGCTATGTGCACTTCGGCGCCATGGCCGGGATCGTCGCCTTTGTCGTGGTGCACCTGGTGCTCGTCATCGCGGTACCGTCGACCCTGTTGCCGATGTTCACGGGCCGCGCGGGGCGCGGTCATCATGGAGAAGCCGAAGCATGAGCGAGCCGTCCGGAAAGACGCGGATCGCGCGTCCCGTTACCCAGGATATCCCCGCCACCGCGCGCTCCGCAGGCGAACCGCGCGCGGCAGGCGCCGCCATCGCCACGCCCTCGCGGGAGCGCATCAGCGCGGCGGATTTCAAGCCGCGGCTGCAGCGGCGCATGTTCCTGCGCTCATCGCTTTCGCTCGGTGCCGTATCCATGCTGGCCGGCTGCACGCTGCAGGACGGCGACACCGTGGACAAGGTGCTATGGTCCATGTCGCGCTGGAACGACCGCGTGCAGGCCTGGCTGTTCAGCCGCGACCGGCTGGCGCCCACCTATGCGCGCAGCCAGATCACGCAGCCCTTCCCCTTCAACGCCTTCTACCAGGAGTTCGACGTACCCGAGGTAGACGGCAACGACTACCAGCTGGAAGTCTCCGGCCTGGTCGCCGACAAGCGCAGCTGGAGCCTGGCGCAATTGCGCGCGCTGCCGCAGGCTGGCCAGATCACCCGCCATATCTGCATCGAAGGCTGGAGCGCCGTCGGTGAATGGCGCGGCGTGCCGTTGCGGACCTTCTTGCAGCGTATCGGCGCGGACACCACCGCGCGCTATGTCGGCTTCAAGTGCGCGGACCGCTATTACTCCAGCCTCGACATGGAAACCGCACTGCACCCGCAGACCATGCTGGCGCTGGATTTCGGCAGCGAACCGTTGCCTGCCAGGTACGGCTATCCGCTCAAGCTGCGCGTGCCGACCAAGCTCGGTTTCAAGAACCCCAAGCATATCGCCGCGCTGTTCGTGACCAACGAGAATCCCGGCGGCTACTGGGAAGACCAGGGCTACAACTGGTTCAGCGGGATCTGAGAGAGCCTGGCCCAGGACCTGGCCCGGACCTGAAAAAGTGACTAGCGGCAGGTGACGCACAGGCGGTTCCCCGCGCCAGACAGCCACGCGCCCGCCGCCAAATATGGCGCTACGCACACATTTATCACCAAAGACACGCCGTCCGGGGCCAGCAAGGATTCCCAGCGCGGTCACTCGTGCGTAAGATCGAGAGCATCCGCCCGGCCGCCGCCGCTCGATGCGCGCACGGCCGCGCATGGCTCACACCCGCACATCACCTCCCGCCGCGGGCCCCGCAACAGACGAGGGAGACCATGGCATCAGGCAGCGCATCCCGGCAACTCTGGCATATGACTTCCGAAGGTTGGGGCTACTGTGCGCTCGGCACCTTCAGCCACGACGGCCTGCCGCCCGAGTGGCGGGCCGTGCTGCCCATGCTTCCGCTACGCGACCGCTACTCCCCCGTGAAGGCCGCGCGCATGGTGCTGGTCACCATGCAGCTACGCGGCGCCGCACCCGACGCGGCGCAACGCTCCGATCCGCAACGACCGCTCTACTACGTCTACCAGGCGTGGAGCACGCTGGCCGGATGATTGGCCGCCGGGAATGAAAAACGGGCCCCGAAGGGCCCGTTTTGCATGTCGTCGACGCGCGAGCGGATCACCCCACCCACTTGCGGGCATTCCTGAACATGCGCATCCAGGGGCTGCCGCCATCGGGGATCTGCTTCCACGCATCCGGCGCCCAGCTCATCGTGGCCGTGCGGAACACGCGTTCCGGGTGCGGCATCAGCACGGTGAAGCGGCCGTCCACGGTGGTCACCGAGGTAATGCCTTCGGGCGACCCGTTCGGGTTGAGCGGGTAGGTCTGGGTGGGCGCGCCGTGGTTGTCCACGAAGCGCAGCGCCACCTGGGCCTGCTTCTGGTCGCCCTGCTGGGAGAAGTCGGCAAAGCCCTCGCCATGCGCCACCACGATGGGGATGCGGCTGCCTTCCATGCCGGCGAAGAAGATCGACGGCGAGGACTGCACCTCCACGGTGACAAAGCGTGCTTCGTACTGCTCGGACTGGTTGCGCGTGAACTTCGGCCACGCGCCCGCGCCCGGGATGATCGGGGCGAGGTTGCTCATCATCTGGCAGCCATTGCACACGCCCAGCGCGAAGGTGTCCTGGCGGTTGAAGAAGGCGGCGAACTGCTCGGCCATCTGCGCGTTGAACAGGATGGTCTTGGCCCAGCCTTCGCCGGCGCCCAGCACGTCGCCGTAGCTGAAGCCGCCGCAGGCAACGAAGCCGCTGAAATCGGCCAGGCTGGCGCGCCCGGCGATCAGGTCGCTCATGTGGACGTCGTGCGCGTCGAAGCCCGCGCGGTCCATGCTGTAGGCCATCTCGATCTGCGAGTTGACGCCCTGCTCGCGCAGGATGGCCACACGCGGACGGGCGCCGGTGGCCACGAACGGCGCGGCGATGTCCTCGGCCGGGTCGAACGTCAGCACCGGCGAGATGCCGGGGTCGGCGGCGTCGAGCAGGCGGTCGTATTCGCTGTCGGCGCAGGCGGGGTTGTCGCGCAGGCGCGCGATGCGCCAGCTGACTTCGCTCCAGTTGCGCTGCAGCTCGCCGCGGGCGGCGCCAAACACCTTCTTGGCGTCGCGGTAGATCTCGATCTGGTCGGTCGTGTTGGGCTTGCCCACCACGTGGCTGCAGGCGGACAGGCCGGCTTCGCGCAGCACGCCGAACACGGCGTCGCGCTCTTCCAGGCGCACCTGGATCACCGCGCCGAGTTCTTCCGAGAACAGCGCGCGCAGGGTCTGGTCGTTGCGGCGCTCGCCGATCTGCTGGGCCCAGTTCTTGGCGTCGCCGTAGTCCTGCTCCTGCTGCGGGTCCAGCGCCAGCATGTCGACGTTGAGCGACAGGCCGCAGTGGCCGGCAAAGGCCATTTCCGCCAGCGCCGCCAGGAAGCCGCCGTCGGAGCGGTCATGGTAGGCCAGCAGCCTGCCTTCGCGGTTCAGGCGCTGGATGACGTTGAAGAAGTTCTTCAGGTCTTCGGCACTGTCCACGTCCGGCGCGGCGTCGCCCACCTGCTGCGTGACCTGCGCCAGGATGCTGCCGCCCAGGCGGTTCTTGCCGCGGCCCAGGTCGATGGCGATCAGCACGCTGTCGCCGGCATCGGTGCGCAGTTGCGGCGTCAGGGTGCGGTCGGTGTCGTCCACCGCGGCGAAGGCCGAGATGATCAGCGAGACCGGCGCCACCACTTCCCTGGCGATGCCGTTCTCTTCCCACTTGGTGCGCATGGACAGCGAATCCTTGCCCACCGGGATGCTGATGCCGAGCGCCGGGCACAGTTCCATGCCCACCGCGTGCACGGTGTCGTAGAGCTTGGCGTCCTCGCCGTCCACGCCGCACGCGGCCATCCAGTTGGCGGACAGCTTGACCTTGCCCAGGTCCATGACAGGCGCGGCGGCCAGGTTGGTCAGCGCCTCGCCGATGGCCATGCGGCCCGAGGCCGGGGCGTTGATCACGGCCAGCGGGGTGCGCTCGCCCATGGTCATGGCTTCGCCGGCGCGGCCCTTGTAGTCGAGCGTGGTCACGGCCACGTCGGCCACCGGCACCTGCCAGGGACCGACCATCTGGTCGCGCGCGTTCATGCCGCCCACGGTGCGGTCGCCGATGGAGATCAGGAAGGACTTGCTGGCCACGGTGGGGTGGCGCAGCACGTCGCGCACGGCTTGCTCCAGCGCGATGCCGGTCACGTCCACCGGCGGCAGCGCCTGCTCCACGTGACGGACGTCGCGGTGCATGCGCGGCGGCTTGCCGAGCAGCACTTCCATCGGCATGTCGACCGCGTAGTGTTCCTTGAGCGAGGCGTCGACGTGCGCGTCCACCAGCTGCAGCTGTTTCTCTTCGGTGGCCACGCCGACCACCGCGAACGGCGAGCGCTCGCGCTGGCACATGGCCTGGAACAGCGGGAAGGAATCCGGCGCGATGGCCAGCACGTAGCGCTCCTGCGATTCATTGCACCAGATCTCGGCCGGGCTCAGGCCGGACTCTTCCAGGTGCACCTGGCGCAGGTCGAAGCGCGCGCCGCGGCCGGCGCCGTCCACCAGTTCGGGGAAGGCATTGGAGATACCGCCCGCGCCGACGTCGTGGATCGACAGGATGGGGTTGTCGTCGCCGAGCTGCCAGCAGGCGTTGATGACTTCCTGCGCGCGCCGCTCCATTTCCGGGTTGCCGCGCTGGACCGAATCGAAGTCCAGGTCGGCGGTGTTGGTGCCGGTGGCCATCGAGCTGGCGGCGCTGCCGCCCATGCCGATGCGCATGCCCGGGCCGCCCAGCTGGATCAGCAGGGTGCCGGCGGGCAGCGGGTTCTTGTGGGTATGGC
The DNA here is from genome assembly GCF_052115045.1 of Cupriavidus sp. 2TAF22. Taxonomy (NCBI): domain Bacteria; kingdom Pseudomonadati; phylum Pseudomonadota; class Betaproteobacteria; order Burkholderiales; family Burkholderiaceae; genus Cupriavidus; species Cupriavidus sp. 2TAF22. Next base: position 28,568 of record NZ_JBFRFX010000013.1, read on the forward strand.
TGGCATCGATCGCGCCGATGCCGCCGGCGATCATGATCGGCTTGTGATAGCCGCGCACGGTACCGCCCACGTTCTGCTCGTAGACGCGGAAGTAGCCACCCAGGTTGGCACGGCCGAATTCGTTGTTGAAGGCGGCGCCGCCGAGCGGGCCTTCGGTCATGATCTGCAGCGGCGAGGCGATGCGGTCCGGCTTGCCGGTGACCGCGGGCTTGTCGTCGGGATTGCGGTGTGCCACCGGCTGGGCGGCATCGCGCGCGTTTTCCCAGCTTTCGACGGCATCCGGCAGCATCAGGTTGGAGACCGTGAAGCCGGTCAGGCCAGCCTTGGGCTTGCCGCCACGGCCCGTGGCGCCCTCGTCGCGGATCTCGCCGCCGGCACCGGTGGAGGCGCCGGGGAACGGCGAGATGGCGGTCGGGTGGTTGTGGGTCTCCACCTTCATCAGCGTGTGCGTGAGCGCCTCGTGGCGGCCGTACTTCTGCTCGCTGCCGCGCGGGAACCAGCGCTCCGCCACGCCGCCTTCCATCACCGCCGAATTGTCGGAGTACGCCACGATCGACCCTTGCGGGTTGAGCTGGTGCGTATTGCGGATCATGGCGAACAGGGACTTGTCCTGCTGCACGCCGTCGATGGTCCAGGTGGCGTTGAAGATCTTGTGGCGGCAGTGCTCGCTGTTGGCCTGCGCGAACATCATCAGCTCGACGTCGGTCGGGTTGCGGCCCAGCCGGGCGTAGGCGTCCACCAGGTAGTCGATCTCGTCTTCCGACAGCGCCAGGCCCATCTCGGTATTGGCCTGCGCCAGCGCGGCGCGGCCACCCGAGATGTCGATGAAGCGCAGCGGCTTGGCCGGCAGTTCCTGGAACAGGCCGGCCGCGTCTTCGCGCGCGGCCACCACGGCCTCGGTCATGCGGTCGAACAGATGGGCGGCCACGGCGGCGCGCGTGCCGGCGTCCAGCGTCTTGCGCCCGCGCAGCAGGCCCTTCTTGCAGATCACGGTGATCTCGATGCCGCGCTCGATGCGGTGCACGCTGGCGAAGCCGCAGTTATGCGCGATATCGGTCGCCTTGCTGGCCCACGGCGAGATCGTGCCGAAGCGCGGGATCACCACGAAGCGGTCGCCTTCGGCCTGTGGCTCGAACGGCGCGCCGTAGGTCAGCAGCGCGCCGATGCGGGCACTGTCGTCCTGCGACAGCGGCACATCGGAATCGACGAAGTGCAGGAACTGGCCGTGAACCGACTCGATGTCGGCGTCGATCTGCTTGAGGGCGGTGAGCAGGCGTTGCTGGCGGAAGGCAGAAAGGGCCAATGCGCCGGGGAAGCACGAGAAATGCGCCATGGTCTGAGCGGTCGGGAGGGCAGGAGGTAGGGGCTGCTACCGGCCGGCGCCGCTGGTTGGGGCGCCGTGCTGGCGGGAAACCGGCATTATACCTTGTCGGCGGACCTTTCCCGCGTTGCAGCAGAGCCGGCGACGCCCCGGCTACCCGGCTACCCGGCTACCCGGTTGATCTGGGCGCGAAGCGGCGCCGGGACCACTCACGGCCCGCGACACCACGCGCGGGCCGCTTCGGCGGCCCGCAACGCGGCACGCTCAGGCCTCGCCGAAGCCCCCGCCCCCGGGCGTTTCCACCACGAACAGGTCGCCCGCCTCCATCTCGCAGCGCCCGACGTGGCCGAGCGCCTCTTCCCGCCCGTCGCGCCGCACCACGTAGTTGCGCCCGGTGGCGCCGGGCGCGCCCCCGGCCATGCCGAACGGCGCGTGCAGGCGGTTGTTGGAGAGGATCGACGCGGTCATGGGCTCCAGGAAGCGCACCCGGCGGATGCCGCCGCTGCCACCGTGCCAGCGCCCCGCCCCGCCCGAGCCCGGGCGGATCTCGTAGCTTTCCAGCCGTACCGGGAAGCGCCATTCCAGCACTTCCGGGTCGGTCAGCCGCGAATTGGTCATATTGGTCTGCACCACGTCGCAGCCGTCGAAGCCGTCGCCGGCCCCGCTGCCGCCCGAGATGGTCTCGTAGTACTGGTAGCGCGCATTGCCGAAGGTGAAGTTGTTCATGGTGCCCTGGCTGGCCGCCACCACGCCCAGCGCGCCATACAGGGCGTTGGTGATGCAGGACGAGGTCTCCACATTGCCCGAGACCACCGAGGCCGGATAGCGCGGGTTGAGCATCGACCCCTCCGGGATGATGACCTTGATCGGCTTGAGGCAGCCGGCGTTGAGCGGGATGTCCTCGTCGACCAGCGTGCGGAACACGTAGAGCACTGCCGCCATGCACACCGCGCGCGGCGCGTTGAAGTTGTTGGGCAGTTGCGCCGAGGCGCCGGTGAAGTCCACCACGGCTTCGCGCCGGGCCTGGTCCACCGTCACCTTGACCTGGATGCGCGCGCCGTTGTCGAGCGGGTAGTCGTAGCTGCCGTCCTTGAGCGCGGTGATGACGCGGCGCACGGCTTCCTCGGCGTTGTCCTGCACGTGGCCCATATAGGCGCGCACCACCGGCAGGCCGAACTGCGCCACCATCTTGCGCAGCTCTTCCACGCCCTTGGCATTGGCCGCCACCTGGGCGCGCAGGTCCGCCATGTTCTGGTCGATATTGCGGGCCGGGTAGCGCCCGTCGGCCAGCAGCGCGCGCATGCCGGCGTCGTCCAGCACGCCGGCCGTGACCAGCGGGAAGTTGTCGATCAGCACGCCCTCTTCTTCCACCACGGTGGAGTCCGGCGGCATCGAGCCCGGCGTGATGCCGCCGATGTCGGCGTGATGCCCGCGCGAGCCCACGTAGAACAGGATCCCGGCGCCGGCCTCGTCGAATACCGGCGTGATCACCGTCACGTCGGGCAAATGCGTGCCGCCGTTGTAGGGATCGTTGAGCACGTAGACGTCGCCGTCGGCCATGCCGCCGGCATTGCGTGCGATCACGGTCTTGATGCTCTCGCCCATCGAGCCAAGATGCACCGGCATGTGCGGCGCGTTGGCGATCAGGTTGCCGTCGGCGTCGAAGATGGCGCAGGAGAAGTCGAGCCGCTCCTTGATGTTGACCGAGTAGGCGGTGTTCTGCAGCCGCTGCCCCATCTGCTCGGCGATCGACATGAACAGGTTGTTGAAGACCTCCAGCATGACCGGGTCGGCATCGGTACCCATGGCGCGGCGCTGCGGGCGCGGCACCGCGCGCGTCAGCACGAGGTGGTCGCGCGCGGTCAGCTCGGCCTGCCAGCCGGGCTCCACCACGGTGGTGGCGTTGCGCTCGGCGATGATGGCCGGGCCGGGCAGCACGTCGCCGGGGCGCAGCGCGTCGCGCGGGAACAAGCCCGTGTCGTGCCAGGAGCCGCCGCTGAACATGCGCACCTGCTCGGCCGGCACCGGTCCGCCGCTGCGCGGCAGCGGCTCGGGCAGTTTTTCCGCGGGCGGCTCGCTGCTGCCGATGGCTTCCACCGACACGGCTTCCACGATCAGCGGCTTGCCCTGCATCAGGAAGGCGTAGCGCTGGCGGTAGGCGGCGTCGAACGCGGCCTGCATGGCCGGCAAGGTGCCGAACGGCACCACCAGCGCGGAGTCCGTGCCCTCGTAGCGCAGGTGGGCGCGGCGCACCACGTCGATCTGCGCGTCGGCCACTTCCTGCTCCAGCAGTTCGTTGCGCGCTTGCTGGGCCAGTGCGTCGAGCGTGGCCTGCAGGGCCGGCAGGGCATCGGCGTCGAGCCGCGCTTCCACCGCGCGCTCGCGCATCGCGGTGCGGTCGGCCAGCCCCATGCCGTAGGCAGAAAGCACACCGGCCAGCGGGTGGACGAAGACGGTCTGCATGCCGAGCGCGTCCGCCACCAGGCAGGCATGCTGGCCGCCGGCGCCGCCGAAGGTGGTGAGCGTGTAGCCGGTCACGTCGTGGCCGCGCTGCACCGAGATCTGCTTGATCGCGTTGGCCATATTGCCCACCGCGATCTCGATAAAGCCTTCGGCCACCTGTTCGGGGCTGCGCGCGTCGCCGGTGGCGGCACTGACGGCCCGCGCCAGCTCGCCGAAGCGGGCCAGCACGGCGTCGCGGTCCAGCGGCGCGTCGGCGCGGGGCCCGAATACGCTCGGAAAATGGCGCGGCTGGATCTTGCCCAGCATGACGTTGCAGTCGGTCACGGCCAGCGGGCCGCCGCGCCGGTAGCTGGCCGGCCCCGGGTTGGCGCCGGCCGAATCCGGGCCCACGCGGAAGCGGCTGCCGTCGAAATGCAGGATCGAGCCGCCGCCGGCGGCCACCGTGTGGATGCTCATCATCGGCGCGCGCATGCGCACGCCCGCCACGCTGGTCTCGAACACGCGTTCGAAATCGTTGGGATGGCTGCCATTGAAATGCGACACGTCGGTGGAGGTGCCACCCATGTCGAAGCCGATGATGCGCCCGAAGCCGGCGCTCTGCGACGAGCGCACCATGCCGACGATGCCGCCGGCCGGGCCGGACAGGATGGCGTCCTTGCCCTGGAACCGGTGCGCGTCGGTCAGGCCGCCGCTGCTTTGCATGAACTGCAGCCGCACGCCCGGCATCTGCTGCTCGACCTGCTCCACGTAGCGGCGCAGGATCGGCGAGAGATAGGCGTCCACCACCGTGGTGTCGCCGCGCGAGACCAGCTTCATCAGCGGCGACACCTGGTGCGAGACCGAGATCTGCGTAAAGCCGGTCTCGCGCGCGATGCGCGCCGCGGCCCGCTCGTGCGCCGGCTCGCGGTAGCCGTGCAGGAACACGATGGCGATGGCGCGGGTGCCGCCGGCGAACACGCGCTGCATGTCCGCGCGCAGCGCGGCTTCATCGAGCGGCGTGACCATATTGCCCTGGGCATCGATCCGCTCGCCCACTTCCACCACCTCGCGGTAGAGCAGTTCGGGCAGCACGATGTTCAGGTCGAACAGGCGCGGCCGGTTCTGGTAGGCAATGCGCAGCGCATCGCGAAAGCCCCGCGTGATGAACAGCGCCAGCGGCTCGCCCTTGCGCTCGAGCAGCGCGTTGGTCGCCACCGTGGTGCCCATCTTCACCACCTCCACCAGCGCCGGCGTCACCGGCTCGCCGGGCGCCAGGCCCAGCAGGTGCCGGATGCCGGCCACGGCGGCGTCGCTGTACTGCTCCGGATTCTCGGACAGCAGCTTGTGCGTGACCACCGTGCCGTCGGGGCGCAGCCCGACCACGTCCGTGAAGGTGCCGCCACGGTCGATCCAGAATTGCCAGCGGCGGCGGTCCGGGACGAAGGCGGCGGAGGATGGCTGCGACATGCGGTGGCTTCCTTGTTTATCGTGGTGGAAATGTCGGGTACGCGGGCGGCACGCCGGCAGCGCAAGCCGCCGTGCGCGCAGGAGCGCTCGCTGGCGGCCGGGGCTACAGCGATGTGGCCGAGCGCGCGGCCTGCTCGTACAGGCCGGTAAGCACGCGCAGCAGCCGTGCCAGCTCGCCGATCTCGATGTTCTCCGCGCTGCCCGCCGTGAAGTTGCTGGTCAGGCATTGCTCGCGGATCTCGCGATAGCGGGCACAGGCCTGGGTGCCGGCCGGCGTGGTGGTGTAGGTCGCCTCTTTGCCGACCCGTTCGCCCTCGACCAGCCCGATGCCCTGCAGCTTTTTCAGCGCATAGGTCACCAGGTGCGTGTCTTCCACGTTCAGCACGAAGCAGATATCGGCCAGCCGCTTGGGCCGGGCGCGGTGGTTGACGTGATGCAGCACCAGCACGTCCAGAAAGGTCAGGTCGCGCACGCCGGAGGCGCCCATGCAGCGCACCACCCAGCGGCTGTAGGCGTTATAGGCCGTATTCAGGCCGAACTCGAACTCGGACAACTCGGGGCTGCGCTCGGACACCAGGTGCGAAGACGAGACGATATTGGGCCCGAGCGCGCGCGGCGGCGCGCCCGCTTCCGCCCTGGCGGCGCCCTGCTGCCCGGCATTGTCGTGCTCGGCCGGTACCTGGCCGGCGGCTGGCTTACGAGCCATGTCTTCACTCCTCTCTCGTTGTTGATTCCATGAGCCGGCGTGACACGGGCAATCCGGAGCGACTAGGTATATCCCCGATGGCCTCGCGCACAGATTTGGCTTGACAGTTTATTAACAAATTATGAGGATAAACGCCAAATAAATCCAAGCAAAACATCGGGGACGTGGCAGTGGATTCTGCACGAAGAGAGGGCAGGCAAAACCGTTTACGCACTATCGCGGGGACAACGGACAACCCTTGCGCAGCCTGGTTGCGCCGCGCCGGCGCACTGGCTAGACTCGATCCGAACCCTGCCAAGCGCAACTGATCGCGAGCCAAATGCCCACGGATATCCATACATTACAGACAAAACTTCGCGACGGCACCGCATCGCGTGCCGGCGTGATTGCCGAAGCCGCCCATCTGGCGCGGCAACCCGCGGCGCAAGCCGTCCTGCTCCACCCCACCTTCGACACCGCGGCCGAGACCGCGCGCGCGGCCGATGCCGCCGCGCAGGCCGGCCAGCCATTGCACCCGCTGGCCGGCCTGCCGGTGTCCGTCAAGGATCTGTTCGACGTCACCGGCCAGACCACCCGCGCCGGCTCCCCGGTGCGCGCCGACGCGGCCCCGGCCACGGCCGATGCGACCGTGGTGCGCCGCCTGCGCGAGGCCGGCGCGGCGCTGGTGGGGCGCACCAACATGACCGAGTTCGCCTTCTCCGGCGTCGGCATCAACCCGCATTTCGGCACGCCGGTGAATCCGGCCGATGCCGGCGTGGCGCGCATTCCCGGCGGCTCGTCGTCGGGCGCGGCGGTGTCGGTGGCGCTGGGCCTGGCGGTTGCCGGGCTGGGCAGCGACACGGGCGGCTCGATCCGCATTCCGGCGGCGCTCTGCGGGCTGACCGGCTTCAAGCCGACCGCCCGGCGGGTGCCGCTCGACGGGGCCTTCCCGCTGTCCTATACGCTCGACACGGCCTGCGCGATGGCCCGTTCGGTGCATGACTGCGCGCTGGTGGACAGCGTCATCGCGGACCAGGCCGTGGTGCCGGCCAGCAAGGCCCTGGCCGGCATTCGCCTGGCCGTGCCGCGCCAGTACCTGCTGGACGACCTGGACACCACCGTGGCGCGCGCCTTCGACCGGACCCTGGCCCGCCTTTCCGCGGCCGGCGTGCGGATCGAACAGATCGACCTGCCGGAGCTGGCCGAGCTGCCCGCGATCAACGCGGCCGGCGGCTTCACGGCTGCCGAGGCCTACGCCATCCATCGCGGCACGCTGGCCAGCCGGCGCGAACAATACGATCCGCGCGTGGCCATGCGCATCGAACGCGGCGCCGCCATGGGCGCGGCCGACTATGTGGACCTGATGCGCGTGCGCGCCGGCTGGATCGCGCGCGTGCTGGCGCGCATCGACGGTTTCGACGCGGTGGCCTGCCCCACGGTGCCGATGGTGGCGCCCGCGATCGCGCCGCTGGCGCAAGACGACGCGCTTTTCTTCCGCACCAACGCGCTGCTGTTGCGCAATACCTCGGCCTTCAATTTCCTCGACGGCTGCTCGATCTCCCTGCCCTGCCACCAGCCGGACGAACTGCCGGTCGGGCTCATGCTCTCGCACGGCGCGCTGCGCGACGCGCAGTTGCTGGGCACGGCAATTGCATTGGAGAACATCGTCAAGCCGGCCGCCTGAGGCGCCCGCACCGTGACAAGGCGCTTGCCCGCGTGGCCCCTGAGCCAGTCCGCGCGGGCAAGACAGAGACAGGACAACGGGAAGACAAGGCAAAGACAAGGAAAAGACAAAGGCCCTGCGCGCACGGGACTTGCGCGAGGCGCGCGCAGGACAAGGCAGCCCCCGAAGGCAGCACCCGAAGGCAGCACCCGAAAGCAGAACCGAAGCAGAGCCGAAGCAGAACCGAAGCAGAGCCAAAGCAGAACCCAGGTAGCACCGAAGCAGCAAAAAAACAGAACGAGCCGCAACGACAAACCAGGAGAGATCGATGCAAGGGAAGGCAACACTGAAGTACATGCTGCTGGGCGGGGTGCTCGCCACCGCGTCCATGCTGGCCCCCGTGGCGCAGGCGCAGACCAAGTGGGACTTGCCGACCGGCTACCCCACCAACAACCTGCACACCGAGAACCTGCAGCAGATGGCCAGCGATGTGGAGAAGGCCACCGGCGGCAAGCTCAAGATCGTGATCCATCCCAACGGCTCGCTGCTCAAGGCCAACGAGATCAAGCGCGGCGTGCAGACCGGCCAGGTGCAGATGGGCGAGATCCTGATGTCGCTGCTGGCCAACGAGAACCCGGTGTTCGGCGTGGACGCGGTGCCCTTCCTGGCCACCAGCTACCAGGACTCCTACAAGCTGTGGCAGGCGTCGCGCGCGGTCACCGACAAGGTGCTCGACAAGCAAGGCATGAAATTGCTCTACGCCGTGGCCTGGCCGCCGCAAGGCATCTACGCCAACAAGCCGATCAACGCCGCGGCCGACATGAAGGGCCTGAAGTGGCGCGCCTATAACCCCGCCACGTCCAAGATCGCCGAACTGGTGGGCGCGCAGCCGGTAACCATCCAGGCCGCCGACCTGGCGCAGGCGCTGGCCACCGGCACGGTCAACTCGTTCATGTCCTCCGGCGCCACCGGCGTCGACACCAAGGTGTGGGAGAGCGTGAAGTACTTCTATACGGTGGACGCCTGGCTGCCAAAGAACATGCTGGTGGTCAGCAAGAAGGCCTTCGCCGCGCTGGACAAGCCGACACAGGACGCCGTGCTCAAGACCGTGGCCGAGGCCGAGAAGCGCGGCTGGCAGGTCTCCGAGCAAAAGACGCGCGAATACCTGGCCGTGCTCGGCAAGAACGGCATGGCCGTGCAGCCGCCCTCGCCGCAGCTCAGGCAGGACATGCAGAAGGTTGGCCAGACGATGGTGGACGAATGGGCCAGGAGCGCCGGCGACGACGGCAAGGCCATCCTCGAAGCCTACAAGAAGTAAGCCGGCTTCCGGCGACAAACCAGCGGGCAGCGGCGCAACGGCAAGCGCCCCCCATGTAGCCGCGGCAGCGTTCCAGCCGCCGCGGCCCGCGTCTCTTTTCACCGCATCATCCCTCCTCACCCGCCATGGAAGCTCCTGCTGTCAACAAGCGCTGGCTGGACCGGCTGCTTGACCTGCTCGCCGTGCTCGGCGCGCTGTGCATCCTCGGGGTCTGCATCGTCATGATCCTGATGTCCTTCTCGCGCGAGACCACCATCATCTTCAAGGGCGGCGACGACATCGTCGCCTGGCTTTGCGCCGCCTCCGCCTTTCTCGTGCTCGGCCAGACCTTCCAGCACGGCGGCATCGTGCGCGTGGAAATGCTGCTCGAAGCCGTGAGCCCGCGCCAGCGCTGGTGGCTCGAACTGCTTTCGCTGACCATCTGCGCCGCCTTCGCGGCCTATGCCACCTGGGCCTTGTTCAGCTTCGCCTGGCAGAGCTGGGAAATCGGCGATGTCTCGCAGGGCCAGATCGTGGTGCCCCTGTGGATTCCGCAGAGCTTTGCCGTGCTGGGCTGCGCCGGCTTCACGCTGGCCGTGCTCGACGAGTGGCTGCGCGTGGCGCGCCGCCAGAAGCCCCGCTACCAGCTGGCGCAGGAAGCCAAGCTGGCCGCCGGCGATTTCGGGGAGACCGTCTGATGAGCACCATCCTTGTTTCCCTGGTCCTGCTGGTGGTGATGATCGTCTTCCTGGTGATCGGGGCGTGGATCCCGGTGGCCATCGCCGTCACCTCCTGGGTGGGCCTGGTGGTCTTCGCCGACCACGATGCGCTGGTCAACCTGGCCAACTCATGGTGGTCGTCGAGCGCCTCCTACACCCTGGCCTCGCTGCCGCTGTTCGTATGGATGGGCGAGATCCTGTTCCGCACCAAGCTGTCCGAGCAGATGTTCAACGGCCTGTCGCCATGGCTGAACTGGCTGCCCGGGCGACTGATGCACGTCAATATCCTGGGCTGCGGCATCTTCGGTTCCGTCTCGGGCTCGTCGGCGGCCACCTGCGCCACCATCGCCAAGTCCGCGCTGCCGGAACTGACGCGGCGCGGCTATGACGAGCGCGTGACGCTGGGCTCGCTGTCGTGCGCCGGCACGCTCGGCATCCTGATCCCGCCGTCGATCACCATGGTGGTCTATGCGGTGTCGGCCGACGTCTCCATCATCCGGGTGTTCCTGGCGGGTTTCCTGCCGGGCTTGCTGCTGATGCTGCTGTTCTCCGGCTATATCGTGGTGTGGGCGCTGTCCAACCCGGACAAGACACCGCCGGCCGAGCGCTTCGACTGGCGCTCGCGCCTGGCCTCGGTGCGCCAGCTGATGCCGTGCATGATCCTGATCGCCTTCATCACCTGGATCATGATCACCGGCTATTCCACCGCCACCGAGGCGGCCGCCTACGGCGTGGTGGCGTCGCTGGGACTGGCGTGGATGGGCGGCTCGCTGACGCGCAAGGCGTTCTGGGAAAGCCTCATGTCGGCCACGCGGCTGACCGCCATGATCATGTTCGTGCTGGGCGCCACCTCGTTCCTGTCGGTGACCATGAGCTTCACGGGGATCCCGCGCGCGCTGGCCGAATGGGTGGCTTCGATGCACCTGTCGCCGTGGTCGCTGATCGCCGTGCTGACGGTGATCTATATCCTGCTGGGCACCGCGCTGGACGGCATTTCCATGATCGCGCTGACCACCGCCACGGTGCTGCCGATGGTGCAGGCCGCGGGCTTCGATCTGGTATGGTTCGGGATATTCATCGTGCTGCTGGTCGAGATCGCCGAGGTCACGCCACCCGTGGGCTTCAACCTGTTCGTGCTGCAGAGCATGACGGGCAAGGACAGCAACTACATAGCGCGGGTATCGCTGCCGTTCTTCATGATGATGGTGGTAGCCATCGGCATCATCACCGTGTGGCCCGACCTGGTCACATGGCTGCCCGACGTGGTGATGCAGAAAGAACTGAAGTGACGGCCGCCCCGCGCTGCCGGCAGCATTGCAATGCAGCGGGGGCCGCGGCCCCCAACGGAGTGCCATGCATGTGATCGTCATCGGCGCCGGCGTGATCGGCGTCTGCTCGGCCTGGTACCTGCGCGAAGCGGGCTTCGAAGTGACCGTGGTGGAGCGGCGCGCCGCACCTGCGCAGGAGTCCAGCTTCGGCAATGCCGGCGTGATCGCGCCGGGCTATGTCACGCCATGGGCCGCGCCCGGAATGCCGGGCAAGGTGCTGCGCAACCTCTTCGCCAGCACCTCGCCGGTACTGTTCCGGCCCAGCGCCGATCCGGCCATGTGGCGCTGGATCCTGCGCTGGCTGGGCGAATGCACGCTGGAGCGCTACCGCGTCAACAAGGTGCGCATGCAGCGCCTGGCCTTCTACAGCCGCGAGTGCCTGCACAAGCTGCGCGGCCGGCTCGAGATCGACTACGAGCAATCGCAGGGTTATCTGCAACTGTTCCGTACCCGCCGCGACCTGGACCTGGCAGGGCCCGCCCTGGCGCTGCTGCGCGAGCACGAGGTCCCGCATCGCCTGGTCGATGCCGCGGGTTGCCGGGGCATCGAACCCGGGCTGACCACCGACACCCCGCTGGCCGGCGGCCTGCACCTGCCCGAGGACGAGTCGGGCAACTGCCCGATGTTCGTGCGCCGGCTGCGCGTGCTGGCCGAAGCCGCGGGCGTGCGCTTCGTCATGGACAGCGACGCCGCCGCCCTGCGGCCGCTGCCGGGCGGGCAGCTCGCGCTGGACTTGCGCGATGCCGGCGGCGGCGCCGGCAGCATCAAGGCCGGCGGCGTGCGCGAAACGCTTGCGGCGGACCGCGTGCTGGTGTGCGCGGGCGTCGCCAGCGCGGCGCTGCTGCGCCCGCTCGGCCTGCGCATTCCGCTCTATCCGGTCAAGGGCTACTCCGCCACGGTGCAGGTCAGCGACGAGCTGCAGGCACCGCTGGCCGCGCTGATGGACGAATCGTACAAGGTGGCCATCACGCGCATGGGCAACCGCCTGCGCATCGCCGGCACGGCCGAACTCGGTTCGCGCCGCCTCGACCTGCGCCCCGCCGCCATCAATACCTTGCTCAAGGTCGCGCGTGACTGGTTTCCCGTGGCCGGCCACTACGGCAGCGCCACGCTCTGGGCCGGCGCGCGGCCCATGCTGCCGGACGGCCCGCCGCTGATCGGCGCGACTGCCGTGCCCGGGCTCTTCCTCAATCTCGGCCACGGTTCGACCGGCTGGGCCATGGCCTGCGGCTCGGGCCGCGTCGCCGCCGACCTGATCGCCGGCAACCGCCCCGCCATCGACCTGGACGGCCTGACGCCGGCCCGCTACGGGCTCGGCCCGCGCTGATCATGCAGACACCTTTGCCATTGCCCTCCCGGCCGGCCGATGCCTGGCTGGCGCTTGACGCCGCAAGCCACGGCGAGATCCCGCTCTACGACGTGGCCGCCATCCGCCGCATCGAGGCCAGCGCCATGGCCACGCTGCCCGCATTCGAGCTGATGTCGCGCGCGGGCGCGGCCGCGGCGGACTGGCTGGCGCGGCAAGCGCCGGACGGCCCGCTGCTGATGCTGGCCGGCCCCGGCAACAACGGCGGCGACGCGCTGGTGGCCGCCACCCGCCTGCACCTGGCCGGCCGCAAGGTCCAGGCATGGCTGACAGCCGACCCGGACCGCCTGCCCGCCGATGCGGCACGCGCGTGGCTGGAGGCGCGCGCGGCCGGCGTGCCGCTGCATGCGGTGCCCGAATCCGCCTGCCGCGGCGGCTTGCCGCCGTTCCCCGCCGACACCCGCGCGCTGGTGGACGGCTTGCTCGGCATCGGCCTGAACCGCGCCGCCGACGGCTACATGGCGCAGTGGATCGTCCAGGCGAACGACGCTGGCTTGCCGGTATTCGCGCTCGACATCCCCAGCGGCCTGTTCGCCGATACCGGCGCCGGCGCGCCGGCGGTGCGGGCCTGCCGCACGCTGACCTTCATCGGCGCCAAGCCCGGCCTGCTCACGCTCGATGGCCGCGACTGCGCGGGCGAGGTCGACATCGCCCCGCTGGGCCTGCCCTACCCGCCGGCCGAAGCGCCCTGCGCCATGGTCGGCCTGCCGGCATCGTTCGCCGCAGCGCTGCCCGCGCGCCGGCACGCCACCAACAAGGGCAGCTTCGGCTCGCTGGCCGTGATCGGCGGCGGCATCGGCATGACGGGGGCGCCCTTGCTTGGCGCGCGCGCCGCGCAGCACCTCGGTGCCGGGCGCGTGCATATCGCCTTCCTGGCGCAACCGGCCCCGCTGCTCGATCCCGTGCACCCGGAGCTGATGCTGCACCCGCTCGCGGATATCGAGCTGGCGAACATGTCCGCGCTGGTGATCGGCCCCGGCATGGGCACCGGCGCCGCGGCCCGCAAGCAGTTCGCGCAACTGCTGCACGGCTGCGCCGCGGCCACCGGCGCGCCCGCGCTGGTGCTGGACGCAGACGCGCTCAATATGCTGGCCGCCGACCCCGCGCTGGCTGCCATGCTGGCGGCCAGCCAGCTGCCCCGCGTGATGACGCCGCACCCGCTGGAGGCGGCACGCCTGGCCGGCCTGAGCGTGGCCGAGATCCAGCGCGACCGCCTCGCGGCGGCGCGCTCGCTGGCGGCGCAATGGCAGGCGGTGGTGGTGCTCAAAGGCTCTGGCACGGTGATCGCGGCACCTCCCGACGCAGGGAGCACCCAGGCCCTGTCGATCAATCCGACCGGCAACGCCGGGCTGGCCACCGCCGGCACTGGCGACGTGCTGGCCGGCATGATCGGCGCCCTGCTGGCGCAGGGCATGCCGCCGCTGCAAGCCGCGCAGGCAGCCGTATGGCTGCACGGGCGTGCCGCCGATTTTCTGGTGGCCGAGGGCACCGGCCCCGCGGGACTGACCGCCAGCGAGCTTTACATACCGCTGCGCAGCCTGTTCAACGCCCTGCTGCGGGAGCCGCGCCGCGCATGAACAACGCCACCGATCGCGGCGCACGCCTGGCCCCGCCGGCTCCGGCGAACTCCCCGGCCCGGCGCCAGCTGCTCACCGGCGTTGCGCTGCTGGTGCTGGGCCAGTGGATACTGAGCCTGCTCGACGCCAGCAGCAAGACGCTGACCCATCAGGGCGTGCCGGTGGTCGGCGTGGCCTGGGTGCGCTACGTGGGGCATGTGGTTGCCATCTTCCTGCTGCTGGGGCCGGCACGCTTTCGCGCGCAATGGCGTCCGGTAAAGCCGGGCCTGCAATGGCTGCGCGGCGGGCTGATGCTGGTTTCCACGCTGGTGTTCTTCAGCGTGCTCAAGCTGATGCCGCTGGCCGAGGCCACCGCGCTGAACTTTTGCGCGCCGCTGTTCGTGGTGGCGTTGTCGCCGTGGCTGCTGGGCGAGCGCCCCGGCATCCATGCCCGCGCCAGCCGCTGGACCGGCGTGGCGATCGGCTTTGCCGGCATGCTGGTGGTGGTGCGCCCCGGTGGCGAGCTGAGCGCGACCGGCATTGCGCTGGGCCTGCTGTCCGCGCTGGTGTTTGCGCTGATGCAGATGCTCACGCGGCGCATCGCCGCGCATGACGCCCCCATGACCACGCTGATCCAGAGCGGCTTCACCGGCGCGGCCCTGACCACCGTGCTGGTGCCCTTCTTCTGGTTCGACGCCGCGCCCACGCCGCTGCAGGCGGTCTTGCTGCTGAGTACCGGCATCACCGGCTCGGTCGGACATTACTTCGTCATCCGCGCGTTCCAGTATGCGGATGCGTCGTTCCTCAGCCCCTTCCTGTACCTGCAGATCCTGTCGGCCACCACCATCGGCTACCTGGCCTTCGGCCAGCTGCCGGACTGGATCACGGCACTGGGCGTGGCGGTGATCTGCGTCGGCGGCGTCTGCGTGGCCGGCGGCGAATCGGCGCTGCGCGCGGTGGCGCGGCGGCTTGGACGCGCGCAGTGAGTGTCAGCCAGGCGCCGACAGCGCGCCATACCCCCATTTGGTAGTGTTTCCGAATCCGCAGCAATGCTGTCTATTCCCGCTATTTGCCAAAGCCGCGTCAAGCGGGAGCGCTATACTTGAAAGCGGCTTCCGCCGGCCGGTCTCCGTACTGCATACCCAAGAATCTCCAGAGAATCACGCACGCATGCCCACCGATCTCCACGCCTGGCACTCTCTCCTGCAGCATCATGAAGCGATCCGCGAAACACCGATGCGCGACTGGTTTGCGGCCGGCGATGCAGGCCAGCGTGTCGCCCAGTTCTCACTGGAAGCGGCCGGCCTGTATCTCGACTATTCCAAGAACCGCATCACGCCGCAGACCGTTGCCCTGCTGATGCAGCTGGCCGACGAGGCTGGCGTCCCCGGGCGCCGCGACGCCATGTTCGCAGGCGACCACATCAACGCCACCGAAGACCGCGCCGTGCTGCACATCGCGCTGCGCGCCGAATGCAACTCTGCGTTCAAGGTCGACGGCAAGCCGGTGATGTTCGCGATCCATGACGTACTCGAGCGCATGCGCGCCTTCTCCGGGCGCGTGCGCAGCGGCGAGTGGACCGGCGCCACCGGCAAGCGCATCACGGACGTGATCAACATCGGTATCGGCGGCTCGGACCTGGGCCCGCGCATGGTGTGCCGGGCGCTGTCGCACCTGGCCGGCGGCGGGCCGCGCATGCATTTCGTCTCCAACGTGGACGGCACCGAACTGGCCGAGACGCTGGAGCGCCTGGACCCGGAACAGACCCTGGTGATCGTCTGCTCGAAGACGTTCACCACGCTCGAGACCATGGCCAACGCCAACAGCGCGCGCGAGTGGTTCCTCGCGCGCGGCGTGAACCAGGCGCAACTGGCCAGCCATTTCGCCGCGGTGTCGACCAATGTGGAAGCGGTGCGCGCCTTCGGCATCGACCCGGCCCATATGTTCGAATTCTGGGACTGGATCGGCGGGCGTTTTTCGCTGTGGTCGTCGGTGGGGCTGTCGATCGCGCTGGCGGTCGGCTTCGACGCCTTCGCCGACCTGCTGGCCGGCGGCCGCGCCATGGACGCGCATTTCGCCAGCGCGCCGCTGGAACGCAATATGCCGGTGGTGCTGGGCATGCTCGGCATCTGGTACCGCAACTTCTTCGGCATGCCGACCAGTTGCATGGCGCCCTATTCCACTTCGCTGGAACTGTTCCCCGCCTTCCTGCAGCAACTGGAGATGGAGAGCAACGGCAAGTCGGTCCAGCTGGATGGGCGCAATGTGCGCGCGCATACCGCCCCCGTGGTCTGGGGTTCGGCCGGCACCAACGGCCAGCACGCGTATTTCCAGCTGATTCACCAGGGCTCGCAGATCGTGCCGGTGGATTTCGTGGCGCCGCTGCGGCCGCCGCGCGAGCTGCCCGGCCACCATGCCAAGCTGCTGGCCAACTGCTTCGCGCAAGGCGAGGCGCTGATGCGCGGGCGCAGCGCCGAGGAATTGCGCGCCGGCGGCATGCGCGACGAGCTGCGGATCGCGCATATGGTGTTCGAGGGCAACCGGCCCAGCAATACGCTGCTGATCGAAGACATCACGCCACATACGCTGGGCGCGCTGATCGCCCTCTATGAACACCGCACCTTCGTGCAGGGCGTGGTCTGGAACATCAACTCGTTCGACCAGTGGGGCGTGGAGCTTGGCAAGATCCTGGCCAAGCCGATCGAGGCAGAGCTGACAGGCACCGCGGCCGCGCCGGCGCAGCACGATGCCTCCACCAGCAACCTGATCGCTCGGGCGCGCGCCGCGCTGGGCCAGCCCTAGCCCGCGCCTGCCGGCCGGCCTGCGCGCGGCGCGGGGTCAGACCGGCGCGCTCATCCATTCGTCCCTGGCCACGCGCCCTGCCTCGATGGTCAGGATGCGCCCGCAGCGCGCCGCCACCGAGCGGTCGTGCGTCACCAGCACCAGGGTCGAGCCGGCGTCGCGGTTCAGCTCGAACATCAGGGCGATCACAGCCTCTCCGGTGGCCGTGTCGAGGCTGCCGGTGGGCTCGTCGGCGAACAGGATATCGGGCCGCGCGACGAAGGCGCGCGCAAGTGCAACGCGCTGCTGCTCGCCGCCGGACAGCGTGCGCGGATAATGGGAAAGCCGCCCGCCCAGGCCAACGCGTTCCAGCATGTCGGCGGCGCGTTCGCGCACGCTGGTGGTTTCCCCGCGCAGTTCGAGCGGCAGCATGACATTCTCCAGCGCGTTCAGGTGGCCGACCAGCTGGAACGACTGGAACACAAAGCCCACATGGCGTCCGCGCTGCGCCGCGCGCTGGTCTTCGTCGAGCTCGAACAGGTCCTGCCCGTTGAGCCTGACGGTGCCCGTGGTGGGCAGGTCCAGGCCAGCCAGCAGGCCCAGCAGGGTCGACTTGCCCGAGCCGGAAGCGCCGACGATGGCCAGCGTCTCCCCGGGCGTGACGGAAAACGTGACGTCATGCAAAATCGTCAGCGAACCGGTCGTGTCGGCAACGGTCTTTCCTAGTGACTCGACAGCAAGAATGGAAGAAGACATGAGCAAGAAGTTCTGGTGCGGTTGGCGCAAGCTGGCGCTGGCGCTATGTGCTGCCACGGTGTTGCCCGTCACCGCATCGGTGGCGCACGCGGCAACGCAGGCGCCGGCCATCCTGGTGCTGGGCGACAGCCTGTCCGCCGAATACGGCATCGCGCGCGATGCGGGCTGGGTCAAGCTGCTGGAAACGCGGCTGCGCACAGAGCGTCTCGATTATAGCGTCGTGAATGCCAGCATCAGCGGCGAGACCACCGTGGGCGGCAAGACCCGCCTGCCCGACCTGCTGGCCCGGCACCATCCGGCCGTGGTGATCGTCGAGCTCGGCGCCAACGATGCGCTGCGCGGCCTGCCGCTGCAGACCACCGAGGCCAACCTGCGCAGCATCGTCAGCGGCGCGCAGCAGGCCAAGGCCAGCGTGCTGCTGGTCGGCATGCGCATCCCGCCCAACTACGGGCCGGACTATACCGAGCGCTTCTTCGCGCTCTATCCCAGACTGGCCAGCGAGTACAAGACGCGGCTGGTGCCATTCCTGCTCGAGCACGTGGTGAGCAAGCCGGACTGGTTCCAGCAGGACCGCATCCATCCCACCGCGCAGGCCCAGGGCACCTTGCTCGATACGGTGTGGCCGCAGCTCAGGCCCCTGCTCAAAGGGCCCGCGGCGCGCACCGCCGGACGCTAGGGATTGCCGTGGCATCGGGCCTGCGCGCAGCGCCGGGCCGCCTGAAACGAGAAGAGGCGCCACATGGGCGCCTCTTCTCGTTTGCTGCGATGCCGGTGTTACTGCGCGGCGGCACCGCTGGCTGAACCTGCGTCCGCGGCCGCCGCGGGCTTGAGGACCTTCACCTTCGCACGGGCCTTCAGGCTGTCGTAGAAGGCTTCCAGTTCGGTCTGGCCGGCCATCTGGGCCAGTTGCTGGGCTTCGCCCTGGCGCTGCGCGGCGTCGGCCTGCGCGGGCTGGCTGATCTTGGTGATGCGGTAGATCGCATAGCCATCCGCGCCCAGGTCCACCCCGACCAGCGCGGGCAGCTTGGCGACATCGGCGCGCATCACGGCCTCCAGCGCCTTCGGCTGCAGGCCGCCGGCCTTGGCACGCGAGACCGTGACCGCGGCGCCGAAGCCCTCGGCGCTTGCGCTCTTCTTCAGCGCCTCGAGGCGGGCCGCGCCTTCCTTGTCGGCCAGCTCGGCTGCCTGCTGCGCGATATAGCCTTCGCGCACCTTGGCCTGCACCTCCTCGAACTTGCGCGTGGTGGCCGGACGGTAGTCGACGATGCGCGCCGCCACCAGGGTGTTGGGCGCCACCTGCACGGCTTCCGTATTGCGCTTGCTCTTGATCGAGTCGTCGCTGAACAGGGCCTTGAGCAGCTTCTCGTTGTTGAGCGGGCTCTGCGCACCCAGCGCCGGGTTGGGCTCGCGCGTCACGTTGTCGGCGCTCTGGATGGCCAGCTTGAACTTCTCGGCCGCCGGCTTGAAGCTGTCCGACTGTTCATAAACCGTGTTGCCGAACGAATCGGCCAGCTCGGTGAACTTCTTGGCGGCCAGTTGCTTGCGCAGTTCGGCTTCCAGTTCGGTGCGGACCTGGTCGAGCGGCTTGGTCTCGGCCGCCTTGATGCCGGTGAGCGTGATGATGTGGTAGCCGTAGTCGGTCTCCACCACGTCGCTGATCTGGCCGTCCTTGAGCGCGAACATGGCGTCCTCGAACGGCTTGACCAGCGCGCCGCGGCCCATGAAGCCGAGGTCGCCGCCCTTCTCCGCCGAGCCCGGGTCCTTCGATTCCTTGCGGGCCACGTCGGCGAAGGATTCGGGGTGCTTGCGCAGGTCGTCCAGCAGCTTGGTGGCCTTGTCCTTGGCGGCCTTGCGGTCCGCCGCCGGGGCATCCTTGGCGGCGGCGATCAGGATATGGCTGGCGCGGCGCTGCTCGTCGGTGCGAAAGCGCGCGATATTGCTGTCGTAGTAGGACTTGAGCTCATCGGGCGTGACCGCCAGCGACGCGGCCAGCGCATCGGCCGACAGCACGAGGTAGTCGACCTTGGCCTGCTCGGGCACGGCGAACTGGGCCTTGTGGCTTTCGTAGAACGCCTTCAGCGCGGCATCGTCCGGGTTGACCTTGGCGGCGAAGTCGGCGGGCTTGAACTGCAGCACCTGCACATCACGCTGCTGGTCGCGGATGGCGATCAGGCGGTCGAGCAGTGACTTGGGAACGAAGGCGGTACCGCCGATCGAGCCGCCCAGCTGCTGCGTGGCGAGATCGAAACGCATGCGCGCGTCGAACTGCTCGGGCGTCATGCCCTGCTGGGCCAGCAGCGCGACGTAAGCCTTGTCGTCGATGGTGCCGTCCTTCTTCTTCGGCAACTGCGCGATGGCCGGGATGCTGCTGATGCTCTCGAACAGGCGTTCGTTGGAGACGGTCAGGTGCTTGCTGGCGACCTCGTTGGCCACCACGCGTTGCAGGATCAGCTGGTCGAGCACCTGCTGGCGGGCCTGCGTGCCTTCGAACTGGCGCGGGTCATAGTTGGTGCCGAGCACCTGGCGCATGCGCTCGCTCTGGTCGCGCACCACGTTGTCGACTTCCTGCGTGGTGATCGCGCGGCCGTCGACCTTGGCTGCGTCGTGCGAGCTGTCCATGAAACGCGAGTAGCTCTCCACGCCGAAGAACACAAACGACGGGAAGACAAGCACCAGCAGCAGCAAAAGCATCAAGCGCCGGTTGTTGCGAACGAAATCAAGCATGCTGACTCAGGAAAAGGGTTGGTACGAACGGCAAACTCCGGGATTCTATCAGGAGCGGCAGGCTTCACGTGATTTGCGGGTGCCGCGCTCGCCTGGCGCATCACGGCAGCGCGCGGCGAATGGAGGTTTGCGCGAAGGCGGCAGGCGCAGAAAAGCAAAACGGGCCGCGAAGGGCCCGTTTTGCTGACTGCGTATATCTGGCGGAGTGGACGGGGCTCGAACCCGCGACCCCCGGCGTGACAGGCCGGTATTCTAACCAACTGAACTACCACTCCTGGATTCGGTGCGGCTGCATGCGCCGGTGGTGTGGCTTGTCTTGCGGCAGGAGCGATGGTGGGTGCTGAGGGGCTCGAACCCCCGACCTACGCCTTGTAAGGGCGCCGCTCTACCAACTGAGCTAAGCACCCGCTCGTACCGCAGCCACACTGCATGCTGCAAGCATCGCCGCGCACATATCAGAGCATTTACTGCTGTTTGCGTTGCGAGGCCGCAAGTGTAATACAGGCTTTGGCCTTTTGCCAAGCATTCTTCGCGCTAGCGTCGAACAGCGCGAAGGCCGCATGAATACCCCTGAAAACAGGGGTCGGCGCGCAATGAAAAAACGCCGCGGGCGTGACCCGCGGCGTCTTCCATTGCTGCCATCCTGCGAGGCCCCGAACGGCGAGCCCCGGCGATCCCGGTGAGATCTCAGTGGTGGATCATCTCGACTTTGGCAGCAGCCTTGTCCGCCACGTCGGCGGGCTTGGCCACATCTTCGGTCAGCGGCTCGGGCTTGCGCTCGAGCGCGAGTTCCAGGACCTTGTCGATCCAGCGCACCGGGACGATCTCGATGGCGTTCTTGACGTTGTCCGGAATCTCCGCGAGATCCTTCACATTCTCCTCGGGGATCAGCACCAGCTTGATGCCGCCGCGATGGGCCGCCAGCAGCTTCTCCTTGAGGCCGCCGATCGGCAGCACTTCGCCGCGCAGCGTGATCTCGCCGGTCATGGCCACGTCGGCACGCACGGGAATGCCCGTCAGTACCGATACCAGCGCCGTGGTCATCGCACCGCCGGCCGAAGGACCATCCTTGGGAGTGGCGCCTTCGGGCACGTGGATGTGGATGTCGCGCTTCTCGAACATCTCGTCCGTAATGCCCAGACGACGTGCCCGCGAGCGCACCACCGAGCGTGCTGCCTCGACCGATTCCTTCATCACGTCGCCCAGCGAGCCGGTGCGGGTGATGTTGCCCTTGCCCGGCATGATCGCGGCTTCGATGGTCAGCAGATCGCCGCCCACTTCCGTCCACGCCAGCCCGGTCACCTGGCCCACCTGGTTTTCCTTGCCGGCCAGGCCGAAGTCGTACTTGCGCACGCCGAGGAATTTGTCCAGGTTCTCCGAGGCTACCTTGACCGTGCCCGATTCCTTCTTGAGCAGCAGCAGCTTCACCACCTTGCGGGCGATCTTCGACACTTCACGCTCGAGCGAACGCACGCCCGCTTCCCGCGTGTAGTAGCGGATGATGTCGCGCAGGGCTTCTTCGCTGACTTCGATCTCGCCTGCCTTCAGACCATTGTTCTTGATCTGCTTGGGCAGCAGGTAGCGCTGGGCGATGTTGACCTTTTCCTCTTCGGTGTAGCCCGAGAGGCGGATCACTTCCATGCGGTCCAGCAGCGGCGGCGGGATGTTCAGCGAGTTGGAGGTCGCCACGAACATCACGTCCGACAAGTCGAAGTCCACTTCGATGTAGTGGTCCTGGAACGTGTGGTTCTGTTCCGGGTCCAGCACCTCGAGCAGCGCCGACGACGGGTCGCCGCGGAAGTCCATGCCCATCTTGTCGATTTCGTCGAGCAGGAAGAGCGGGTTGCGCACGCCGACCTTGGACAGGCTCTGCAGGATCTTGCCCGGCATCGAGCCGATGTAGGTACGGCGATGGCCGCGGATCTCGGCCTCGTCGCGCACGCCGCCGAGCGCCATGCGCACGAACTTGCGGTTCGTGGCGCGCGCCACCGACTGACCGAGCGAGGTCTTGCCCACGCCGGGAGGCCCGACCAGGCACAGGATCGGCGCCTTCACCTTGTCCACGCGCTGTTGCACTGCGAGGTACTCGAGAATGCGTTCCTTGACCTTCTCCAGGCCATAGTGGTCTTCGTCCAGCACGCGCTCGGCGTTGGCGAGGTCGTTGTTGACCTTGCTCTTCTTGCGCCACGGCAGGTTGACCAGCGTGTCGATGTAGTTGCGCACGACGGTGGCTTCGGCCGACATCGGCGACATCAGCTTGAGCTTCTTGAATTCGGCGTCGGCCTTCTTCTTGGCTTCCTTCGGCATGCGCGCAGCCTTGATGCGCTTGTCGAGTTCTTCCAGGTCGGCGCCTTCTTCGCCCTCGCCCAGTTCCTTCTGGATGGCCTTGACCTGCTCGTTCAGGTAGTACTCGCGCTGGCTCTTCTCCATCTGGCGCTTGACGCGGCCACGGATGCGCTTCTCGACCTGGAGGATGTCGATCTCGCCTTCGAGTTGCGACAGCAGGCTTTCCAGGCGTTCGGTGACGTTCACCATCTCCAGGATCTTCTGCTTCTGCTCGAGCTTGATCGGCAGGTGCGCGGCGATGGTGTCGGCCAGGCGGCCAGGCTCGTCGATGCCCGACAGCGAAGTCAGGATCTCGGGCGGGATCTTCTTGTTCAGCTTCACGTACTGGTCGAACTGCGACACGATGGCGCGACGCAGCGCCTCCGTCTCGGCGGTCTCGACCGGGCCCGGCGGCACGGGCACGGCTTCGCACATGAAGTGCGAGTCGTCTTCGCTCACTTCGCGGATATTCGCGCGCTGCGTGCCTTCCACCAGCACCTTGACGGTGCCGTCGGGCAGCTTGAGCATTTGCAGGATATTGGCGATGCAGCCTACCTCGTAGAGGTCGTCGGCGGTCGGCTCATCCTTGGCCGCCGTTTTCTGGGCTACAAGCATGATGCTCTTGCCCGACTCCATCGCAGTTTCAAGCGCCTTGATGGACTTCGGACGTCCCACGAACAGTGGGATCACCATGTGCGGAAACACCACCACGTCGCGCAACGGCAACAGTGGGAGGCGAATCGGCTCAGCCGGGAGGAGTTGTGTTCCGGACATCATTTTCCCCAGTCAGTCATTTAGGCGTAAATTGGGTCGCATGAATCGATTGCAAGACAGGCGTCGCCAACGATTCATGACCCCGTGCAAATGCTGCTTGCCTCACTTGCAGGACCCGTCCAAACAGCATACCCCCGTTTCCTCCCCTTCGTTTTACGAAAATGAAGAAAAAAAGCCGCTCGCTTTTCGCGAGCGGCCTTTCGGACTCGCTGCCGGCCTGTGATTCAACATCAAGCCGGCGTCCGCGTCAGTTCGAACCAGCCACCTTCGGCTGATCCTCGTACATCAGCAGCGGCGGAGCATCCCCGGTGATGGTGTTCTCGTCGATCACCACCTTCTGCACGCCCTTGTAGTTGGGCAGGTCATACATCACATCCATCAGCGACTGCTCGAGAATCGAACGCAGGCCGCGCGCACCGGTCTTGCGGCGGATGGCCTTGCGGGCGATCGCCGACAGCGCCGCCGGGCGGATTTCCAGCTCGACGCCTTCCATCGCCAGCAGCTTCTGGTATTGCTTGATCAGCGCATTCTTGGGCTCGACCAGGATCTGCATCAGCGCGGCCTCGTCCAGCTTGGCCAGCGTGGCGACCACCGGCAGGCGGCCGATCAGTTCCGGGATCAGGCCGAACTTGATCAGGTCTTCCGGCTCGGTCTGCGGCAGCACTTCGCTGGCGTCGCGTTCTTCCTTGCTCTGCACCTGCGCGGCAAAACCGATGCCGGTCTTGTCCGAGCGCTGCATGATGACCTTTTCCAGGCCATCGAATGCACCGCCGCAGATGAACAGGATATTGGTGGTATCCACCTGCAGGAAGTCCTGGTTCGGATGCTTGCGGCCACCCTGCGGCGGCACCGAGGCCATGGTGCCCTCGATCAGCTTGAGCAGCGCCTGCTGCACGCCCTCGCCCGACACATCGCGCGTGATGGACGGGTTGTCCGACTTGCGCGAGATCTTGTCGATCTCATCGATGTAGACGATGCCGCGCTGCGCCTTCTCCACCTCGTAGTTGCAGTTCTGCAGCAACTTCTGGATGATGTTTTCCACGTCCTCGCCGACATAGCCGGCCTCGGTCAGCGTGGTGGCGTCGGCGATCACGAACGGCACGTTGAGCAGGCGCGCCAGCGTCTGCGCCAGCAGCGTCTTGCCGGAGCCGGTCGGCCCGATCAGCAGGATATTGCTCTTGGACAGTTCGACGTCGTCTTTCTTGCCGAGATGCTTCAGGCGCTTGTAGTGGTTGTAGACCGCTACCGCCAGGATTTTCTTGGCTTGCTCCTGCCCGATCACGTATTGATCCAGGCTTTCGCGGATCTCGTGCGGCGTGGGGAGATCAGACTTGGCCGCGCCACCTGCATCCTTGTCGGATGCGGCTGCCTCGTCGCGGATGATCTCGTTGCACAGGTCGATGCATTCGTCGCAAATGAACACCGACGGGCCAGCGATGAGCTTCTTTACCTCGTGCTGGCTCTTGCCGCAGAACGAGCAGTAAAGGAGCTTCTCGCTCGATGAACCTTTTTTATCCGCCATAGGAATCAGTCACATTAGCAGTGTGCGTGCCGCAGGGCCAAGAGCGCTGCGGGGATACGCTTCAAACGCATCATACGCCAAAACAATTGGCGCGGCGGTGGAACCCCTACGCTGTGGGGCAAAAGCAAAAACGAGGCGCCAGGCCTCGTTTCTGCATAGCCTTCGTCATTCCGCCGGCCCCGGGTTCCCGAAGGTCCCGGTCCGGCACCGCCCGGCCGCCAGCGCGCCCGGGACGGCTTATCAGCTACGGCGGGCGATGACCTTGTCGATCAGGCCATAGTCCACCGCCTGGTCGCCGCTCATGAAGTTGTCGCGATCGGTATCGCGGGCAATCTTCTCGACAGACTGGCCAGTGACTTCCGACAGGATGCCGTTGAGCCGCTCGCGCAGGTACAGGATCTCGCGCGCCTGGATCTCGATATCCGAGGCCTGGCCGCGCGCGCCGCCCAGCGGCTGGTGGATCATGATGCGCGAGTTGGGCAGCGCCGAACGCTTGCCCTTGGCGCCCGCTGCGAGCAGGAAGGCGCCCATGCTGGCGGCCATGCCCATGCACAGCGTCGACACGTCGGGCTTCACGAACTGCATCGTGTCGTAGATGGCCAGGCCAGCCGACACCGAGCCACCCGGCGAGTTGATGTAGAGCGAGACGTCCTTGTCGGGGTTTTCGCTCTCCAGGAACAGCAGCTGTGCCACTACCAGGTTAGCGGTCTGGTCGTTGACTTCGCCCACCATGAAAATCACGCGCTCCTTCAGCAGGCGCGAGTAAATGTCATAGGCGCGCTCGCCCCGACCGGACTGCTCGACCACCATCGGCACCAGCCCGAGTCCCTGCGTTTCCAGGGCGGAGGCCTGCGTGGTGGCCAGACGGTCAAGCAAATCATTGCGGGTCATGCAAGTTCTCCTGGAGTTCGGTGAGAGACAAGGCCGCGGCCGGTGCGCACGCTGGAAGCGGCGCGCCGGCCATGGGCCAGGCTCAGGCCTGCTGGGGCTGGTTGCCTTCGGCAGTCAGTTCCTCGAAGGACACCGTCTTGTCGGTGACCTTGGCCTTGTCGCACACGAAATTTACCACGTTGTTTTCCAGCACGTAGGCCTCCATCTCGGCCAGGCGCTGCTGGTCGCCGTAGTACCAGCGCATGACTTCCTTCGGGTCTTCGTAGCTCTTCGCGAAGTCCTCGATCTCGGCCTTGATCTGGTCAGCCTTGGCGTCCAGGCCGTGGGCCTTGACGATCTCGGCCAGGATCAGGCCCAGCTTGACGCGGCGCTCGGCCTGCTGGGTGAACATCTCGGCCGGAATCGGCATGTCCTTGGCGTTCGGCATGCCGCGTTGTTCCAGGTCGCGGCGGGCCATTTCGACCAGGCGCTCCTGGTCTTGCTCGACCAGTGCCTTGGGCACGTCCAGCTCGCTGGCCTTGAGCAGCGCGTCCATCACCTGGTCCTTGAGCATGGCGTGGGTGCGGCGCTTGACTTCACGCTCCAGGTTTTCGCGGATGTCGGCACGCATCTTCTCGACGCTGCCGTCGGCGATGCCGAGCGTCTTGGCGAACTCGTCATTGACTTCCGGCAGGTGCGCCCACTCGATCTTCTTCAGCGTGACGGTGAACTCGGCGGTCTTGCCGGCCACTTCCTTGCCGTGGTAGTCCTCGGGGAAAGCCAGCGGGAAGGTCTTGCTTTCGCCGACCTTCAGGCCCAGCGCAGCAGCCTCGAACTCGGGCAGCATGCGGCCTTCGCCCAGCACGAAGGCGAAGTCGTCCGCCTTGCCGCCGGGGAATTCGACGCCGTCGATCTTGCCGATGAAGTCCAGCGTGACGCGGTCGCCGTTCTGGGCCGCCACTTCGCCGCCGCCGTCGCCGTGCTCGCCGGCTTCGCCGCGGGTGTGGTAGTGCACGCGCTGCTTGCGCAGGATGTCGATGGTCTTGTCGACTTCGGCATCGGTGATTTCGGTCTTGGTGCGGGTCACTTCGGCGTCCGACAGGTCACCGAGCTTGACTTCCGGGTACACCTCGAAGGTGGCGTCGAAGGCCACCTGGTCTTCGGCGATGCCGTCGGTCTTGACTTCGAACTTGGGCTGGCCAGCGACCTTGACGTCCTGTTCCTTGGTGAGGTCGAAGAACTTGCGGGCAGCCTTGTCGTAGCGCACTTCGAACTCGACTTGCTGGCCGTATTGCTTTTCGACCATCTTCATCGGCACCTTGCCGGGACGGAAACCGGACATCTTCACCGTCTTCGACAGGCGAACCAGACGTTCCAGCTTTTCCTTTTCGACTTCGGCCTTGGGAATGGCCAGGGTCACCTTGCGGTCCAGTTTGCCAAGGTTTTCAATGACATTCGACATGGTCGTTGATCCAATCCAGAGATGTTGTTGTGTTCGTAAGCGCACTCCGCTCGCGTGCCCGGCATCACTTGGGCAATGCGCAGCGGCGAGCGCCGGTGCCAGTGCGAAGCTCTGCATGAAAACCGCCGGCACGCGCTGAGAACCGCGCCCCGGGAGCTTCCGGGCATAGGCCCCGCGCAAACGGAAAACGGGGATTATCGCACGGTTTTCGTTCGGTTCCGGCAGTTTTTACCCGGTAACGGGCTCGGAACCGCGCGTGCAGCCCGCGCCGGCGTCCGCCGCCAGCCCTTGCCGCAAGGCGCGAACCAGCAGCCGCGCCGGATCGACGGCCTCGGCCAGCTCGAGTTCGAGCGGCAATGGCTCCCCCTCGATCTGGCTGGCCAGCAATTCCGCCCCCAGTGCGGCCCATGTGAGGCCACGCGAGCCATATGCAAGGGCCGCATAGAGACCGGGCAGGCGCGGCACGTCGCGCAGGCGCGCGCCGCGCAAGGCGGATGCGTCGCGCGCAGCCCGGGCCTCGTCGGCAATGCGCCCGATCAGCGGCAGGCGATTGTGCGAAACGCTGCGCACGCCGACATAGCCCGCAAGCGCAGCCGGATCGAGCGCGGCCGCGGCCCCGGCCAGCCCGGGCAGCAGGACACCGAGCTTGGCCAGGTTCTCGGCATGCACTTCGGTGCGCTCGCGCAGATCGCCGGCATCCTCGCCGGCAGGTTCATAACTCGATCCGAAGCGCGCGCTCCCGTCCCCGGCGCGTGGCAGCAGGTAGCCGGTCCCGGTCACCACGCAGTCGGGCCAGGTGCCGAGCTGCGCCACCTGCGCCGGCGCGAGCGTGGTCAGCTGGCCGCGCACCCGGTCGATCGTCATATGGCGCAGCGGCAGCAGGCGCAGCGCCTCGTGGGCGTTGGCGAGCACCACCACCGGCGCCCGCGCCAATACCGCGCCGGCCTCGTCGAGGGCCTGCCAGCCATCGCCCTCGCGCGCCAGCCGCGCCACGCGGCAGCCGAAGCGCGGCGCCACCGCCGCGCCGGCTCGCGCCAGCTGCGCGCCGCAGATATCGGGCGGCGCCGCCCAGCCGCCCTGCTCGAACCATAGCCCGCCCAGGGGCACCCCCGCGCCATGCCGGCGCGCGGCCTCCCCGGCGGGCATCCAGCGCGCGAACGCCTCGGGAAACCCGAGCGCGGCGAGGGCCGCCTGCTGGATACGCGCATCCTCCGCGTCCGCGCCGGTCTGCAGCACACCGCAGCCGTGCCAGCGCGGTGCGTGCCCTGCCGCGGCCAGCGCCGCCCAGTTGCGCAGCGACTCCAGATTGCCGGCCCGCGACAGCCGCGACAGGATGCTGTCGTCCGAGGAAAGATGCGGATGCATGGCTGCCGCGCGGTGAGCCGAGGTCTGCCGCGCCGGGCCGTCATGCGTGTCGAACAGGGTCACCTGCCAGCCGCGCGCGGCCAGGCGCTCGGTCACCGCGCAGCCAGCCAGCCCGGCACCGATCACGATCGCATGGCGTTCGGGCCAGGCAGCCGGCGCGGGCGGCGGATGCCGGCGCTGGCCGCGTTCGGCGGGGAAGCGCGCCACCGTCATATGCCATTTGCTGCCGTAGCCCGTGGCACGCTTGGCCACGAAGCCGGCCGCCTGCAGTCCGCGCCGGAAAAAGCCGGCCGCGGCGTAGGTCGCCAGCGTGGCCTCCGGCCGTGCAAGGCGCGCCAGCCGCTTCATCAGCTGCGGCTGCCACATCTCCGGATTGCGGTCGGGCGCGAAGCCGTCCAGGTAGAACGCATCGACGCCCGCCACCAGCCGCGGCAGCATGCTGTCGACATCGCCGAAGGCAAGGGTCAGCACCACCGCGCCCTGCTCGAACTCCATCCGGTGCAGGCCCGGAAGCGCGAGCGGCCAGGCCTGGCGCAACTGCGCAGCCAGCGGACCCAGTTCGTCGGCGCCGGGCATCTTCTCGTGCACGGCAGCCAGGCCTTCGCGCGTAAACGGATGCTTCTCGATCGAAACGAAATGCAGCCGCCCGCAGCGCTGTGGATCGGCACGCCAGGCCTGCCACGTGGCCAGGAAATTCAGGCCCAGGCCGAAGCCCGTCTCCAGGATCACGAACTGATCGCGGCCATCCCAGGCCTGCGGCAGATGGTTTCCGGCGAGGAATACGTGGCGGGCCTGTGCGAGCCCGCCCTCGTCGCTGTGATAGACATCGCCATAGCGCGCCGAATAAGGCGGGCCGGTATCGGAAAAGACGGGCTCGGCGGGATCTAAGGCGCGGGACATGAAACGAAGGGACGTCGGCAATGGGAAGGAGAAGCGAGGATCCCGGGAGTACCGCCAGGGCAGGCAGGCGGCACCGGACGCGGGCGATGGTAGCATAGCGCCCTGCGCCGCCGGCCGGCAGCCGCACGCCACATTCCCGCCTTCCCCCCTTCTCATGTTCAGCTACCGTCACGCCTTCCACGCCGGCAACCACGCCGATGTCCTCAAACATGCCATCGTGGTCCAGTTGCTGGAGCAGATGACCCAGAAGGACAAGCCGTTCTGGTACATCGACACGCATGCCGGCGCCGGCCTGTATGCGCTGGACCATGCCTACGCGCAGAAAAAGGGCGAGTTTGAAACGGGCATCGCCCGCCTGTGGCAGGCCGCCGCCGCCAAGCGGCCCATGCCCACGCTACTCGAGGACTACCTGGAACAGGTGCGCACCCTCAATCCCGACGGCAACCTGCGGCACTACCCCGGCTCGCCCTGGCTTGCCTGGCAGATGCTGCGCGAGGCCGACCGCCTGCGCCTGTTCGAGATGCACAGCACGGAGATCCAGGTGCTGCGCGACAACTTCCGGGGCGCCGGCCGCCGCGTCATGCTGTACGACGGCGACGGCTTCACCGGCATCAATGCCATCCTGCCCCCTGCGCCGCGCCGCGCCGTGGTGCTGATCGACCCCTCCTACGAAGACAAGCAGGACTACGCCCGCGTGGTGCGGACCGTACAGGATGGCCTGCAGCGCTTTGCCACCGGCATCTATGCGGTCTGGTACCCCGAAGTGCAACGCCGCGAATCGGTGCAGTTGCCGGTGCAGCTGAAAAAACTGCCGCTCAAGAGCTGGCTGCATGTCTCCCTCACCGTGAAGCAGCCGGTCGCGGGCGGCCTGGGCCTGCACGGCAGCGGCATGTTTATCGTCAACCCGCCGTGGCGCCTCAAGGAAAACCTGGAAGCAGCCATGCCCACCCTGGTCACGCTGCTGGGCCAGGACGCCGGCGCCCGCTTCACGCTCGAAGCCCAGGAAAGCTGAGCCACCGTCCCGCCATTGCCTCCTGCGCCCGTGTGACCCCAACGGCATGGCGGCGGAGCCTGACCCCCTCCCCGCCCGCACTGTGCCGGTGTCAGCACCATGACAAGGGCAGCCGCGCCAAGGCCCGTAGACATTACGCGACATAGGCGCCGGGAAGACCAGATCTAAGCATCTTCTACTTGGCCCGGACGGGGTAAAACCGTACGATCTTTCCCCAAAACCTCGACGCAAGGCTGCCGGCTCAGATGCACCCAAGCGCACGAGGTTGCATCGGCATGGCAGGCCGCCAGGTCAGCGCGGCCACCATGCGCACGGACAGGACCGGAAACCACAGGACCGGCCGCCGGAAATCGATACAAGGGTCAAAGGGGTCATATGAAGACATTGAGCGGAGCCCGCGATGGCTGGGCAACGGACGCCGACACGTCCGACCGGGGTATCTGGAAGAACACCATCGCCGCCGCCAGCCATGCACTGGAAACCGTCGCGCTGATCGAGCACGGTGTCGGCATGACACTGAAATTGCAGCGCAAGGTACGGGACCTGCGCGAACGCCTGCGCACCACCCAGGCCGAACTCGATCGCTATCGCGACCTGCACGCCCATGCGCTCGAAGCGCTGCGCAATGTCGAGCGCCCCGCGCCGGAAGACACCAGCAAGCTCCGCGCCGACGGCGAGGCCCTGCGCATGCGACACCGCGCCTACAAGCTCCTGATCGAACACTACGCGCGCGCCGGGTCGCCCATCGACCTGGCGGTCTTCGCCGCGCAGCGCCGCCAGGTGCTGCAGCACATGCTGTTCCAGCAACGCCGGGGCGTGCCGGCAGCGCAGATCAGCGTCGACGATATCGGATTCCTGCTGCGGTAAGCGCCGCTCCGGCGCAGCCTCGGACCGCTGTCAGCGGGCGGTGGCGAGCCGCGCGCCGGCTGCCGCTGGCCGCTTGTGACAACCGACCGCCGGCCCGGCCGATGTCCGCGCGGGTGGCGCGCACCGTCTTGAGAATCGTCGCATTGCGCTTGCAGGCAAAATGAAAGCGCGTTCGCCGGCGGCATCGATGCCCGGCGCAGAGTTCGATATACTGTATATGCATACAGTTATCGCGACACCCCGCCCCGGCATGGCCGGATGGAGGCGTCGCCAATCCCTGCCAGCCGACAATGCCTTCCGCAACTCGCCGCATCGCCCACCTGGACATGGACGCGTTCTACGCTTCCGTCGAACTCCTGCGGTACCCGGAGCTGCGCGGCATGCCCGTGGTGATCGGCGGCGGACGCAACGCCGTGCCCGAAATCCTGCCGGACGGCAGCCGGCGCTTCGCCCGCCTGCGCGACTACGCCGGCCGCGGCGTCGTCACCACCTCCACCTATGAAGCACGCGCGCTCGGCGTCTTCTCGGCCATGGGCATGATGAAAGCCGCCCAACTCGCGCCCGACGCCATCCTGCTGCCCACCGACTTCGACTCCTACCGGCACTACTCCCGCCTCTTCAAGGCCGCCGTCCACACCTTCACCGACCAGATCGAAGACCGCGGCATCGACGAAATCTACATTGATCTCAGCGAAGTCGCCGGTGAACCGGCCGATCTCGGCGCGCGCATCAAGCAAGCCGTACGTGAAGCCACCCAGTTAAGCTGCTCGATCTGCATCGCCCCCAACAAGCTCCTGGCCAAGATCGGCTCCGAACTGGACAAGCCTGACGGCCTCACCCTGCTCGGCGCCGACGACATCCCCCGTCGCATCTGGCCGCTGCCCGTGCGCAAGGTCAACGGCATTGGCCCCAAGGCGACCGAAAAGCTCGCCGCGCTCGGCATCGCCACCGTCGGCGACCTCGCCAGCGCCGACCTTGGGCTGCTGCAAAGCCACTTCGGCCGCAGCTACTCAGCCTGGCTGGCGGAAATCGCCCAGGGCCAGGACGACCGTCCCGTCGTGGTCAGCTCCGAACCGAAGTCCATGAGCCGCGAAACCACCTTCGAACGCGACCTCCACCCCCGCCAGGACCGCCAGGCCCTCTCCGAAATCTTTACCGCCCTGTGCCAGCGCCTGGCCGAGGACCTCCGCCGCAAGGGGTACGTCGGCCGCACGATCGGGGTAAAGCTGCGCTACGACGACTTCCAGACCGTGACCCGCGACCTGAGCATGCCCGCGCCGACGGCCGACGCCGTATTGCTGCGGCGGGCGGCGACGGAATGCGTGAAGCGTGTCGCGCTGGACCGGAGGATCCGGCTGCTGGGCGTGCGCGTCAGCACCTTGACGATGGCCGGCGGGGAAGATCTTGCCGTGCTCCCGGTGCAGGGCGAGTTGCCGTTCGGGGATGGCGAATAGGCTGGGGACGATGGCGGCGGTGCGTACCCGTACCTAGTCGTAGGTTTCCCAGAAAAAGCCCCGGGCGAGGTCCCGCTCGAACTCGGCAGTCCAGGACGTGCCGCTTGCCGCGGGATAGGACTGGCGAGCGCCGGTCAGGTTGGCCTGGACCGCCACCTTGCGGGGAATGGGACCCACCGCATCCCGGGGAGGGGCCTCCTCATCAAGGACGACCGTGAATTCTTCGCGGGTCCGGCCATGCTTCCTGCAAGCGGCCTCGAAGTCTGCGCGCTCGTCCGCCGGCAATGCTTCGAAGAGCTTTCCCATGACATCCCCCACGACTCGCGCGATGCCAAGTATGCGCCCATTGCGTGCGAGTTCGCGCCGATGCCTGCCCGGGGTGCCCGCGCCCCGGGCCACATGGCCGCGCTTCAGGCGCGCTGGTGTGCCGGACAACTGCCGTTCCTGCCGCCAGGCGATGCGGGGATCCCGGGCGGATTGGCTGGACAGCCGGGACGGCCTGCCGGCCCGGGTCGCCGATGAGCGATTTCCTCCGACTGTCCGACCGGCAAGTACTCGGCAAGTACTCGGCAAGTACTCGGAAAATGGAGAAGTTTCCATTTCATCTTGGGATGTTTCCGCACCATCGAATCACTGCCGCGATGGATTCTGACTTGCCGGCCTCCATGGCTGGCACATACCAATCGGCTGTTTCGCAGAGACTCCATGCTGGAAATAAAATCGTCGGAAACTTCATCAGCGACACCCTTTTCCTTCATCGCCACGGGGCACTGGCTGCGCAAACACTGGATGTGGCTGCTTATCTTTGTGCCCGTCGTCTCAGGCATCTCGTTCTCCATCCTGTTCGCCGCCAGCGAAAATTACAGGAGCGAAGGCTTCCTCAGGGCAAGTCGAAAACTGACGGAGTACAACACCCAGCGCTCCGCATTCGCGGACAAAGGCGCGCTACGCCGCTTTCTCGGCCACGAACAACTGGGAGGTGACGCCAACGGGCAATATCTGGCAAATGCCTTGCAGGAGAGTTTTCTCCGCAAGCACGTGACACCCGTGCTGCCTTATTCAAAAGCGGAACTGGGATATCTCAACAACAGCAAGACGCCCATCGACATGGATATCCTTGGCTTCGCCATCTCCTTTGCCGCGCCATCGCCTGCGCAAGCGACAGCAAGGGTAAGAATCCTGGGAGACTTCCTCAAGGACACCATGCTGCGCCAGGAACTGACGGAGATCGTGCACACGAAGGCCGCCGAGTTCAAGGCCAAGAAGCAGAGAATCGACAACCAGCTCATTTCGAAACGGCTCGAACTCCGCCAGGAAACCGCGCGGATGAAGTCCCTGAAGATCATAGCCGGCAGGTACCCCGGCGCATCGAAGCTCGAATCCAGGCAACTGCTGTCATCCGATGCCGGAAGCTCGAAATATCTGTCGCCGGTGGCGCAGCTTGTCGGAACCGAATCCCTTATCGTCGATCTTCGCACGGCGATCGATTCGCTTGAGCGGGAAGCCGCCCAGAATACGCTGCGCGAAGCATTCTTCGCTCGCGCGGAGGCATCGAGGGACCCTGCCAACTCGGGCAAGGCCATGCTCGCCGTCTACCTTGCGCTGCAGAAAAACATGTTCGACGGCGCCGATCTGAAAGACGACGACATCCGGGAAGTCTTCAACGACATCGGCCTGATCGCAGAGGAACTCCGAACGAAGCACCTCGTCAATACGCACTTCGCCTCGGGGCCAACCGTGCCCGAGCGTCGCGCCGGGCACGGGACGCTGGCGATAGCGGCATTTTCCCTGCTGAGCGGATGCGTCATGACGGGGATGGCGCTTGTCGGTCTTGATTTCGTCAGGCGAACGAATGCCGACGGTATGAACCGATGATGGCGCGGGGTTGGATTCATTGATTGACCGACCGCCAGTTCGTCAGGCAGGAAGAGGCCAGAGACGGCCCGTCGCGAGCAAGCCTCCCCAGCTCGCAGGCCTATTCCTCGAATAGCATGAGGACCATGAACAATGCGTTCACCACCAGCAGGCCGCTCAGGATGAGCGTGGTCACAGGCATGCTGCGGATCCGTCGGTAAATGTCCGGCACGCCCGGGAACCGCTGGCCCAGCCTGCGCGTGAACAAGCAGGCCGAACCCACGCCGAGGATCCCTAGCCATGCCAACCCGCCAAGCGATCCCACGCGGTAGGCAGTCCGCTCTTGCGCGAGAGGCGCCTTGATCCACCTTGGCTCAGCCTCTGAAGGTGCACCGGACATGGGGGCCAGCACGGGCGGTTGCGCACTGGTCTGCGTGTAGATCCGTTGTGGAGGCGCGCTCGGTTCCCGCGTCGATGTCATCGACCACTTCGCCTCACCGCGTCTCGGCCTGCCTCGCGCCGCCTTATCCTCCGGCGTGTCACCCGCAGACGCGGCAAGCGGCTTTTTCGGCTGGACGGTATCTCGTGCTGCCTTCTTCTGGGCAGCATGCTGTTGCCAGCCGGCGAAAAGCTCGTCAAGGCATTTCACCGAACCACATGCATCCCGGGTCTTGCGCCAGGCAGTGATGTCTGCCTTGCGGATAAGACCCGCACGCAACATCCGAAGCTGGCTGGCGTAAATGCGCTCATACCCGATATTGAGCAACGCGTAGTCGCAGATCAGGTTCTCGGCATGCGGACGCTTGTTCGCCCGCTTCAGGCAGTTCTGGCCGCCCGCCATCGCATCCTCGCAATGGACGGAAGCCGCGCGCAGCGACGTCTTGCAGGCGATATCCGACGCCTGCGCACTGAAGGCGAAGAAAAGCCCCAAGGCAATGAGGGCGGCCAGATGGCTCATGAGCCTTTTCATCGTCTTCTCATGGAATTAGAGAATTCGGCGCCGGGATCCTATGCGGATCAGCCCTGTATTCTGCTACCGCGCCTCGCGAATGCGGAGTGCGATACCACACATATCCCGGTGCGCGCTCGGACAAAATGCAGTCCTGAACGGCCACGAGCGTGATCGCGACCATGCTGACGAGGATCCCCGATGACTGCGGAGTTCCGCGGCAGGCCGCCGCCGGCGATGGCCACCTCTGCCGACCTCTGCCGACCTCTGCCGACCTCTGCCGCTAGACTCTCCTGATTCCACCCACTACGCTGAGTTCACGACTGAAGCCGATTCCAGGGAGCCAGAATCCATGACGCCACGACCATTTGCGGTGACCCCGGACACGTACGCGCGCCCGCTCGATGTGGTGGGAGAAAAAATAACGGTGCTCGCCTCGAATACCGCGACGCAAGGTTATGAAGTCTTCCTGCAGCAGGGCGACGAGGGCGCCGGACCACCGCCGCACAGCCATGCCTGGGACGAATCGTTCTATATCCTGAAGGGCAAGATCGAGATTCGCTATGGTGACAACACCATCACCGCCACGCCCGGCACATTCGTTCACGTGCCGGCGGGCACGATACACAGTTTCCGCTTTGGTCCGGGCGGCGCCGAGATGATCTCGATGACCAGCCATACCGGCAATGCCGCTCAACTCTTTGCGGCGATCGACAAGGATATCCCCGCGGGAGCCCCGGACATTCCCGCGCTGATCGCGATTGCCGGGAAATGCGGAGTGACTGTCGCCGGTTGATGCTCCCGGGGGCGCCACCCTGCTTTCTTGGCATGGCGGCGTTTCCGTTCAGGGCCAGGCCGGGTCAACCCAGGTAAGCGCAGCACTGGCGCACCGGTCACCTGGCGAGGATAAAGATCAGAACGAGTCCGTTCGCAACCAGCAAGCCACTCAGGATAAGGAGCGGCACCGGTATCCTGCGTCTCGGCCGGTAGATGCTTCTGCGTCCGCGCCCGTAGATGCCTGGCGCCCCCGGAAACCGATGGCGCAACCTGCGGTCCCACAGGTAAGCCAGGCCGCCGCAAAAGATCCCCAACCATGCCAGCACGCCAAGCGATCCCCAGCCGCCGGCAGTCCGCTCTTGCCTGGGAGCGACGCTGACTCGATGAGGCTGCGCCACTGGCGGAGCGACAGCGATGGGCGCAAGCACTGCCGGCTGCGAGACCGTCGTGGCAATCACCTGTGGCGGCGCAGTTCGATCCTGCGTCGGCGTCACGACCCAACTCACATTGCCAAGTCTCGGCCTGCTGCGAGCGGACTTGACTGCCGGCGTGCGACGCAACGATGCGGCCAGCGGTTTGCCCGGCTGGGCGACGGCTTGCTCCGGCTGCGTCCTGGCCACGTCCTGCTGCCAATTGGCGAAGGCATCGTCAAGGCACTCCACCGACGTACAAGCATCCCGGTTCCTGCGCCACGCAAGAACACCTTCATGCTGGATGGCGCCCGCCAGCAGCATCCGATCCTGGTCTGCGTAGATGCGCTCATACTCGATATTGAGAATCGCGTAGTCACAGATCAGACTCTCGCCTCGCGGGCGCAGATCTTCCTGGCTCACGCACCGTTGGCCGGCTGCCAGCGGATCCTCCTCGCAGCGGATGAAGTCCGAGCGCAGCATGGTCTTGCAGGCGATTTCCGACGCCTGCACCCCGGCGGCGGAAAAAAGACCCAATGCAATGACGGCGGCCAGATCGCTCACGAGCCTTTTCATCGAGTCTTCCCCAAGGAGGTAGAGAATCCGGCGCTGTGGTCCCGGCGCGGATGCGATTTGTATTTTGCGATGACCTTGCAGGCGCGAGGCGTGCGATACCCCACTTATTCCCGCACGGTTTCGGACAGAGTACCGGCTTGATCCGCCGCTGACCGGGCCTTCATGGATGGCTGACGCGTGTTCGAACCGGGATTATCGCGGGCGGCTGCATGGGCAAATGAAGACCCACCGCGCCCGGGGCTGGACGCCGCTCGAATCGGAGCACCGGCGGGCTTTTTGCTGTTCGTCCTCCGAGTCCTACACTGAGTGTGTGGTCATCCCAAAAGGAGGCGCCATGACAGTAGCTATCGTATTCACCGTTGCAATTGTGCTCTTGTATGTACTCGCGGTGAGGGCCGAATTCTTCCACAAATCCCCTCTCTATCCCGAGCACGCGCACCCTCTCCACTACTGGTGGAATCGATTGATTCACCACAAGCGCTAGACGGCGCCACCCGCCCATCCGGCGGGTTTTTTATCGCCGTACGCGTCGCCCGGCTATGCGGCATCGAGCCGCAGCCAGGCAGGAAAGCGGCCGTCGAACTCCAGCGCCGAAATATCGCCCAGGTGCGAGCAGGCATCGGCTGGCAGAGCGATGCTGAGTTCCTTGTGCCAGACCACGAAGCCGGTGAGCCGGACTACACGCATGCGCTCTTCCCTGGGAACCGGGTATTGAGCGACATGCGTGGGCAAGGGCACCAGCGAAACGCGCCTGCGCACCTCATAGGTGAGCCATCCCGAGGACTCGCGCCGCACCAGCGCCAGGCCTGCCACCTGGTGGTGCAAGTAGAACGCCCGGAGGGCAGAGACGACCAGAATCAGCACCAAAATCTGCAGCATGGGTAGCCTCCCTTCCAGTGCAGCTACAACCATGGCCAGAACCGCTGGCCTCACAGCAAATGTGACAGATCGCACACCTTCCGTGCATCCGGTCTTCTACCGACAACCGCCACGCCTGGGTTCAGTGCCTGCCCAGCAACTGGACACAAAGATAGGCCGCGGCGGGGAGCAGCAAGCAAGCCGCCAGACGCAGGTAGTAGCCCTTGCCGTGGCGCGAATGGACGGAGTGGAAATCGTGGATCAACGGCTTCATGATGGCGCCCCCTTTGCGAATGCAGCGAAGAACCGATCCCCTGTCTGGATTGTAGGTCTCGGTACGCCGTTATGAAGCAAGGGATATGCCGAGTCTCTCAGGTCAGAAATCGGCTACGTCACTGCACGTTCATTGGCAGCAACACCATCTGCTTGCCCTGCAGGTGCAAGCGCTCTTGTATTTCGGCCGGGGTCTGGTTGTGGAGCCACGCTGTCAGGAAGTTGACGTGACGGAAAATCAGCTTGCTGGCAAAACAGACGCTATTGGGATACTCGGTCATCACACTGTCGACCAGCCGCATGAACTCGGCGACGGGATTGGTGCCGAATGCGGCCCGGGAGTCGGCCGCGGCCCCGTGCCGCTGGCACGTAGCCACGTAGTAGCGCAATGCCTCCCCGACGGTCGTCTGAAGGTGGCGCAGCGTTTCCTGCCCCTCGTAGCTCTGGGCATCGACTTCGCCCACGGCGACGAAAATGAAGTTCTTGAAGTGCCCGGGAAACAGTCGTTCCACCCAGAGCAGTGCGTGCATGCTGACGCCGCGATGTTTCCCGACCAGAACGACGGCTGTCGGCTGGGCCGGGTCGACCGGACGGATACGCGCGGGATCGACATGCGGAGGGGCGCCCGCGAACGTCTCGTCGACGCGTGCCAGCTCGGTCCGGGTAGCCGAGTAATGGCGCTTCACCAGCGCGCAGAGCGTGATGACAATACCGGTAACCAGGATGGTGAGCCAGCCACCTGAGGTGAACTTCTCGACCACGGTGATCACGAGTATCGTTGACGTCACGGACAGGCCCAGGAACGACAACCCAAAGCGGACGATCCAGCGCGCTTCGACCCGGTGCCGCCACCAGTAGATGCAAAGGCCGAGCAAGGAAAGGCTGAACGTCAGGAATACGTTGATGCTATAGAGCACCACCAGCAGCGCCACCTTGCCTTGCGTCCAAAGCAGGATCAGTGCGCTCGCCACACCCATCACGATAATCCCGTTCTGTCGTACCAGGCGGGCGGAGAGGTCCCTGAAATGTCGTGGCACCCAGTGATCCGCCGCCATGTTCGACAACACAGCCGGTCCATCAAGAAAGCCCGTCTGCGCGCCGACCAGGAGCAGGCCTGCCTCGAACGCCAGCACTGCCACCAGCAGGGCACCACTGGCAAGTGGCGAGCCTAGCCGGAGGCTGTCGATGATGTGGTTGAAAACCACCGCATTCAAGGTCTGGCCTTCCACGGGCGCGGCGTGCCAAAGCATGTAGAGGAGAATGATCCCGCCTGCCGTAAAGGCCAGGGAAGTTGCCATATAGAACATGGTCCACTTGCCATTCAGCACGCGCGGCTCGGCGAGCATGTTGACGTTGTTGGAGACGGCCTCCAATCCCGTGTACGTACCGCCGCCAAGGGAGAACGCACGCATCAGCAGCGCCATGACGACGACCGGTCCCATCGCGTGCGACATCGTCGATGCCTCGCCCGTTGCGGCCGGAACCACGCTGGCGAGATTGTCGGCATGCGCAACGATGCCATAGGTGATGAGCCCCAGATGCAGGACTACAAAGCCCATGAAGATTGGCAGCATCACCAGGATGGATTCCTTCATGCCGCGGAAATTGAGTGTCGTCATCATGACGACGATGGCAACTTCGGTTGCCAGCTTGTAGTGCTGCGCCGCCAGCGGGAGCAGACTGAAAAAGGCGTCGACGCCGCTCGCCAGCGAAGTGGCCACGGTCAACACGTAGTCCACCAGCAAGGCCGCGCCGGATACCAGGCCCGGGCGCGGCCCCAGCAGCGCGGTGGCGACACGATAGCCGCCACCGCCGGTGGGAAACAGCTCGATGACCTGGTTGTAGCCGACAGCAATGATGAACACCGTGCTGGCAGTCGCCATGGCCAGGAACAGCGCCAGCGGCGTATGGCTTCCAAGCGCCAGGAAGGCTTCCTCCGGGCCGTAACAGGACGACGACAGCCCGTCGGCGCCAAGTCCGACCCAAGCCAGCACAGGGGCGACCGCGATCGCATGGCGCGTCGCCGGCGCGAGCGGATCGAGTGGCTTCCCGGCCAGGTATCCCAACCACCTTGATCGCCCCGCCATAGTCATCCCCCTGCAGGCCACCCCCGTGTAGGGTGGCCTGCACCAGGTTCGTCGATAGTGCCCCCCCGGAAGCGGCACATCCGACCATGTGACTAATGTAGGCGCAGGCGAGAGGGGGAATCATCGCCACGAGAATTTTTATGCCTTTTTTATACGGCGCCGGCGGCTTTTTGATGCCCGCTGTATGTGGCACCGCATAGTCTTGAAGCGTGGGAACCTGAGCCGCGCGTCTCCGCGCGCATCGCCGCCTCAGCCACCATCCAGGGAAGCCATCAAGATGATCAGGATACTTGTGCCGGTAGATGATTCGGAGTGTGCTCTGGCGGCTGTCCGGCATGCAGCCTTTCTTTTCCGGGAGGGAAGCGCGTCGGAGGTCGTACTGCTGAACGTACAGCCCGCCCTTGAACGCAGCCGGGCCGGCGCATTCCATTCACTTGCCGAATTGCGGGAGCTTGAATCCAGGCTGGGAGAGTCCGCACTCTCAAGGGCGATGGAGATTCTCGATGATTCCGATGTGCGATACGTGGCCTTGATCGGGTTGGGCCGCACGGCGAGCACGATTGCCATTGCCGCAGATGCCAACCGTTGTGACGGCATTGTGCTCGGCGTTACGATCTGGTCGCAGTTCAAGGCCTGCTTCGGAGGCGGCATGCCCGCAAAGATCATGCGGCGATCAAGCGTGCCGGTGACCGCCGTCAAGGCCTCCAAGGCGCAGCCCGCAGGGAGCATGCCCGCACAGCCACAACCGCAGCGGACGCACCCTCACCCGCGGCTTGTGGTCTATTCGTCTGCATTCTGAGTGGCCGTTCTGGCTGTTGGCTGAGAGCGTTCATACATGCTCACCGCAGCTTTCCAGGATTTCATCGCGCTCACATGGGCGGGAAAAAGCGAAGAGCGTATCAGGCCAGTGGTGTGTCGTGCGCTCAGCAGTGACAACACCAGGTGCATGACCGTTCCACGCGCACGCGGCACGCTGGCGGCATGGACACCACCGGACTCATCCGCCGCCCAACCGTCAGCCGTTGCCCCTCTCGGCCCAGTCACCGCCAAACGTGCTCTCGGTCGTGGGCCGCGTCTCATCTGATCGCACCTTGCGAAGGCAGAAGTACCCCAAGGCCAGGAATACCCCGACAGCCAATACAGTGGCCACGCCAGCGACGCACGATGCCGCATCGCAACCCGCCTCTTCGTTTTCGGCCATCCTGGTCTCCTTGGACGTTGTCATAGGCAACTGCAAATGGATCTTAGCACCACCGGAGAAGCGGCCATCTCAAGGAGTCCGCGAGCGGGAGAAATACAAGACAACGGCTTCCGAAATCGCCCGGAAAGCCTTGCTGCACAAGGGAAAACGCATGCCATTGGGGTGACGCAGAAAAGTGGCCAAGCAGGACTCTGGCGCAATGAAGCGGAAACGCAAACGCCGAAAATCAAGAGCTTGCGCCACGCATTGGCAATGATGCGGGTAGCTATCCCTCATGGCGTTTCCTGACGCTAACTCCGCCACCCACGGCGAACGCCATACGCTCCACCCGCCTGCCTCGCCATCGCGAGTCCGACAAGGTTGGCGGTGCGAACCATCAACCTACGTCCTATAAATGAAGTTCGATGACCACCGTCGATATGGCACCGTACTCGCCGTACTCGCCAAAATGGGCAGCCGACGTCGGCGTGCCGCGCCAGAGTGGTGCGCCGCTTTCTCACTGATTGGCAAAAGGAGTTAGCCAAGATGGCCAAGAACACGATCTGCCTGTGGTACGA
The DNA here is from genome assembly GCF_052115045.1 of Cupriavidus sp. 2TAF22. Lineage (NCBI taxonomy): Bacteria > Pseudomonadati > Pseudomonadota > Betaproteobacteria > Burkholderiales > Burkholderiaceae > Cupriavidus > Cupriavidus sp. 2TAF22. Next base: position 70,766 of record NZ_JBFRFX010000013.1, read on the forward strand.
ACACGATGCCGAAGAGGCCGCGCGCTTCTACGCCAAGACCTTTCCGCAAAGCAGCCTCGGCGCTGTCCACCGTGCGCCGGCCGACTATCCCGACGGCAAGACGGGCGACGCCCTGACTGTCGAATTCACCGTCGTGGGCGTACCCTGTATCGGTCTCAATGGCGGCCCGCGGTTCAAGCACAGCGAGGCCTTTTCCTTCCAGATCGCGACTGACGATCAGGAAGAGACCGACCGGTACTGGAACGCGATCGTCGGCAATGGCGGGCAGGAAAGCCATTGCGGCTGGTGCAAGGACAAATGGGGCATTAGCTGGCAAATCACCCCGCGCGTGCTGACCGATGCACTCGCCAAGGGTGGCGACGCGGCCAAGCGTGCGTTCGAGGCGATGATGCCGATGAAAAAGATCGACGTCGCCGCCATCGAAGCGGCCGTGCGCGGCTGAGCAATACCGTTCCCATTCGGCTGTCCACTGTGGCCAGCCGAATAATCGCGCATCTCAGCCTCGTCCGGGCCGTGGACCAGCGCAATCGCCTGGGGCGGCTTACTTGGCCACGGGCATCGCGAATTCCGCACCTTTGGCGATGCTGTCTGGCCAGCGCTGCATGACGCTCTTGTAGTGCGTGTAGAAGCGGACGGCCTCCTCGCCGTAGGCGTGATGATCGCCGAACAGCGATCGCTTCCAGCCCCCGAACGAATGCCATGCCGGCGGCACCGGACTCGGCACGTTGATGCCCACCATGCCGATCTGAATCTGCCGGGAAAATGCGCGCGCCGCGCTGCCGTCGGATGTGAAAAGCGATACGCAGTTCCCCAGTTCGTGCGCGTTGACGAGTGCGATCGCACTCGCGAGATCAGGCACGCGGACAACCGACAGGACCGGCCCGAAAATCTCTTCCCGATAGATGCTCATATCAGGCTTCACGTCATCGAAGAGCGAGCCGCCGAGAAAGAAGCCCTCTTCGTGGCCGGCCACGGTATGGCCGCGACCATCGACCACGAGCTTGGCACCTGCCGCGACGCCCGCCTCGATATAGCCCAGCACCTTGGCGCGATGCGCGGCGCTGATGAGCGGCCCCATGTCCAGGTCGGGCTCCATGCCGCCGCCGATCTTGAGCGAGCGCACGCGCGGCGCAAGACGCTCGATCAGCTCGTCGCCAATATGCCCCACCGCCACCGCGACCGAGGTCGCCATGCAGCGCTCGCCGGCCGAGCCATACGACGAGGCAATCAGCGCATCGACCGCTTGATCGAGATTGGCATCGGGCATGACGACCAGATGGTTCTTCGCACTGCCCAGGGCCTGCACGCGCTTGCCGCGCTTCGCGCTTTCGGTGTAGATGTATTCAGCGACCGGCGTCGAGCCGACGACGGATATCGCGGCCACATCGGGGTGCTCGATCAGCGCATCGACGACGGCCTTGTCGCCATGCACGACATTGAAGACGCCTTTGGGAAAGCCCGCCTCGAGGAACAGCTCGGCAAGCCGGATCGATGCCGACGGTGTGCGCTCCGAGGGCTTGAGCACGAAGGTGTTGCCGCACGCGGCCGCCATCACAAACATCCAGCACGGCACCACCATCGGGAAATTGAACGGGGTGACGCCCGCAGCCACACCGAGCGGCTGACGCAGATTCCAGTTGTCGATGCCGCCGCTGATCTGATCGGTGAAATCGGTCTTGAGCAGGTTCGGAATGCCACACGCGAATTCGACGATCTCGATACCGCGCACCACCTCGCCCTTCGCGTCCGAAAACAGCTTGCCGTGGTCGCGCGTAATGAGCTCGGCGAGTTCGTCCTGATGCGCCTCGAGCAGTTCCTTGAACTTGAACATCAGACGAGCGCGCTTCAGCGGCGCGGTTTCGCTCCAGGCCGGGAACGCGGCTTTCGCAGCGGCGACGGCGGCATCGACTTCAGCTGTGCTTGCGACCGGCACGCGGGACGTCACGCGGCCTAGCGCCGGATCGAATACATTGCCGAACCGCCCGCTCGCACCAGCGGCGCGTTCACCGTCGATGAAATGACTCAGCTCGCGCACAGCGCCTTGATTTGCTTCGCTCATACCTTCTCCTATGGGGGGATGCAGGTGCCGCCCGCGCCATGCCTCCTCATGTCTTCGAACATTGGTTTTTCGGCTTCAACGCCGATCGGCCCGACGGCTCCAATAGACGCAAATATAGGCGCTTTGCTCTAATTTCGAACACCCGCATCGGACACAACAGTCTTGCGCGTCGGGAACGAATCGCAATTTAACGAAAGGCTCTCCGCCTGCGCTCAACGGTGATTTTCCGCACATCGCAATGACCAAAGACGCGAAGCCGGATCCATGTACGAACGCACCGTGCACATCGAGAGCGGCAGGCAAGCATGGCGGCCAGGACAAGGCGATATCCGAGCGTATGACGCGGGCAAGAAGGTCGTCGGTCGCCGCGTCGTCGGCTTCATCGCCATGGATGCCGACGGCAACGGCATGGCGCGCGACGCCCACCTGCGCTCCTGAGGGATTCGTGCCCGCCCTCGCGCCCGCATTCCTGCAAAGAGGCTTCTTGCCAACGCCGGCAGCAAGGCGGTAGGTCGCCTTGCCCATGCACCGCCCCGGGAGCGCCTCAAGCGGCACTCTATTGTGATCGATTCAATCAAAACTAGGGTAAACATCGACTGCATCAGTCAATCCAAACCCTATAATGACCCAATCGATCAGATGAATCCGTCTATTTTGACTGATTCAGTCAGACAAAATCCCCGTCATCCAGATCGTCGGCCTCCATATGGGGGCGCCGCCGGGACGAGCGACCAGCAAGAAGGAGCAAAGCATGGCAGTGCAGTTCAAGGGCATCATCCCCGCCCTCATTACCCCGATGACCGCCGACGAAGGCGTAGACGAAGACGGCCTGCGCACGCTGGTCGACCGCTTGATCGACGCCGGCGTCCATGCGCTGTTCGTGCTCGGCACCAACGGCGAGTTCATCGCGCTGAACGAGGAAGAGAAGCTGCGCATTGCCCGCATCACGGTGGAACACGCGCGCGGCCGGGTACCGGTGATCGCCGGTACCGGCGCCTATGCCACCCGCGACGTCATTGCGCTGAACAGCAAGATGCTGGACCTGGGCGTGGATGCCGTCTCGGTCATCACGCCCTACTTCAACGGCGCCACCCAGGCCGAGCTGTTCACCCACTACAAGCAGATCGCCGAGTCCACGACGCTGCCGGTCATGCTCTACACGATCCCCGCGAAGGCCGGCATCACGCTGACCATCGACACCGTGCGCCGCCTGGCCGAGATCCCCAATATCCGCGGCATCAAGGACAGCGGCGGCGATTTCGACCGCCTGCTGCAACTGATCAACCTGCGCCGCGACGACTTCGCGGTGTTCACCGGCACCGACTCGATGATCCTGTGGACGCTGATCGCCGGTGGCGACGGCGCGGTGGCCGCCACCACCAATGCCGTGCCGCATGTGGTGATGTCGATCTGGAACGAGTTCCAGGCCGGCAACGTGCCCGCCGCGCGCGCCGCGCAGGAATCGCTGCGCGCACTGCGCGACGCCTTCGCGCTCGGCACCATGCCCGTGGTGCTGAAGACCGCCGCCGAAATGCTGGGCATGCCCGCCGGCCCGGCCCGCGCGCCCGCCAAACCGCTGGACCCCAAGACCCGCGAGCGGCTGGCCGAGGCGCTGTCCATCTACCGCGCCGCCGGGCAACAGTGACCGGCCGCCCCTCATCGACACCCCAAGCAAGCTGCCCATGACCAACACCTACCACTTCCAGACCGTCAAGCATATCGTCCACGGCGCCGGCAGCCTGGCCCTGCTGCCCGAGAAGCTGGCGCTGCTCGACCGTCCCGTGTCGCGCATCGCGCTGATCACCCAGCCCGTGATGGAAGAGAACGGCGTGATCGGCCGCGTGGTGGCCGCGCTGGCCGAGCGCGACGTGGAAGCGCGCATCGTGCGCGGCGTGGAGCCCGAGCCGACCATCGAGAACGTGGAGACCGTGTTCCGCGAGCAGATCGCGCCGTTTGCCCCGCAGGCGATCCTGTCGATCGGCGGCGGCAGCGTGCTCGACGCCGCCAAGCTGTTCGCGGTGCGGCTGACCAACGACCAGCCCCTGCGCGAATGGCTGGGCATCGACCTGATCAAGCAGCCCGGCGTGCCGATGATCCTGGTGCCCACCACGGCGGGCACCGGCTCCGAGGTGACGCCGAACGCCATCGTCACGCTGCCTGACGAGGAACTGAAGGTTGGCATTGTCAGCCGTCACCTGCTGCCGCAGCTGGTGATCCTGGATGCCGAGCTGACCTTCGGCCTGCCCCAGCCGATCACCGCCGCCACCGGCGTCGACGCGTTCGTCCACTCGCTCGAATCGTATATCTCGACCAAGGCCAATCCGGTCAGCGACATGTTCGCGATGGAATCGATGCGGCTGATCGGCGCCAACCTGGTCGAGGCGTACCGAAACGGCAGCTCGGTCAAGGCGCGCGAGGCCATGATGCTGGGCTCGATGTACGGCGGCCTCGCGCTGACCGCGGCCGGCACCGCCGCCGTCCACGCGCTGGCCTACCCGCTCGGCGGCATGTTCAATATCACGCACGGCGTGGCCAATGCCATGCTGCTGCCCCACGTGATGGCCTTCAACAAGGACGCCATCGTCGGCCGCCTTGCCACCGTGGCGCGCGCGCTCGACGTCTGCGGCCACGGCGACGATGACGAGTCCGCGGCGCAGAAGCTGATCGACCGCCTGGCCGAATGGACCGACGTGCTGCAGATCCCGCAGGACCTGCGCGCGTTCGGCGTGTCGGAAACGCACCTGGACGCGCTGGCCGAGGCCGCCGCCAAGGTCAAGCGGCTGCTCGGCAACAACCCGAAGCCGTTGAGCCTGGCGGATATCAAGGCGATCTACCAGCGCCTGCTGCCGTGAACACCGTCGTCCACCGCGGCCCCAGGCTGCTGATCCTCGCCGACGACCTGTCCGGCGCCGCCGACTGCGCCGTGGCCGGCGTGCGCGCAGGCCTGCGCAGCACCGTGATGCTGAGCGCGGACGCCGGCGCCCCCGGCACCGCCGATACCGCCGATGCCGCCGATGCCGCCGATGCCGGCTTGCTGGCGGTGGACACCGATTCCCGCCGCGCCAGCCCGGCCGATGCCGCCGCGCGGCAGGTTGCCGCCTGGCGCAGGCTGGCCGGGCCCGCCACGCGCCTGTACAAGAAGATCGATTCGACGCTGCGCGGCAACGTGGCAGCCGAAATTGCCGCCCTGGTGCCGCTTGCCGGGCTGGCCATCGTCGCGCCGGCCTTCCCTGCCGCCGGCCGCACGACACGCGACGGCCGCCAGTGGCTGCGCGGCGTGGCCGTGGAGGAAACCGAGGTCTGGCGCAACGAGTCCATCGCCGGACGCGCCGACCTGTGCCACATGCTATCGAGCCACGGCCTGGATACCGCCCTGCTGGCGCTGGCCGACGTGCGCGCCGGCGCCACCGCGCTGGCGGCCCGGCTTGCCGCGCTGCAGGCAGGCGGCACCCAGGCCGTGGTATGCGACTGCGAGACCGACGCCGACCTCGAACGTGTCGCCGACGCCTCGGCGCGGCTGGCGCACGCGTTCTGGGTCGGCTCGGCCGGCCTGGCGCCCGCGCTGCTGCACGCGCTCGGCCTGTGCGACGCCAATGCAACAACGACCGCCACGCCGTTGCCGGCCATTGCGCAAGCCAGCACGGGCGGCCCCGTGCTGACCGTGGTCGGCAGCATGTCCAGCGTGTCGCACCGCCAGGCCGAGCACCTGAAGGCCGCGGCGGGTCCCGCCCTGCTTGTCCTGGACCTGGACACTGCCACGCTGGGCACCGCGCAGCCAGTGCTCACGCGCACCGTCGCCGACGCCCTGCGCGACGGCCGCCACGTGCTGGTCACGCTGAGCCAGGCCACGCGCGGCGACAGCGCCGACGGGCTGCTGTTCTGCCAGCGCCTGGCCGCGCTGCTGGCCCCTGTCCTTCCCCACGCCGGCGGCCTGATCGCCACCGGCGGCGAAACGGCGCGCGCGCTGCTGGCAGCCGCCAGCGCCGGCGCGCTGCAACTGGTCGACGAGATCGAGACCGGCATGCCGCTGCTCCATGCCTCGCTTCCCGGCGGCATGCTGCCGGTCGTTACCAAGGCCGGCGGCTTCGGCACGCCCGGCTCCCTCCATGCCGCCTGGCAACGACTTGCCGGCGCCGCACCGCGCCATCTATCTAGAGGAATCCCTGCAATGTCCTATCGTCCTGTCATCGGCATCACCATGGGCGATGCCGCCGGTGTCGGTCCCGAGATCATCATGAAGGCGCTGACGCACCGCGACGTCTACGAACAATGCCGCCCGCTGGTGATCGGCGACACCGCGCGCCTGCGCGATGCCGGCAGCCGCGCCGGCGTCAAGCTGGAGGTGCGCTCCATCGCCCGGCCCGCCGAGGCCGAGTTCCGCTTCGGCGTGGTGGACTGCATCGACCTCGGCCTCATTCCCGCCGACCTGCCCTACGGCAAGCTGTCCCCGATCGCGGGCGACGCGGCCTACCAGTTCATTGCGCGCACCGTCGAGCTCGCGTCGGCCGGCGAGCTGGACGCGATCTGCACCGCGCCGCTGAACAAGGAAGCGCTGCACGCCGGCGGCCACATCTTCCCCGGCCACACCGAGATGCTGGCGCACCTGACCGGCATCGAAGAAGTCTCGATGATGCTGGTCGCACCCAACCTGCGCGTGATCCACGTGACCACGCACATCGGCCTGCTCGACGCCATCCGTCGCATCGAGCCTGGCCTGGTCCAGCGCACCATCGAGCGCGCGCACGCCACGCTGGTGCGCGCGGGCATCGCCAATCCGCGCATCGGCGTCTGCGGCATCAACCCGCATGCCGGCGAGAACGGACTGTTCGGCTACGGCGAGGAAGAGGAAAAGATCGTGCCCGCGGTCGAGCTGCTGCAGGCGCGCGGCTGGCAGGTGGAGGGACCCCTGCCCGCCGACACGCTGTTCTTCCGCGCCGGGCGCGGCGACTTCGACGTGGTGGTGGCCATGTACCACGACCAGGGCCACGGTCCGGTCAAGGTGATGGGGCTGGAAGCCGGCGTCAACGTCACGGTGGGCCTGCCGGTGATCCGCACCTCGGTCGACCACGGCACCGCCTTCGATATCGCGGGCAAGGGCATCGCCGACGAACGCAGCCTGCTCGAGGCCTTCCGGCAGGCGCGCGACCTCGCCGCCCACCGCGACGAACCGGCCGCGGCACGCGCCGCCTGACACCCACAAGGCAAAGCGCCACAGGCGCGGGCCGGACCGGGCGGATACACGCCGGGCTGGCCGCGGGCAATCACGCTCAAGCATCAGGAGACAAAGATGACTTCGTTCTCGTACTGGGACACCGTCACGATCATCGCCATGGTGGTGGTCTACATCATCGTGACCAGCATCGCCAGCATCCGGCTGCGCAGCCGCAATACCGAACAATTCATGGTCGCCGGCCGCTCGATGCCGGCGGTGGTGGTGGCGGTCCTGCTGATGTCCGAGTACATCGGCGCCAAATCGACGGTCGGTACGTCGCAGGAGGCCTTCAATGTGGGCATCGCTGCCTCGTGGTCGGTGATCTCGGCCGCGATCGGCTTCCTGCTCTTCGGGCTGTTCATGGCCAAGCGCCTGTATGCCTCGGGGGAGTTCACCATCTCCGGCTTCATCGCCAGGAAGTACGGCCCCACCACCAAGCTGGTGGTCTCGGCCATCATGATCTATGCGCTGCTCCTCGTGAACGTGGGCAACTACGTCAGCGGCGCCGCGGCGATCTCCACGGTGATGCACATCAACCTGACCACCGCGGCGGTCATCACGGCCATCATCAGCACGATCTACTTCGCCTGGGGCGGTCTCAAGAGCGTGGCCTGCCTGACCATCGTGCACAGCGCGGTCAAGCTGCTCGGCATCGGCATCCTGGTGGCGGTGGCGTGGAAGCTGTCCGGCGGCATCGCGCCGATGGTGCAGACCATGCCCGAGCACTATTTCACCTGGAAGGGCGCGCTCGGCGGCGGCACCATCGGCGCCTGGATCATCGGCTCGGCCGGCGCGATCTTCTCCACCCAGTTCATCATCCAGGCCATCTCCTCGACCAAGAGCCCGGCTGCCGCGCGCCAGGCCTCGCTGATCGCGGCGGCGCTCTGCGTGCCGATCTCGATCGCGCTCGGCTTCATCGGCGTGGCGGCGAAGTTCCTGTACCCGAACATCAAGAGCCTGTATGCGCTGCCGGTCTTCCTCGAGCACATGCACCCGCTGCTGGCGGGCGTGGTGACCACCTCGCTGGTGGCATCGATCTTCGTGAGCGTCTGCACGGTGGCGCTGGCCATCGCGTCGCTGGTCGTCAAGGACTTCTACGTGCCGCGCTACCAGCCGACTCCCGAGCAGGAATTGCGCGCCACGCGCTGGATCTCGCTGGCTGTGGGCGTCCTGCCACTGGTGTTCGTGCTGTTCGTGCCGCAGATCCTGGCGCTGTCGTTCTTCACCCGCGCGCTGCGCCTGTCGGTGTCCATCGTGGCGCTGATCGGTATCTACCTGCCGTTCTTCGGCAGCAACCGCGGCGCGGTCAGCGGCCTGATTGCGGCGGCGGTGGCCACCACGGCGTGGTACCTGCTGGGCAATCCGTTCGGCATCGACAACATGTACATCGCGCTGGTGACGCCGGCGCTGGTGCTGGTGGTCGACAAGCTGTGCTTCCGGTCCAGCACGCCCGCCAGCGGCACGCCGGCCGGCGGCGCACCGGCCAAGCACGCCGCGCACTGAATCAACCCGATTTCAAGAGACAAGACATGACCAGCACCCAACCGGCCCCCGCCAGCGACGCAGTGCAAATCGCCTTCGACCCGCACGTGTATCCCGCGCACACCGACGCCAGCCGCCGCGAAGCCTACCTGCCCACGCCCTGCGTGCAGAACCATGCCGCCAACCTGCATGTCCTGCCCAACGGCGACCTGCTGTGCGTGTGGTTCGGCGGCACGCAGGAAGGTATCCCCGACGTGTCCATCTACATGTCGCGGCTGCCCGCCGGCGGCGACGCGTGGCTGCCGGCCGTCAAGCTGTCCGATGACCCCACCCGCTCCGAGCAGAACCCCGTGCTGTTCAGCACGCCACAGGGCCAGTTGTGGCTGATCTACACGGCGCAGTTGTCCGGCCACCAGAACACGGCCATCGTGCGCCGCCGCATCTCCAGCGATGGCGGCCTCACCTGGGGGCCGATCGACACCCTGTTCGACCATGCCGGGACCTTCGTGCGCCAGCCGCTCGTGGTGTTGCCCGACGGCGCCTGGGCGTGCCCGGTGTTCCTGTGCCGCACCAGGCCAGGAGAGCGCTGGGTCGGCAACGACGACATCAGCGCGGTCATGGTCTCCAGCGACCAGGGCCTGACCTGGCAGGAGCACACGGTGCCCGACAGCGTCGGCTGCGTGCACATGAACGTGCAGACGCTGGCCGACGGCAGCCTGCTGGCGCTGTATCGCAGCCGCTGGGCGGACACGGTCTACGCCAGCCGCTCGCGCGACGGCCGCGACTGGAGCGCGCCGCAACCCACGGCGCTGCCGAACAACAACTCGTCGATCCAGTTCGTGGCGCTGCGCAACGGGCACCTGGCGCTGGTCTACAACGAAAGCGACGCCTCCCACAGCACCGGGCGGCGCACGTCGCTGTACGACGACATCGAAGACTCCGAAGACAGCGGCGAGCTGCGCGACCAGCCGGCGTCGGCGCGCGGCGCTGCGTTCTGGGGCGCGCCGCGCGCGCCGATGTCGCTGGCCATCTCCGAGGACGGCGGCAAGACCTGGCGCCGCCGCCGCAACCTGGAGATCGGCGACGGCTTCTGCATGACCAACAACTCCGCCGACCAGCGCAACCGGGAGTACTCCTACCCGTCCATCGTGCAGGGTGCGGACGGCGCGCTGCATATCGCCTTCACGTACTTCCGCCAGCGCATCAAGTACGTGACGGTGGACGAGTCCTGGGTGCGCGGCTGACGGGCCGGGCGGGCAAGCGCCAGATGCGTGGCATTCTTTGCTACATTTAGCGCTCGTTGCATGCCGCACCCTGGCATGCGCCCTGACACCGTCCCAGGACCAGCAGACATGAAAGTGACCAAGCGCCGCGAGGCAATGCACCAGGCCGTGCTGAGCGGCATGACCGATGTCGCCACGCTGTGCGAGCACTTCGGCATGTCCGAGGCCACCGTGCGGCGCGACCTGCGCGCGCTCGCGTCCGACCGCCGCATCCTGCGCACCTATGGCGGCGCGGCGGCAGTGGGCTCCCACGAGCCCGAGGCCCCGCTGGAGGAGCGGCGCGTGAGCGGCCGCGAACAGAAGGACGCCATTGCCCGCGTGGCCTGCACCCTGATCGCCGATGGCGACACCGTGTTCCTCGATGGCGGCACCACCACCGCGGCGCTGGCGCGCCATCTCCCCGGCAAGGCCGTGCAGGTGGTGACCAACAACCTGCTGGTGGTCGCGGCGCTGGCCGCGAGCGGCCTGCCGGTGACGCTGGTCGGCGGCGACGTGCGGCCCTCCAGCATGAGCACCCTGGGGCCGCTGGCCCAGCTGTCGCTGAGCCGGATCAGCGTGGACAAGGCCTTTCTCGGCGCGGACGGCGTGGTGGCGAGCAACGGCCTGTGCGAAGCCTCGGCGGACCAGGCCTACCTGAAGGAATGCGTGGTCAGGCAGTCGGCGCAGGTGTTCGTGCTGGTCACCGCCGACAAGGTCGGGCGGGCCAGCCAGCAGCACTGGACGCCGCTGGAGCGCGCATGGACGCTGATCACCGACGATGCCGTGACCCCGGACCAGTTGAGCGCCTTCACGGCGCATGGCGAAGTCACGGTGATGACGGCCTGACCGTCGCCCGCCCAGGGGCGAGGCCGAGCGCAAGGCCGGCGTGGTCGATAGCTAGATCGACGCCAGGGAAATCACGTCAGCCAGGTGCTGCTTCTCGCGAGCCAGCTCCCCCGCGACGATCTCCGCCATCGCCGCCAGGCTGGCCTGGACGATGGCCGCGGCATCGACCTCGAAATAGCGGCGCAGCGCCGCCCGCGAATCGCTTCGCCCGAAGCCATCGGTGCCCAGCGTCACATAGCGGCGCCCCGGCGGCACGAAGGCACGCACCAGCTCCGGCAGCGCGCGGACATAGTCGGTCGCGGCGACGATCGGACCGCTGCCCGCCCCGAGCTGCCGCCCGAACCAGCTATCGACTGCGGCAATGGTGCCATGGCGCCACAGGCGTTCGCGTTCCACCCCTTCGCGCGCCAGCTCGATATAGCTGGTCACGCTCCAGACATCGGCGGCAATGCCATGCACCTGCTCGAGCAGGCGCGCCGCCTTCAGGACTTCGCCCATGATTGCCCCGCTGCCGAACAACTGCACGCGGTGGTCGAACGCTGCGCCACGCCGCAGCAGGTACATGCCCCGCACCACGCCTTCATGCGCGTCGGCTGGCAGGCTCGGGTTCTCGACGCTTTCATTGGTGACGGTGACGTAATAGAACTCGTCGGCCTGTTCGCTGGCCATGCGCCGCATGCCATGGTCGACGATGACCGCCAGTTCCCCCGCAAAGGCCGGATCGTAGGCGCGGCAGTTGGGAATGGTCGATGCCGCCAGGTGGCTCGTGCCGTCCTGGTGCTGCAGGCCCTCGCCGCCCAGGGTGGTGCGCCCCGAGGTGGCGCCGATCAGGAACCCGCGTGCGCGCTGGTCGGCGGCGGCCCAGATCAGGTCACCCACGCGCTGGAAGCCGAACATGCTGTAGTAGATATAGAACGGCAGCATCGTGACGCCATGCGTGGAATAGCTGGTGGCCGCCGCCGTCCACGACGACAGCGCGCCGGCCTCCGTGATGCCCTCCTCCAGTATCTGCCCATCCTTGACCTCCCGGTACGACAGCATCGATGCCGAATCCTCCGGCTGGTAAAGCTGGCCGAACGGCGCGTAGATGCCGACCTGGCGGAACAGGTTCGCCATGCCGAACGTCCGCGCTTCGTCGGCGACGATCGGGACGATCCGCGGGCCCAGCACAGGATCCTTGAGCAAGGCGCCGAGGTACCGCACCAGCGCCATGGTGGAGCTCATGGCCTTGCCATTGGCATGCAGGGCGAACGCGGCGGTCTTGTCCAGCCCGGGCACCGGCAACGGGCCGGCGCCGGGATGGCGCGCGGGAAGATAGCCGCCGAGGGCGGCGCGCCTGGCTTGCAGGTAGCGAATCTCGGGGCTGTCCTGCGCCGGGCGGTAGAACGCGGCCTGGGCCACCTGTTCGTCGGTCAGCGGCAACTGGAAGCGGTCCCTGAACGCGAGCAGATCCTCGGGGCCGAGCTTCTTTTGCTGGTGCGTGGTCATCCGGCCTTGCGCGATGGCGCCCATGCCGTAGCCTTTCATGGTCTTGGCCAGTACCACGCAGGGACGCCCGTTGCGCCTGGCGGCGTCGGCAAATGCCGCGTAGATCTTCACCGGATCGTGCCCGCCCCGGCGCAGGCGGTCGATCTCGTCGTTGGACAGATGCGCCACCAGCGCGCGCAGCGCCGGCGTCTTGCTGAAGAAGTTCTCGCGATTGAACGCGCCATCGTTGGCCGAGAGCGTCTGGAATTCTCCATCCACGGTCTGCGCGAACGCGCGGCTGATGGCGTGATCGTGGTCACGCGCCAGCAGCGCGTCCCACTCCGACCCCCACAAGCACTTGACGACATGCCATCCTGCCCCCGCGAACAAGGCCTCGAGCTCATCGACAATGCGCCCGTTGCCGCGCACCGGCCCGTCCAGGCGCTGGAGATTGCAGTTGATGACGAACGTGCAGTTATCCAGCTTTTCCCGGGCGGCTAGCGTCAGTGCTGCGATCGACTCCGGCTCGTCCATTTCGCCATCGCCGAAGAAGCCCCAGACCCGGCGCTCGCTGGTCGCTTTCAAGCCCCGGTTTTCCAGGTAGCGCATGAAACGCGCCTGGTAGATGGCGTTGAGCGGGCCGATGCCCATCGACCCGGTCGGAAACTGCCAGAAGTCCGGCATCAGGTATGGATGCGGGTAAGAACTCAGGCCGCGAATCCCTTTGCCTTCTGCAACGATCTCTTGCCGGTAGTGGCACAGCGACGCTTCGTCCAGCCGGCCTTCCAGGAAAGCACGCGCATAGACGCCGGGCGCCGAATGCGGCTGGAAAAAGACGAGGTCCCCGCCTTGCGCGGCACCGGGGCCGCGGAAGAAATGCTGATAACCCACCTCGAACAGGTCTGCCGCCGAGGCATAGCTCGCGATGTGGCCGCCGAGCTCGCCATGCGCCTGGTTGGCGCGCACCACCATGGCAAGCGCGTTCCAGCGCAGGATCGCCGACAGGCGCCGCTCCATCGCCAGGTCGCCGGGATAGGCCGGTTGCGCTTCGACCGGGATCGTGTTCAGGTACGGCGTGGCCTGTTCCGGCCGCCACTGCAACCGATGCTTGCCGGCATGCGCCAGCAACGCATCCAGGATGGCGCAGGCGCGCTCCCTGCCCTGCTCCGGGCCCCAGGCCGACAACACGCCATCGAGCGCGTCGCACCACTCCTGCAGCTCCTGCGGATCCGCCTGCACAATCGGAGCGCTCGCCAGGATGGCGCCGAATCGGTTACGAGATGCCATCTTCAAACCCTCCCGCCGGCAACCGCCCGGCTCAATTTGCCTGGATGCCAGCCTTCTGGGCAATGGCCCGCATGCGCGGCAGGTCCTTGTCGATCATGGCGCTGACCTGCTCCGGCGTTGCATAGGAGGGCTCCAGGCCGTTGGCCACCAGTTTTTCCTGGATCTCGTGGTCTTTCATGGTCTGCGCCAGGGCCTTCTCCAGCCGTGACCTGACATCGGGCGGCAAGCCGCGCGGGGCCGCGATCGCCACCCATGAATCCGCATCGAAGCCCGGGAAGCCGGTTTCCGCGACGGTGGGCACCTCCGGCAGCAGCGTCGCGCGCCTGGCGCCCGCGACCGCGATCGCCTTGATCTTGCCGCTGCGGATATGTGGAAGCGATGCCGCGATGGTGTCGACCGAGAAGGGGATCTGGCCTCCGATCAGGTCGGCAATGGCCGGGGCGCTACCCTTGTAGGGGATGTGCTGGAGCTGCATGCCTGTGGCGCCCAGGATCATCTCGCCCGCGAAATGGCCGGTGGTGCCATTGCCGAACGAGCCGTAGGCGTATTTCCCCGGCGCGGCCTTCACCGTCGCCATCATCTGCTTGAGGTTGTCCACCGGGACATCGCGATTGGCCAGCAGGATCAAGGGCACCCGCGCGACCAGGCCGATCGGCTCGAAGCTTTTCACCGGATCGTATGGCAGATTCGCATTGATGGCGGGATTGACCGTGAAGGTCGAGCCTGAACTGATGAACAGCGTGTAGCCGTCGGGCGCGGCCTTTGCCACATAGCCGGCGCCAACGATGGTGCCGGCGCCCGCGCGGTTCTCGATGACCACGGGCTGGCCGAGGCGGTCGCCCAGCTTCTTGCCAACCAGTCGTCCCATGATGTCTACCGCCCCGCCCGGCGGAAACGGCACGACCAGCACGACAGGCCTGGCGGGATATCCCTGGGGCTGCGCATGCGCGGCGCACATGGCGATGCCCAACAGCGACAGCGCCTTCACCGCCATCGAAACGCTTCGTGAAACGACGTTCATGCGCTACTCCTGTGATTGAGCGACGGGGGGCAAACGGGGGGCAAACAGGAAGCTGACAGGGAGCAAGACGAGACCGGGGGCTTTGCCGGACAAGCGCCCCCTGATGCCGGCGTTGCACCACCGGCATCAGGGTGCAGCCATCGTGCCGGATCAGCCGTTCCGGAACAGGAAGCTGTAGGCGCTCAGCGCCGGAGCGCCACCCAGGTGGGCGTAGAGCACCTTGGAGCCTTCCGGGAATTCGCCGCGGCGGACCAGGTCGATCATGCCCTGCATCGATTTCCCTTCGTAGACCGGGTCGGTCATCATGCCTTCGAACTTGGCGCTCATCCGGATGGCTTCGAGCGTCTCTTCGGAGGGCAAGCCATACTCCGGCCCGCCGTAGCGCGTGTCGAGCACCACGTCGTCGTCGGTGATATCGCGGCCCAGGTCCACCAGGTGCGCGGTGTTCCTGGCAATGCGCAGGATCTGCGCCCGGGTCTGCTCCGGCTTGGCCGATGCGTCGATGCCGATCACGCGGTTGGCCCGGCCATCGGCGGCGAAGCCGACCACCATGCCGGCCTGCGTGCTGCCGGTCACCGAGCAGACCACGACGTAGTCGAACTTGAAGCCGAGTTCCGCTTCCTGCGCGCGCACTTCTTCCGCGAAGCCCACGAAACCCAGGCCGCCCAGCGGGTGCTCGGAACACCCCGCCGGAATCGGGTAGGGCTTGCCGCCCGCCTGGCGCACGCTTTCCATGGCCTCTTCCCAGCTCTTGCGGATCCCGATATCAAAGCCATCGCTGACCAGGCGCACGTCCGCGCCCATGATGCGAGACATCTGGATATTGCCAACGCGGTCATAGACGGCATCGGAGTAATTCACCCAGTCTTCCTGCACCAGCACGCACTTCAGGCCGAGATGCGCCGCCACGGCCGCCACCTGGCGCGTCTGGTTCGACTGGATGCCGCCGATGGAGACGAGCGTGTCGCAGCCCTGGGCAAGCGCGTCCGGAATGATGTACTCGAGCTTGCGCGTCTTGTTGCCGCCGAACGCCAGGCCGCTGTTGCAGTCTTCGCGCTTGGCATAGAGGTCGACCTTGCCGCCGAGATGCGCGCTCAGGCGCTTGAGCGGTTGGATGGGCGTGGGGCCGAACGTCAGTTGGTGGCGGGGAAAGCGCTTGAGATTCATGCTGGCAACTCCTTGGGTTTCTGGTTTTCCTGGGACAGGGGCGGGAATCCATGCATCAAGGCTGGCGAAGAACACGGGCATGTGGAACCACCTTTCGTTGATGCTGCGACGGACTCAATCCTAGAAAAAAATGCACGAAACGTGGTTGCAAAAATAGCCATATTTGTGCACGATAAAAAATATCAACAGCCGATTTTTGTCGCTTTATTTTTTGTAAACCATCATGGACGAAACAAAACTGCGCACCAAATCCGAGCATCTCGTGCCACTTTCCGAGGCATTGGATCGCACCGATAAAGCCATCCTGCGGGCACTTCAGCGCGACGCGTCCATCTCGAACGTGGCACTCGCGGCCAAGGTCAGCCTGAGCCCGCCGGCCTGCCTGCGTCGCGTGGAGCGGCTCAAGGAACTCGGCCTGATTCGCGGCATCGTGGCGCTGCTGAACCCGGCCGCGCTGGACGCCGGCATGCTGGTGATGATCGGCGTGGTGCTGGACCGCTCCACGCCGGAATCCTTCTCGGAGTTCGAGAAGGCTGCCCAGAAGGTGTCGGGATGCATGGAGTGTCATGTCGTCACGGGTGAGTTTGACTACTTCATGATGCTGCGCACCAAGGACAGCGAGAGCTTCAATCGCCTCCATGCGGAGCAGCTGCTTTACCTGCCGGGGGTCCGCCAGATCCGCTCGTTCATGGTGCTCAAGCAGGTGCTGTCGACAACGCAGTTTCCGATCTGAAGCGCCACGGGCGCGGCAAGGCGCGCACCGGCCGCCGCCGTCCCCTCACGCGCCGCGCGGCCGGCTGCCGGCAATGGCGCCGCCGCCTTCGGCAAGATCCCAGAACACCCCCGCCATGACCTGCAGCGCCTGCCTGGCCACGCTACCCAGCAGGTGCTCGTTGGGCGCATGCTGGCTGCAGGCGGGATACGAATGCGGGAACCAGAGCGTGGGCAAGCCCAGCACGTGCGCAAACACATCGTTGGGCAGCGACCCGCCGAAGTTCGGCAGCAACGCCGGCGGCTCGCCCGTGGTGCGCTGCACGGACGCCAGGGCCCACCGCACCCAGGCATCGTCCGGATCCAGGCGGGTTGCCTGCATCGGTTCGCCATCCGGCCGGACCTCCACATCCTGGAAGCCATGGGCGTCCAGGTGCTCGCGCAGGTGGTGCATGAAGCCGGCACTGTCGCTGCCCACCACAAAACGGATCTGGCACAGGGCGAACGCATGGCCGGGAATCGCCCCCACCGGGGCATCGGGATTCCCGGTCTTGAAGGCCAGCACTTCGAACGTGTTCCATCCATACACGCGTTCGGCAGGCGACAAGCCGGGCTCGCCCCAGCCGGGATCGATCCCGGGATCGGCCGGGCCACCACCAACCTCGATGGTGCACAGTGCCGCCCGGACGTTGTCCGGCAGCCCGTCGGGCAACAGCCCGCGCACCAGCACCCTGCCCTTGGCATCCACCACGCTGGCGATCGCATGCGCAAGCCGCGTGCCGGCGTTGCTCAGCAGGCCGCCCCAGTTGCCGGAGTGATGCGCGCCTTCGCGCAGGTTGACGGCAAGCCGGAAGTTGCAGAACCCGCGCGACCCCAGGAAGATCGTTGGCCGCCCGGCGGCCACGCGCGGCCCGTCCGAGGCGATGAACACGTCCGCCGCCAGTTCGTCCGCGTACGTTGCGCACACTTCCCGCAAGCCAGGCGAGCCGGTTTCCTCCCCCATCTCGAGGATCATCTTGACGTTGTAGCCGAGCCTGCCCTCGCGCAGCGCCAGCACCTGGGCCAGCGCGGCCAGGTTGATGGTGTGCTGGCCTTTGTTGTCGGCCGTGCCGCGGCCATACCAGCGGTCACCGTCAAGCGTCACCTCCCAGGGGGCAAGCCCGGGCCGCCATTGCGCATCCTGCCCGCGCACCACATCGCCGTGGCCGTAGGTCAGCATGGTGAAGGCGGCCTCGGGTTCCAGCCGGTGCGCCAGCATGAACGGCCCCCCGCCGGGGACGGGGTTGTCGACGAGCTTCCACGTGAAGCCAAGGCGATCGAGCTGCGGCCCGATCGCATCGGTCAGGTAGACCGCAAGGATGGCGGCACTGGCGGGATTCTGGCTTTCCGTGCGCATCGCCACGCGTTGGCGGAGCACCTGCTCGAAGCTGCCGTCGTCAAAGTAGCGGGCCGCGAGTTCGACGGCTTGTGTTCGGCTCATGTCTGTGCATTCCTTCCAACGTTGCGCGAATCGCTCGCACCGGGTGCCTTCCCGGGCGGCGACGTTGAATCCTAGTGCCTTGCAAACATTGCGAAAAGCATAGAATTCAGATGCCTGGTTTGCCTTTTTCGCAAACCATGCAAACCGCGCAAACCGTGCAAGCCGCGCAATCCCATCCATCCAGCCGGAGAACCCGTGCCCCAGTCCCATCGCTTGCAGAGCACTGCGCTGCGCTATTTCCTGGAAGTGGTCCGTTGCGGCTCGATCAGCGAGGCGGCGTCGCACCTGAATGTCGCGGGCTCCGCCGTCAGCCGCCAGATTGCCGGCCTGGAGGAAGCCCTGGAGGTGGTCCTGTTCGAGCGCCGGCCGCGGGGCATGGTCCTCAGCGCCGCGGGCGAGCTGCTGGCCGCGCATGCCCGCAAGGCCAGCTTCGAGGCAGAACGGGTCGTGGCCGACGTGCTGGCGTTGCAAGGACTGGGCTCCGGCCATGTCCGCATCGCCAGCTCGGAAGGCTTCGCCATCCAGTTCCTGCCGAGCGTCATCGAGGCGTTCCGCGCAAAGTATCGCGGCATCCGCTTCCAGCTCTCGGTGGATGCGCCGGCCGAAGTCACCCGCCGCGTGCGCCAGGGCGAATGCGATATTGGCATGGTCTTCAACTACAGCCGTATCGGGCAGAAGGATGTCAAGGTGGAGCATCGCCAGCCGGCCCCCGGCCTTGCCATCATGCGCGCCGACCATCCCCTGGCGAAGTCCAGGCAGGTCACCTTGTCCCAGCTGCAGGGTTATCCGATGGCCCTGCCCGACACGGATACCACCGTGCGCCAGGTGTTCGACATCGCCTGCATCCGGCAGCGCGTGACGGTCGACCCGATACTCACCAGCAACTACGTCGAGACCCTGCTGAACTTCGCGCGGCTCAACGATGCCGTCACGCTGGCGAGCGAAGTCTCGGTGCGCCTGCTGCTGGAGGAACGCGGCTTGTGCGCCATTCCCATCCGGGACCGGGCGATGAGCGAGCGCAGCATCGAAGTCCAGACCTTGCAGGGCAGGACCCACGCGGAAGTGGTGCGCGTGTTCCGGGATTTCCTGATCGCGATGCTATCGAGCCCCGGTGGCATCGGGTGCGAAGCCCTGGGTGCGTTGACAACCGGCAAAGCCGGATAAATGCGGCGAGCGCAGCGAATGATGAGAAGCCTCGGCCAGCAGGCGCCCCGTCACTTGCGCCAGCAGGAGGTCGCCGAAATTCCGGCGGTCGAAGACGCCGGACAGGATGGCGGGAGAATCGGTATTCATCGAGGCATAACCGGTGGTCGGCACGCGGTGGTCGGCACGCGGTGGTCGGCACGCCTTCTTTATTGGCCTCCCGCGGGGCCTGGCCTATCGCATCAGATAGAGGGAAAACTGCCCGCCGTTCATCGGGAAAGCCGCGGCAACATCATCCATCATCGCACTCGCGCCACCCATCGATATGCTGCCGGCACAGTCCACGCTCCTCCCGGCGTCAGTGCAGGCAGCGAGAAGCGCCAGGGCTGCGAGCCCCGCGCAAAACAGCTTGCTCATGAACATCTCCTCGCGATTCCGGCAGGCAAGGGAGCGGGAGTCGCCGGGAATCAGGGCGGCGAGTCCCACAATGCTTTCAGCAGTCGCAACCTTCGGCCCACCCTCACGCGGGCCTGATGTTCTGGTTCACGCGGAACAGGTTTGCCGGGTCGTACTTGCGCTTGATCTCCGCCAGTCGCACATAGTTGTCGCGATAGGCCGCCTTCACGTTGTCGTTGCCTTCGTCCATCATCATGTTGATGTAGCCGCCGCCAGCCGAGTGCGGATGCAACGCCAGCCAGTAGTCCCTGGCCCACTGCACGATGCGGTCGTTGTTGGCCGGGTCGGGATCGACGCCGACGATCACGCTGGCGAAGCTCGCATCGCGGTAGCTGAACGCGGTGTCACCGGGGCCCGCGCGATGCGCCGCGCCGTTGATGGGATACAGGTGCATGGTCGAGTGCATGGACGGCAACTGGTGCCCGTACTTGATGTGCAGGTCGATGGCCTTGTCGCTGAGGTCGCTCACGAAGTCGGCTTTCCAGTACCACTGCAGGCCAGGCGGATACAGGGCGTCGAACAGGCTCTGCAAGACCGGCCATGGAATGGGCCCGGCAAAATCCACCGCCGGCGGCATGGCGTCGCGAATCGGCTTGAAGCGCGCTTCGGCCTGATCGAGCGGGCCCGTGTAGCACCACACCACGGCGCACATCTTCTGCAGGTGCACGGACTCGGGGAACGGCGGCCCGGGCGGCACCGTCACAAAGCCGAACCAGCCATTGATGTCCTGCGGCGCCGTCAGGATGAAATCGCGCCACCACTTCATCAACGCTCGCGCCTGGTCCATCGGCCACAGCATCGGGCCGCCGTAGACCGTGCCGACGGGATGGGCCTTGAACTCGAACGAGGTGACCACGCCGAAGTTGCCGCCACCGCCGCGCAGCGCCCAGAACAGGTCCGCGTTCTCGTCGCTGCTGGCGTTGACCAGTCGCCCGTCGGCCAGGACGACCTCGGCGCTGAGCAGGTTATCGATCGTCAGGCCGTAGGCGCGGCTAAGGTAGCCGATGCCCCCGCCGAGCGTCAGCCCGCCTACGCCCGTGGTCGAGATGAAGCCGCTCGGCGTCGCCAGTCCATAGGCGCTGGCGGCGTGGTCCACGTCACCCCAGGTGCAGCCGCCACCAACCCGGATGGTGTTGCGCTTCGGATCGACAAACACGCCTTTCATCGGCGAGAGGTCGACCACCAGTCCGCCATCGCATGTACCGAGCCCCGCGCCATTGTGCGCACCGCCACGCACAGCCAGCAGCATTGCGCCGTCGCGCGCGGCGTTCACCGCCGCAATGACGTCCGCGACATCGGTGCAGCGCGCGATCAGTGCCGGACGCTTGTCGATCATGCCGTTGTACACCGCGCGTGCCTGCTCATAGGCCGCATCGCCAGGCTGAATCAGTTGCCCGCGGAAATGCGGCTTCAGCGCGGTGGCGACGGTTTCACTCAGAGCCCCTTCCATGGTTGCCTCCTGTCCGGTTGGTATGCAGGAGTTGTATCAACCTCGGCGTTTGGAGGGCGTTAGGCGCGCCGTTATATGCGCCAGTCTCCGGCGCGGCTGGCCCGGACCGGCCAGACCATGACTAACGCGCCAGTAACGCGCGCGCCCGCACGATGTCAGGCTGGTCGAAGCCTTCGGTGAACCGGGCGAGCGGCGACTCGACCACCCGGCGCGCGCCGATACCCTCCCGTGGCTCGCGCAACGCCGCCAGCGACAGCGCGGCGCGCAGCTCGAGCGGGCGCGCCCGCTGGGCGGCAGCGATCTCGACCGCCTTGATCAGCGACGATTCGGCTTCGCCCAGGTTGGCGCTGCGGTGCAACAGCAATTCGCCACGCAGGCGATAGAGCTCCGCGTCCAGCCAGTGCTCGCCAGTGTGCTGCGCATGGTCGAGTGCCTGATCCAACGCCGCAAGCGCGGCCTCAGTCTCGCCCACGTCACCCAGGCATTCCGCCAGCATGCCGAGATACAGCGGCAGCCGCAGGCGCGCGCCGGTGGCATGAAAGCCCTCGATCGCCACCTGCATGGCCGCCACGGCGTCGGCGCCGGGCGCCTGCTTTGCATTGGCCCAGGCGAGCAGCACGTCAGCCCAGGCGAGGTAGTAGCCGACGTGGTACTGAGCGGCGATCGAACGAGCCTGGCGGGCGTAGTGAAGCGTGAGCCCGTGCTCCCGGCGCAGGGCATGCTGCGTTGCAAGATAAGACAGCGCCAGCGCCTGGGAGAACGGATGTGCCAGCCGGTCTGCCACCTCCAGCGCTTCGCGCCCACGCCGCAGGGCTTGATCGGCGAGCCCGCCGAACCAGAATCCATGGGCCGACCACGCCGACGCCAGCACGCCGAAGTTGCCGCCCATCATCGACACATGCTCGGCGTGCTGGGTTTCGTCATAGGCGCCGAGCGCGCTTTGATACGCTGGCTCCGCCGCGACCCAGTCACCCTGCTGGATCAGGCTCCCCATGACGTTGGTCCATGCCATCGACGCGTAGGTACCCCACCCCGGCGTGCCCAATCCCGCGATGAGTTCCTCGCTCAGGCTCCGCGCCTGGGCAAGCTCCGCACTGACGACGAGAAAGAAGGCAAGGCTGACCTGGGCGCGCGCCTGCTGGCCGAGGTCGCCCGCCTGTTTGCTGAGCTCCACAGCACGCCGCAGCGGCGTGTCGAGCTCCGGTGCCGCCCAGCCACGGGAAATCCGGATCGGCGGCGCAAGGTCGAGTTGCAATGCCAGCGACTGCCGGGCGCGCTCCTGCGGATCGACGATCTGATCGGCTTGCGCCAGCCCGCGCTGCAACAGCGCAATCGCATCGTCATAGGCGTACACGCTCTGCGCAACGCCGGCCGCGCGCCGATAGAAAGCGGCCGAGTCGGTTGGCAGGCCGGCCTGCTCGTAATGCGCGGCAATCTGCGCGCTTGCGGCGTCGAGTTCATCGCCCGGCGCCTGTTCGAGCGCGCGTGCCACGCGCTGATGCAGGCCGCGGCGTTGTAGCGGACTGACCTCGGCGTACGCCACGTCACGGATCTTGTCGTGGCTGAAATCAAAGGCAAGGCCCCCGCTGTCCGGCTGGCGCACGATGCCTCGCTGCCAGAGTTCGTCCAGCGCTCCCGTGAGGGCATGCTCGCGCACGTCGCTCGCCTGGGCCAGCACATCGGCGGTGAACGCGCGCCCGATGATCGCCGCGACGCCGACGATATCGCGCGCGGCGGGCGACAGTTGCGCCAGCCGGTTCGAGATCACCGTGTACACCTTGGGCGGCAACTTCGCGACCGGGCCGTGCGGCGTCCCGCCAGCCGTCGCGGTATCGAACCGGGCGCGCATCATCTCGACCGTGAACAAGGGGTTGCCTTCGCTTTCCTCGAACAGGCGGGTTGCCTCCGCATCGGCCAGCGGCCGATTGATGATCTGCGCCGCGATCTTCGCCGTTTCGGCGGCATCCAGTGCGCCCAGCAGCATCTCCGTGAGCTGGTCGTCGCGCCGCAAGGCGTCAAGCAGCCGGCTCACGGCGTGCAATGGCGTGATGTCCTCATGCCGCGCCGTAGCGACAACGAGGAGCTTCGCGCTCACGTCGAAGCGCATCAGGAAGCGTAGCCATTCGAGCGTCTCGGTGTCACACCATTGCAAATCGTCGAGCAGCAGCAGCAACGGCCCGTCTTTCGCCAGCACGGCGCGCGCCAGCGCTTCGAAGAAGCAGCCGGTGACCGGCGCGAACGCGACCTGCCCCTCGGCCGCGTACGCGCGCGAGTGCGCCGTGGTAAAGCCCTGGCCCGAAAGGTGCACGAGCAATTCCTCCGCCAGGCGCGACTTGCCGATGCCGGCCTCGCCCGAGATCAGCGCGAACTGCTTGTCGCCAAGCTGGCCGCGCTGCCACACTTCGAGAAGCCGCCGCCATTCGTCGTGGCGTCCGATCATCGATAGCATGGGGGCCCGTGGGCGTCGACGCTGGGTTGGCGCAGCCTGGGCAGCAAGACGCGCATAGGCCGCGCGCAAGGCTTCACCAGGCACGATGCCCAGCTCGCGCGCGAACGTTTCAACGCAGTTGCGATAGGCGCGCAGCGCGGATGCATGATCGTGATTCAGGGCATGCAGGCGCATCAACGCCATATAGGTGGGCTCGCGCAACGGGTCGAGCCGCTGCAACTGCTGCGAGTGCTTCAACGCCTTGGCGTAGTCGCGCCTGTCCTCGCTCAACTGGCTGAGCCGCGCGAGCGCCGCGATGCACGCTTCGCGTAACTGCTCGCGCTGCGGCGCGATCCATTCATCGTAACAACTGGCTAGCAGGTCGCCCCGATACAGTTCCGCGGCACGCACCAGGAACTCCTCCTCGGTGGCCGCGTCGTTGTTGCTTGCGGCCCGCGCCGCGGTGGCCAGGGCCGACTGAAACTGCGCAACATCGAGATCGAACGCGGAATCGGGCAACCATCGCACCATTTGCGCGTCGGCGTGGACGAAACTGGCTGCGTGCGGCCAAGACTTGCGTAGATGAAACAGGAGCTGACGCAATGCGTTGCGTGCCTGCGCCTGCGTGGAATCGGGCCAGAACAGGAAGGCGAGCTGCTGGCGCGACTGCGGCACGTCCCGATGCAAGATCAGATAGGCAAGCAGCGCCTGCAAGCGGGGAGAATTCGCGTCAGGCATCGGCGCGTCGGCGCCGTCGAGATGGAACTCGCCGAACAGGCGGACAGAGTAGCGAGTTTCAGGCGCCATGCTGGTCACCGGTGATCCAGGCGACTTCGGCGGCGTCGTGGAGGCCGGCCCACGCGTCACGGTACGCCGGGCTGCCGATGGCGGTGCGCACGCACCCGGCAAACGTGCGTAATCGCGCAGGCACGCACCGGACTTCCGCGTGGGCGATGTCGATGGACTCCGGAGGCGGAGGCGGCGCGCCATTCCGGGTAGGCGCCAGCCGTCGTGTCGTGCGTCTCAGCAGGGTCGCTCCCAAAGAATTTTTTCCCAGATGGCAGTTCTGCGTTCTTCAGTCTAGTGCGAACTACGCTCGCCGCCGAAGCTTGTCGCACCGGGACGAAAGCGATATCGGCCGATGAATTCGCGGCCTGACAGGTGCGCTAGACGCCTCAACCCCAACGCTGTGTGTGCGCCGCATCATGGGATCAGAATGGCGCGCAGCTCACGCTTCAAGATCTGCCCGCGCCGGATAGCGGCAGCGCCTCGCGGAACGCAACCGTCTTCGGACACCTGTAGCCTGTGATGTATTGCCGGCAATGTTCCCTGATCTCCCCACCCATATCGGGTTGCATGCTGCAGGAGCTTCCCCGGCCGGGGCCGACCGTTCCTATAATCACCCAGCCCCGCGCAGGGCAACACGTACCGCCGTCCGGCTTTCCCCGAGGATTTTCTGTCATGGCCCCAGCCGCATGCGTGACGGACACGCCGCCCCAGACGGCTCCCGTCCCGCCTCCCATTGCGCCAAGCAAGCTCACGCCACCGCGCAGTGCCCGCCCCCTGATGCCGCGTGCGCGTCTCACCGCGCGGCTGACCGAGGCGCGCGGCCTGCGTTGCGTGACAATCCAGGGGCCGGCGGGCAGCGCCAAGACCAGCAGCCTGGTCGCCTGGCGCCAGTCGCTTCTGTCACTGGACTACGATGTCGCATGGCTGTCGCTGACCCACGATGACGACGATGCGGTCAGCTTCTTCGATGCGTTGCTCGCCAGTCTGGCCGCGGTGGACCCAGTCCTCGTCAGCGATGCCCAGCTACTCGCGGGCCGCGACGGCACGCCAGGCGCCGCCGAGCATTGCGTGATCACGCTAGTACGCGCCATTGCCATGTACCGCCGCGAACTGGTGCTGATGCTGGACGACGCCCACGTTCTGCGCGATCCGGGCGCGCTGGCCGTACTGCGCTGGCTGCTCGACTATGCCCCGCCTCAATTGCATATCGCGCTGGCTTCACGGCTGCCGCTGCCGGAACCCGTGTCGCAGTCGCTGGCCCGACTGGAGGCGCGCGGGATGGCGGCGCGCTTCGACCTGCGTGACCTGCGCTTTTCCGGAGCCGAGTCAGCGCGATTCCTGCTTGACCAGCTTGGCGCCGTCACCCCGCAGGATGCCAGCAGGCTCCACGAGCTGACAGACGGCTGGCCCGCCGGCCTGCAACTGTTCGCGGTGGACATGCGGACGCGGCAGGGCGGCGCCTACGTACCGGTCCATGTGCGCGACGCCGAAGGCTTTGCCAGCTATTTCGAGCGCGAGGTGCTGGTGCGACTGGCCCCGGCCGACCGCCACCTGCTCACCTGCCTGGCCGCCTGCGACCGCTTCTGCGGCGCCCTTGGCGCGACGCTGCTCGACACGCCCGACACCGGGCCGGACATCGCCCGGCGTCTTGCCGGTCTCGCGCTGGACGGGCTGTTCCTGGTCCGTATCGGTGACGGCACCGGCGACGACGCGTGGTATCGCCTGCATCCCCTGCTGCGCGAAGTCCTGCATGCGCACGCCGCGGACCTGCCTGCGGAGGCGCGCGAGGCCATCCACACCGCCGCCTGGCACTGGTTTGCGGCAAAGGGACTGGTGGAAGAAGCGGTAGCCCATGCCGTTGGGGCGGGCGCCCTGGAAGCCGCGGCCGACATGGTGGAACGGCGCGCCATCGAACGGCTCAGGATTGGCGAACTGAGCCAGCTTGCCACGCTGCTGCGCCGCTTGCCGCCCGCCACCATCGCCGCCCGCTTCCGCCTGGAACTGGCGATGGCCTACCTGCACATGTACGCCGGTGAAGCGGATGCCCTGGAAGGCAGCCTGCGGCGGCTGGAAGCGTGGCCCGATCAGCCCGAGATGTCCAGGGCGCGCCGGGCCTACATGCTCGCCATCCTTCGTGGCGGCATCGCGCTTGTGCGCGATGACCCCGACGCCGTCGCCGCCCTCTTGCCCACGCTGCACCGCGTGCCCCGGGACGCCGACGATCTCACGCTCACCGGGCGCGGCAACATCCTGTCGTGGATGCACATCTATCGCGGCGAATACGGCGAGGCACGCCGGGTGATCGAGGATGGCGCTCCCTGCGGCGGCGCGCCGCGCGGCCTCCTGCTGGGCCGCTGCATGGCGGGCATGACGCACGCTGCCGAAGGCGAAGTCCTGCTGGCCGAGCGCATCCTGCGCGACGTGCTGGCCGAATCGGAGCAGCAGGGCCGCACCTACGCGGGTGTCGCATGCATGGCCGCAGCGTTGCTGGGCGAGGCGCAGTACGAGCTGAACGACTTCGACGCCGCGGCACAGATGCTCGCCGGGCGCATCGATGTGCTGGAGCGCATCTCCATTCCGGACACCGTATTGCGCGCGCTGCAGACACTGTCGTGCGCCGGGTGGCTGGCCGGACGCCGCCAGGAAGCGCTCGCCTGCCTCGATCGGCTCGAACGCTACGCGCAACGTCGCCAGACGGACCGCTTGCTGGCCACTGCCTGGTGGCTGCGCGTAAGGTTCCATCTGGAAGCCGGGAACATGCACGATGGCGCCACGGCATTGCGCGCCCTGGAGGCACTGGCAACCCGATACCGGGAGGCCACGCGCAGCACGGCGTGGGAAGTGCGTGTCTGCGCCGATCTGGCTGCCACCGCCATGCACCTGCATCAGAATGACTTCGACGCGGCGCTGGCACGTCTCACGCCGCTTCACCGCCTTTCGGAAGCCGGCGGCCGCTGGTGTCGCGTGGCAAGCCTGCACATGCTGATGGCCATCGCCGAGGCCGGACGGCTCAACACGGCGACCGCACGCACCCATGTGGTGGCCGCGCTTCGTCTCGGTCATCGCCTTGGGCTCGTTCGCAGCATGCTTGACGTCTCCCCGCGCGCTCCCGAAGCGATTGCAGACGTCGCCCACGATCCTGCGCTCGACCCCATCCTGGCCTTCTATGCGCAACGACTGCTCGACGAGGCGGAGCGAGACGTCCAGCCCGCCACGGCGCCACGGCCCGCGTTTCCCGGCACACTGGCCGCACTCACTGACCGTGAGAACGAAGTATTGGGGCTGCTCACGCAGGCCATGCCGAACAAGAAGATTGCCCGCGTGCTCAATGTTTCCCTCGACACGGTGAAGTACCACCTGCGCAATGTCTACGCCAAACTCGGCGTGACCGGCCGCGATGAAGCCGTGGCGCGGCTGCGTGAGATGCAGGCGCCTCGTCTGGGGTAAGCCGGGACGCCTTCCTACACCACGGGTGTAGGGATTCTTTTCGTCGCTCCGTCCACACTCTCTTCATCGCGGTGCCGCTCTGGTGCCGCCAACCGGATTGGGAGAGTCTGCAGTGGAGATCCAGCGCAGCGTCTATCGCGAAGACCATGAAATGTTCCGCGCCACTGCGCGCCGCTTCTTCGAACGCGAGTGTGCCCCGCGCCAGGCGGAATGGGACCAGGCCGGCCAGGCCGGCCGGGACATCTGGCTGAAGGCTGGCCGCGAAGGGCTGCTGGGCGTCACTGTCCCGACGGAATATGGCGGCGGCGGCGGTGACTTCGGCCACGCGGCGGTGCTCGCCGAGGAGTACCACCGCTCCAGCGTGTCGGGCCCGAGTTTCTCGGTTCACTCCGACATTACCGCGCCCTACATCGCCCGGCTTGGCACGGAAGAGCAAAAGCAACGCTGGCTGCCCCCCGTCTGCCGGGGCGAGAAGATCCTCGCCATCGCCATGACCGAGCCGGGCACCGGTTCCGACCTCAAGTCGATCCGCACCACGGCCGTGCGCGAAGGCGACGAATGGGTCATCAACGGCAGCAAGACCTTCATCTCCAACGGCCTGACCGCCGACTGGGTCGTCGTGGTCTGCAAGACCGATCCGGGCGCCGGCGCCAAGGGAGTGAGCCTGATCATGGTCGAGGCCGACCGCCCGGGCTTCCGCCGTGGACGCAAGCTGGAAAAGGTCGGGCAGCACGCGGCCGATACCGCCGAGCTGTTTTTCGATGACGTGCGGGTGCCGGCGAGCAACCTCCTCGGCGTGGAGAACAGCGGCTTCATCCACCTGATGGAAGAGCTGCCCCAGGAGCGCCTGATCATCGGCGTCTACAGTGCCGCCCGCCTGGAGCGTCAGCTCGAGTTGACGCTGGAGTATGTCAAGTCGCGCAAGGCCTTCAACCAGACCGTCTGGGATTTCCAGAACACCAAGTTCAAGCTGGCCGACGTCAAGGCACAGGCCATCGCCGTGCGCACGATGATCGACTACTACATCGGCCAGCACATGGCGCGCAAGCTCACGCTGCAGGAGGCAGCCATTGCCAAGCTCTTCGCCACCGAGACGCTGTGGAAGTGCCTCGACGAGATGGTGCAGTTGCACGGCGGATACGGCTACATGCTGGAATACCCCATCGCACGCTCGTTCGTCGACATGCGCGTGACGCGCATCTTCGGCGGCACCAGCGAGGTCCTGCGCGATCTCATCTCGCGCAAGCTCTGATTTCATCATTTTTCCCGAGGAACAATCACCATGAGCGAAAAAGTACTGGTTGCCGGCGTCGGCATGATTCCCTTTGCCAAGCCGGGCGCGTGCGCAAGCTACACCGAAATGGGCGCGGAGGCCGCACGCCGCGCGCTGGCCGACGCCGGCATTGCCTACAGCGACGTGCAGCAGGCGTTTGCCGGCTACGTCTACGGCGATTCCACGTGTGGCCAGACCGCCCTGTACGAGGTCGGCATGACCGGCATCCCCATCGTCAACGTCAACAACAACTGCTCGACCGGCTCGACCGCGCTGTACCTGGCACGCCAGGCAATCGCCACCGGCGACGCCGACTGCGTGCTGGCCCTCGGCTTCGAGCAGATGCAGGCCGGGGCGCTGAAATCGCACTGGGACGACCGTCCTGTCACGCGCGCCCGCTTCCAGCCCATCATGCATGGCCTGACCGCCGACATGGCCCATCTGCCGCAAGCGGTGCGCACCTTCGCCGGCGCCGGCCGCGAGCACATGCAACGCTACGGCACGAGCCTCGCGACCTTTGCCGCGGTGCGCGCCAAGGCCAGCCGCCACGCTGCCAACAATCCGCTGGCGCTGTTCCGCAAGGTGGTGACCACCGAGGACGTGCTGAACGACACCCCGCTGTTGCCCGGCGTGCTCACCCGCCTGATGGCATGCCCGCCCACCTGCGGCGGCGCGGCGGCCATCCTCGTTTCGGAGCGCTTCGCCCGCAAGCACGGCCTGCGCACCGACGTGCAGATCCTGGCGCAGGCGCTCACCACGGATCCGCTCGCCTCGTTCGACCCGCCGTCGATGCTGAACTACGTCGGCACGCATATGACCCGCTCCGCAGTCAACCGGGTCTATGAGAAGGCCGGTGTCGGCCCCGAGGATATCGATGTCTGCGAGCTGCATGACTGCTTCGCCCAGAACGAAGTCATCAGCTATGAAGCGCTCGGCTTCTGCCCGGAAGGCGGCGCGGAAAAATTCGTGCGCGACGGCGACAACACCTACGGTGGCAAGGTGGTGGTGGGTCCGTCCGGCGGGCTGCTGTCGAAGGGACACCCGCTCGGCGCAACCGGGCTGGCGCAGTGCTTCGAGCTGACGCACCAGTTGCGCGGCACGGCGGAGCAGCGCCAGGTGGAAGGCGCGCGGCTGGCCCTGCAGCACAACCTTGGACTGGGTGGCGCCTGCGTGGTCACGTTGTACGGCAAGAACTGAACGACACAAGAACGCAGGAGGAGACAAACATGAAGCGTGCACGACTCACCTGGCTGGCGGGCCTTGGGCTAACGTTCGCCATACTGCTGCCGGCACTGGCCGGCGCCGCCGACAGCTACCCTTCGCGGCCGCTGCGCTTTGTCGTTCCGCTCACGCAAGGCAGCGGTTCCGACACCGTAACCCGCTTCGTGGCGGAGCGCGCCGGCAAGTTGCTGGGGCAGCCGGCCGTGGTGGAAAACCGGCCTGGCGCCGACACCATCATCGCCACGCAGAGCGTCCTCACGGCACCGCCCGACGGCTACAGCGTGCTGATGATCTCGCCCAGCGCGATGGTCATCAACCCGCTGGTGCACGATCACCTGCCCTACGATCCCAGGCGCGACCTGCGTCCGCTCGCCGCCGCGATCCGCGCCACGTCGGTACTGGTGACGGGCCCGTCGTCGCCGTACAAGACGTTCGGCGACTTTCTGGCCGCCGCGAAGAAGGCGCCGAACTCGGTCAGCCTGGCGAACTACAGCTACCACTACCGGCTCGGCGCGCTGCAGATGCAGCAGATGTCCGGGGTCGAGTTCAACCACGTCCTCTACAAGGGCGCATCTCAGGCCCAGACCGACGTGATGGGGGGCGCCGTGGACGCGGCGCTGCTCGATCTCGGCGGCGCGCTGCCGCTCATCCGTGCCGGCAAGCTGCGCCCACTGGCTGTCACGACCCGCGCACGCCATCCCGAACTGCCCGATGTCCCGACGGTCGCCGAAAGTGGTCTGCCCGGCTACGAGCTGACGGTCTGGGTGGGCTTCGCGGTCAGCGCGAAAACGCCGGAGCCGGTCGTCGCCAGGCTGGAGGACGCATTGCTCAAGGCCATCGGCTCCGCCGAGTTCAAGAGCTTCGCCGCACAGACGCTGTACGCCGGCGTACTCGGCATGCCCGGGAAGGAAATGAGCCGGATGATCGATGCGGAGCGCGGGCGCTACGCATCGATCGTCAAGACCTACGACGTCAGCGCGCGCTAGTCACCGGCGCGGTCCTTCGCGGCGCCCCGCGAAGGACCATCGAGCATCCATCGGAATACTCAGAGAAGCAACCATGCAACAACAGATCTGCAAAAACCGCGTCGTCGTCACTGGCGCCGCCAGTGCGCCTGCGCAGGAAGTGGTCGCCGAGATTCCGGCACTGGTGCGCCAGGCCGCCGCCAACGCCGATGTTTCCGGCGAGATTCCGCAACGCTGATCGCGAGCCCAAGCCATGACGAAAACCCCGAAATACCTCGGCGACCACGCCGCGCAGACGCCCGACAAGCCCGCCGTCATCAACGGCACCACGGGAGATTTGCTCACATACCAAGAACTTGACGAACGCTCCAACCGCTTCGCCCAGTACCTCTACGCGCTTGGCCTGCGCCGTGGCGACCACCTTGCCATGGTGCTGGAGAACAATATCCGCTGCTTCGAGGTGTGCTGGGCCGCGTTGCGCTCCGGGCTGCTGATCACGCCGGTCAACCGCTACCTGACCGCCCCGGAGGCCGCCTATATCATCGAAGACAGCAATGCCCAGGTCGTCGTGACCTCTTGGGCCATGCGCGACCTGGCCACGGCCCTGCGCGACATCATGCCGACCTGCCGCAAGCGGCTGATGATCGATGGCACGATTCCTGGCTGGGACAGCTACGAAGCAGAAGTTGCTGCCTGCCCCGCCGAGCGCCTGGCCGACGAATGGCTCGGCGCCACGATGGTCTACAGCTCCGGCACAACGGGACGCCCGAAGGGTATCCTCCGCGCCCAGGCCGAAGGCAAGGTCACCGAGGGCTCCGGCTCCGCGCGCCGCCCGCAATTCGACCGCTACGGCTTCGACGCCAATACCGTGTACTTGTCCCCGGCGCCGCTGTACCACACGGCACCACTGGGCTACGGGCTGGAAACGCAGTTCGGCGGCGGTACCGTCATTTTCATGGAGAAGTTCGACGCCGAAGACGCGCTGCGCATGATCGAACGCCATCGAGTCACCCATAGCCAGTGGGTGCCGACCATGTTCATCCGCATGCTCAAGCTCGATGGCGCGGCGCGCGGCGCGTACGACCTGTCAAGCCATCGCGTGGCCATTCATGCGGCCGCTCCATGCCCGCAGGAAACCAAGCGCGACATGATCGCCTGGTGGGGACCGATCCTGTACGAGTACTACGCCGCCACCGAAGGCAACGGGTCGACCAGCCTCGACACGCAGGAATGGCTGGCCCACCCCGGATCAGTCGGCACGGCCCTGCTCGGCCGCATCCGCATCTGCGACGATGACGGCAACGAGTTGCCTGCCGGCAAGACCGGGACGGTGTACTTCGAGCGCGACACGCTGCCGTTCCACTACCACAACGATCCGGAAAAGACACGCGCCGCGCAGCACCCACGCCATCCGAGCTGGACCGCGGTGGGCGACGTGGGGCATGTCGATGCCGACGGCTATCTGTACCTGACCGACCGCAAGGCGTTCATGATCATTTCGGGCGGGGTCAACATCTATCCGCAGGCGATCGAGGATGCGCTGGTGATCCATCCCAGTGTGGGCGACGCCGCCGTCATCGGGGTGCCGAATCCGGAGATGGGCGAGGAGGTCAAGGCCATCGTGGAGCCGGCGGCAGGCGTCAGCCCGACCCCGGAACTGGCGGAGGAACTGCTCGCCTACCTGCGCACGAAGGTGGCGAAGTACATGGTCCCGCGCTCGCTCGACTTTATCGACGCGATGCCACGTCTGCCGACCGGCAAGCTCTACAAGACCTCGCTGCGCGAACGCTACTGGAAGCCGTCATGACGGCCGCGCGGTTCCGCACGCGCCTGACCGACCTGTTCGGCATCCGTCACCCGCTCCTGCTCGGCGGCATGCACCATCTCGGCGAATCCGGCGTGGTGGCGGCTGTCGTCAACGCCGGGGCGATGGGCTTCATCACGGCGCGCTCGTTCGCCACGCCTGACGCGCTGCGCCAGGACCTGCGCCGTTGCCGTGAACTGACCGGCGGCAAGCCGTTTGGCGTCAACCTGACGCTGGCGCGCCGCGCCGGCCACAACGCTGCCGTGCAGGACTGGGTCCGCATCGCGCTCGAAGAAGGCGTGCGGCATTTCGAAAGCGCCGGCAATTCGCCGGCGGAGCTGGTCGGCCCGATCCAGCGCGGCGGCGGCGTGCTGATCCACAAATGCCCGAGCGTGCGCCATGCGCTGTCGGCAGAGCGGCTGGGCGTGGATGCGGTGGCGCTGGTCGGACTGGAAGAAGGCGGCCATCCCGGCGCCAACAAGCTATCGGCGTTCGTCAACGGCGCCTTTGCGCTGGAACGCGTGCGCGTGCCGCTGGCGATCGGCGGCGGCATTGGCAGCGGCCGCCAGATTGCCGCTGCGCTTGCGATGGGCGCCGACGCCGTGGTGCTCGGCAGCCGCTTCATGGTGGCCGACGAGATCATCGCGCATCGGGCGCTAAAGGAACGCATCGCGGCGTCCGACGAACATTGCTCGGTCGCCATCCTCGATACGCTCGGCGACACCTGGCGCGTACTGGCGAACGACACCGCCCGCGCGGTGCAGCAACTCGAAGCGCAGGGTGCGCGCTCGCATGCCGAGTTCGGCGACCTGATTCTCTCGGCCCGCACGCGCGAGCGCGTGTACGAAGGCGGCGATGTCGAAGCGGGCATCGTGTCACTCGGACCGGCCGGCGGATTCGCCGATCGCATCGAGCCGGCCGGTGCCATCGTCGCACGGCTGATGGCCGACGCGCGGCAAGCCACCGCGCGCCTCGGTGCCACCATGTCGTGATGGCACTTTGTACAAAAGAAGCGATACAGGAGACCTCCATGCAATCTCATCAAGACTCCCGGGACATCGCCGTGCGCCATGACGGCCACGTGGCGATCGTCGAGCTGGTACGTCCCCCACACAACTATTTCGACGAGGCGTTGATCCATGACCTCGTTGCGATCTTCGAACGCCTCGACGACGATGCGTCGTGCCGCGCCATCGTGCTCGCCGCGCAAGGCAAGGCCTTCTGCGCCGGCGCCGATTTCTCGGGCGGCCCCACCGATCCGCAGATGCCGCGCCGGATCTACAAGCACGCCGTGCGCCTGTTTCGCACGCGCAAGCCGATCATCGCCGCGGTACATGGCCCGGCCATCGGCGGCGGCGTCGGACTCGCACTGGTGGCCGATTTCCGTGTGACCAGCGACGCCGCGCGCTTCGCGGTCAACTTCAACCGGCTCGGCATTCATCCGGGCTTCGGGCTGTCGGTCACGCTGCCTCGCCTGATCGGCATGCAGCAGGCTACGAAGCTGTTGTTCACCGGACGCCGGATCACCGGCCGCGAGGCGGTCGAGATCGGTCTGGCCGACGTGCTGGCGCCGGACGACGCCGTGCTCGAGCACGCCGTGATGCTCGCGCAGGAAATCGCGGCATCGGCGCCGCTGGCCGTGGTGTCGACCCGCGCCACGCTGCGCCAGGGCCTGGCCGACGCCGTGTCTGCCGCCGTGGACCGCGAGGCGTCGGAACAGGAATGGCAGGTGCAGACTGCCGATTTCGCCGAAGGCGTGGCCGCCACGGCCGCGCGCCGTGCCGCCGTATTCACGGGGAAATAGTGATGCTGAACCAGTTGCTGCAAACCTTCCGCCTCGCCGAGCTTCCGCCCGAGGCCGAGGCCTTCCGCGCCGAAGTCAGGCAATTCCTCGCAGATCACCAGCCGGCGGCGTCCGCCGAGCGCCGCGCGCGCTCGTGGATGGGCTTCGACGCCGATTTCAGCCGTCGCCTCGCCGCGCGCGGCTGGGTCGGGCTGACGCTGCCGCCCGCCTATGGCGGCGCGGGGATCGATGCGTTCCGCCGCTTCGTGCTCGTTGAGGAACTGCTGAGCGCGGGCGCACCCGTCGCCGCGCACTGGATCGCCGACCGCCAGAGCGGTCCGCAGATCCTGCGCTATGGCAGCGAAGCGCAGCGGCAGTTCTACCTGCCGCGCCTGTGCCGTGGCGAGGCATTCTTCTGCATCGGCATGAGCGAGCCCAATTCCGGCTCCGACCTCGCCAGCGTACGCAGCCGCGCCACGCCGACCGGGACGGGTTGGCGGCTGAACGGGCAGAAGATCTGGACGACCAATGCCCATCACTGCCAGTACATGATCGCACTGGTGCGCACGTCGGGCGCGCCGGAGGACAAACAGAAAGGGCTGTCCCAACTCATCGTCGATCTGTCGCTGCCGGGCGTCACGATCCGCCCGATCCACGACCTCACAGGCGACGCGCATTTCTGCGAAGTCGTCTTCGACAACGTCGAGCTTGCCGCCGACACGCTGATCGGCGAAGAAGGCAGCGGCTGGGAGCAGGTCAATGCCGAACTTGCTTTCGAGCGCAGCGGGCCGGAGCGCATCTACTCGAGCATCGTGCTGCTCGACCTGTGGGCGAACCACCTGCGCCGCCATGGCGCCACGCGCGAAGAGGCTGCCGCGCTCGGTCGATTCGTCACGCATATCGCCACGCTGCGCAATATGTCGGTCGCCGTGACGGCCAAGCTCGCACGCCACGAAAGCCCGGTGGTCGAAGCCGCGCTCGTGAAAGACCTCGGCACGGAGATCGAACAGGCCATTCCGGCCTATATCGAATCCGCGATGGCCGCCGACCCGGACTCGCCGCCCGACCCCGAGTTGTACCGCACGGTCGCATACCTGAGCCAGATTTCGCCGACCTTCTCGCTGCGCGGCGGCACGCGCGAAATCCTGCGCGGCATGATCGCGCGCGCGCTAGGCCTGCGCTGAGACGCCCCCGCAGGCCATATACGGGAGA
Source organism: Cupriavidus sp. 2TAF22 (assembly GCF_052115045.1). Lineage (NCBI taxonomy): Bacteria > Pseudomonadati > Pseudomonadota > Betaproteobacteria > Burkholderiales > Burkholderiaceae > Cupriavidus > Cupriavidus sp. 2TAF22. The sequence continues at coordinate 106,731 of NZ_JBFRFX010000013.1, forward strand.
CCACCCATGTTCACAGAAGCCATTGAAGCCATCCTGCAGGACCAATTCACGCCGGCTGCCATTCGCGCGATCGAAGCCGGGGCCGATCCCGCGCCTGCGTGGAACGCGCTCGCCGACGCCGGATTTCTCGAACTGCTAGCCGCCGAAGACGCCGGCGGTGCGGGACTGTCGCTGTCCGACCTCTTTTCGATTTTCACCACCATCGGCAGCCACGCCGTGCCGGTGCCGCTCGCGCAAAGCATCGCCGCCCGCGCGCTGCTCGCACGCACCGATACCGCCGCGCCGGGCGGCATGATCACGCTGGCCCAGTCGTGCCGCCGCGAGGCCAACGGCGCGCTCGTGTGCGCATACACGCCGTTCGGTGCGGTCGCCGACTTCACCCTGGCCGGCACGGCTGACGGTTTGCATCTGCTCGACTGCCGCGGGGCCGAGCGCATCGGCACAGGCGTGCGCGGCAGCCAGCGCGCGACATTGCGCTGGCTGCCCGGCGATGTCGCCACGCCTCTGCCCGGTGCGACCTCCGCCGACGTCCAGGCATGGGGCGCCGCACTCCACGCCGCGCTGATCGCGGGGGCCGCCGCGCGCGTCGGCGCGATGACGCTCCAGTACTGCCAGGACCGCTCGCAGTTCGGCAAGTCGATCGGCAAGTACCAGGCGATCCAGCATCAACTGGCGGTCATGACCGAGCACATCGCCGCCGCCACGGTGGCCGCCGAGCTCGCCTTCGGCACCAACGGCACGCAGCCGCAGCGACTGACGGCGGCGATTGCGAAGGCACGCAGCAGCGAGGCGGCGCAACTGGTAGCCGCGAGCGCGCATGGTCTGCATGGGGCGATCGGGGTGACGCAGGAGTATGACCTGCAATTGCTGACGCGGCGGTTGCACGAATGGCGGGCCGCGCACGGATCGGAGGCGTGTTGGTCTGTCCAGGTCGGGGAAGCCCTCCTGGCCAGTGAAGCAGGCACCGTGGAGTTTGTGAGAAAAGCCACGCTATTGGAGGAGCAAGGCGGGAGGCGGGAGGTGGTAAGCGAAGCACTGCTGAAACTGCGCTTCGGCGCGTATGTCCCTTGTCGCGGCTAGCGTGGGCGTATCAGTTCCGAATCGGGCGCAATCAAGCCACCGATAGTGACAGGGATGCTCACTTCTTTCTCCTGATCGGTTCAAGGCCAATGCCGGATGTACCGTTCGAATTGGATTTCGTGCTACCACCGCCTTTCATGAACCTGCGCCCCCGCCCGTCCGCCCACACGATCATTGGACTGTGTGGGCGGCAGGTTCCTGGCGAAATTACGCCTGGAACACCTGGCGATTGGCCTGTACAAACGCAGCCACGGTCTGCGGCGCCTTGCCCGTGATTTCTTCGATAACGCCATCCGTACCGGAGAAGATTCCGTTCTGATAGTCGATGGCGGTTTCAAGGAAATGCTGGATCACGAACTCAGGCAGCTTGTACTTCTCCAGATGTTCGCGATATTGCTCGAGGGTCGATGGCACATAGGTGATCTCGCGTCCCAGCACCTTGCTGATCTCGCTGGCGATCTCCTGCTGATTCAGCTCGACGGGGCCGAATAGAGAGTAAGTCTTGCCAATATGGCCTGCGGGTTCCGCGAGAATGTTGGCGATCAGACGCGCCTGGTCCTCGGCTGCGATCGGCGCATGACGCCCTTCCCCGTAGGGCAGCGTGATCTTGCCTTCCTGCACCAAAGGATCGAGCACCCACGGAAATGTCAGCCATTCGGAGAAGTACGTCGGGCGAATATGGACTGCCGGAACGTCGGACCAGTCGAGAACGCGCTCGGCAATCCAGTGATCGCGCGCGGCATGGCTCCTGGAATCTTCCCGCGCCGAGATTTGCGACATCTCGACCACGACCTCGACGCCGGCACGCCGTGCGGCATCAGCGAAGTACGAGGTGGCCTGGATGTAGCCGGGACGAACCGGATAGCACAGGTACGCGCCGTCCACTCCGTCCATGGCGCGAATCACGTCGTCGTGCTCGAGGAGGTCGCCGACGAAAATCTCTGCCCCTTCTTCGCGCAGGGCTGCGCTCCGCTCATCCTCCTGGTGTACGAAGGCGCGAACCGCGTGCCCCGCCTTCAGCAGGAACCGGACGGTGTAGACGCCGGTCTTGCCCGTGGCGCCCGTGATGAGGAATTTGCGCTGTTCCATTAATTACTCCAATCTGTGAATGTGTCCGACAGGTTTACATCGCCCCGAGGTGTTGCTTCACATCCTCCAGAATCGCCGTTGAAGCGTCGGCATCTTCAACGACTCTTGACATCGTGACGGCCCCGATCATGGCTGCCAGCGCGAACACGGCAGACGACCTGGCTTCCTGCGGCGGCTTGTCCGCCAGTTGCTTCGCCAGTACGTCGACCAGATCATCAAAACCTTGCGCGGCGGCCGCGCGCGTTTGTTTATCGGCCCTGGCGAGTTCGCTTCCCATTGCCGCCAGAGGGCATCCGCCGGTCGGTGTGTCGCGGTGGGCCTGAGACACGTAGGCTTCCACCATGGCGGCGAAACCGCTGGCAGCCTGACTGTCGCGAGCGACCGTTGTCAGCCCCTCGATCACTTCAGTCATGGCCTGAGAACACGCTTCTGCAACCAACTGGTCCTTCGAGTCGAAATGCCGATAGAAGCCGCCCTGCGTAAGGTTCAACGGAGACATCACGTCGCTCAGCCCCGTCGCCTGGATGCCGTTCAGCCGGAATTCCCGCGCGGCAACCTCGACAATGCGTCGACGGGTTTCCGCCGTCTCGACCTTCGTCTTCCTCATCTCGCCGCTCCTGTTGTGTGTGGTCGCTAACAATCTTAAATAGATTGTAGGTACCATCTAAATGGAAGTCAAGAAGAGAAGCTTGCGCGAAGCGAGTGCGGATTAGTAGACCTGAAGCCAGGGGCCGTGGCGCCCTGGGCAGAGGCCTTGAGACCGTTGATCACGGCGGGTCGCATCGAGACGGTCTCAAACCAACGCGTAAGGGCAGATGATTTGCCCACACCCGACGCTCCCCCAATGCAGGCGTTTCCAGAACGCCCGGCACGGGACGGCGGTCAGACAGAAAGGCGACAAGCGAGCCAAAGAGCGGCACACCTCCCGCCCCTGTCTTCTGTTCTAACTGTGTGGGTCGAACGATCACGAAATACGGTCAGGCTGGCTCTTGCGTCCCGCTTGTGCGATGGCGCGCGGCATCTGCCTCGTAGGTGCGCGAGGCCAGGACGAAGAAGACCGCCGCCGCCAGCGCAAACACGGGCGCCAGCGTCAGTGCCGGCTTCAGGCCGAGAACGTCCGAGAACGCGCCGACGAGCAGGGGGCCCGGCGCGAGGCCAATCAGGTTGTTGGCCAGGGAGATGATCGCCGTCACCGTCGCGCGCACGCCGGGATGGGTGACATCGCAAACGATGGCCCCGGAACAGCCTCCGTGCGCGGCGGCGAACAATGCGCCAAGGAAGATCAGGCCCAGGGCCAGCGGACCGGGCGGCAGCGCGAATGCGGTAATCAGTACCAGAGCCGACAGCACCGCATAGGCGGCGGGCACCAGCGCCCGGCGTCGCGGATGCCTGGCGCTAAGCCGGTCCGCCAGACCGCCGCCAAAGATCATGCCGATGCCGGAAGCCAGCACGGCCACGCCGGCCATCAGCCCTGCCTGCTTCACGTCCATGCCCTGGTAGCGGCCGAGGTATGTCGGCAGCCATGCAATGAGGATCGCCGGTATTGCCATCTGCAATCCGCTCGCGACGTAGGTGAGATTGCCCGAGCGCGCGGCAAACACTTCGCGCGCGATCTGGCCGAGGCGCAGCCGGGCCGGCGCGGCATCCCCCTGCCCCTCGGCGCTCAACGCGGCGGTCTTGTAGTCGCGCACGACGAAGGGATAGATCAGGGCCAGCAGCAGGCCCGGCGCCCCCACGGCAAAGAAGGCCATGCGCCACCCCGCCTGGGCCGCCACGGCGCCCCCGACGACCACGCCGAGTACGGACCCGAACAAGCCGGCCGACAGGAATGCGCCCAGCACCGCGGCGCGCTGCCTGGCGGGAAACACATGGGCCAGCAACGCGGCCCCCGCTGCACCGTAAGCCGCCTCGCCGAGGCCGACGAACATCCGCGCCAGCAGCAACTGGCCATAGCTCTGCGCCAGGCCGCAGGCGATAGTCGCCAGGCACCACACGAAGGCCATCAGCGTGATGCTCTTGACTCGTCCCCAGCGGTCCGAGACCAGTGAAATCGGCACGCACAGCACGCCGACGGCAAGCGAGACCACGCTCACCAGCATCCCGAGTTGCGAGTCGGAGAGCGCCCATTCGGCTTTCAAGGCGGGAAATACCGCGCCGATGAGCTGGCGCGACAGATAGTCGGACAGCATCAGGCCAAAGGTGAGCGCGAACACGACCCACGCATGGGCACGCGACAGCCCGGCGGGCGCGTTCAGGGGGGTGTTGGCCGTTACGGCCGACAGGGTAGTGGTTTTCACGTCTGGCATCCCTTGGGTTAAGCCTACTGGTCGAAGTGCATTCAGATGTACGTCGGCCACGCGCGCATCTCGTGCTGGCCGATGCCGCCGTTACCTTCGCGGCGATGGGTGGCCAATGCTTCGATCAGCCAGGCGCGGGTCTGCTGCGGGGGAATCACGGCCTGTACGCCGAAGGCGCCGGCCAGTGCGTAGGCCGAGGTATCGCGCGCCAGTTCGGCCTTCAGTCGGTCAAAGCGCGCCGGGTCGTCCTCGCGCTTGATGCCGTGGAGCACGCTGACGCCGATCTGCGGGTCCATGAAGCTGGTGTCGGCGCTGGTCCAGGCCGCCACCTCGTCGCTGTTGCGGCCGCCGCCCATGTTGATGTAGGCCTGGCCGTAGCTCTTGCGCAGGATGACTGACAGCTTAGGCACGCTGCACAGTTGCACGGCGTGAATCATGTTCATGATATGCGCGGGTGCAGCCTTGCGCTCGCCCTCGATGCCGACCAGGAAGCCCGGCGTGTCGACCAGGAAGAGGATCGGTATGTTGAACGAATCGCACATCACCAGGAACGACGTGACCTTGCGGCAAGCCTCGGGGTCCATCGCGCCGCCCTTGAACATCGGATTCGAGGCGACGATGCCCACGCTCTCGCCATTCAGCCGCGCCAGGCCGGTCACCGCGGCACGACCGAAGCGATCCTTCAGGTTGAAGAAGCTGCCTTCGTCGACGATGCCGGCGATGACCTTGCGCATATCGTAGGTCTTGCTGCGCGCCGACGGCACGAGTTCGAGGAGCCTGTCCGCGTCGGGCGCGGTCGCCTTGGCAGCCGGGAGGCTCGGCGGGCGGACGCCGGCGTGCGACGGCAGGTAGCCGAGGAAGCGGCGGATTGCCGCCAGCGCTTCCTCGTCGCTGTCGACGATCACGTCCACCAGCCCGGTCTGCTCGGCATGCAGCTTCCAGCCGCCGAGTTCCCCGGGATCGACCGCTTCGCCGATGGCCAGCGACGTGACCCGCGCGCTCGACACCGCGAGGAACGCGCCCTTGCGCATGACCACGAAATCGGAAAGGCAGGTGTACCAGGTCGACGAGCCCAGGCAAGGCCCGAGCACCGCGCTCACCCAAGGAATTTCACGCCGGCGGCAGTACTGCTGCGGGTCCTGGCCGGCACCGGCCATCGCTTCCGCGCCCAGGCTGTCAGGCACACGCGAGCCGCTCGACTCGCCCAGGAAGATCAGCGGCATGCCGCTGCGCGTGGCCGTCTCCTTCAGGCGGGCGATCTTGCGCATGTTGACCGCCGAGGACGACGCGCCCATGACGGTCATGTCGTTCGACACCACCGCCACTCGCCGTCCGTCGACGCGCCCCGTGCCGGTGATCTTGGCGTCGGCCGGCGATGTGCCGCGGTCGGCGGGAAGCACCGAGACCGCCAGCATGCCAGTCTCGCTGAACGAGCCGTCGTCCAACAGTTGCGCGATGCGCTCGCGCGCGTTCAGATGGCCGCTGGCCCGGCGCCGGGCGAGCTTGGCTTCGCCTCCCATCGCCAGGGCCTCACGGATACGGGCGTCGAGCCGGGCGCGTTGTGCCTCGTAGCTGCCAGGGCCCGCTGCGGTATCCGTCACCGGGTCGGGAAGTTCGAGCGTGGTGTCCATGCCGGTGGTCCTCCCTTAGCGCATCGTGCGGCCGACCGGGCCGAGGCGGCGGGCGGTGGCCCGGTATGCGTCTTCGACCCAGGCGCAAAGCAGCGGTCGCGTGCTCGCCGGTTCGATGATGTCGAGCACACCGAAGCGTTCGGCGGTGCGCATCGGCGAGGAGATCGCGTGGTAGTGCGCCTCCAGGTCCAGGCGGTGTGCGACCGGGTCCGCGGCCGCGGCGATGTCCTGCTTGTAGGCCGCGGCAACGCCGCCTTCGACCGGGATCGAGCCCCAGCGTGCCGACGGCCACGCATAGCGGTTCGGCAGCGCGGTGCCCGACGGCCCGTGCCACGGGCTCAGCATGGCGCCGGCCAAGCCCACGCAACGCCGCAGCACGATCGCCAGCCAAGGCACGCCAGACTGCTCGATCGCATGCATGGCCTGCAGCGCGGCGGACAGCGTGCCTTCGCGCTCGGCGTCGGGGCCGGTCATCACGCCCGGTTGATCGGCCAGGTTGACGATGGGCAGGTGGAAGGTGTCGCACAGGTCGACGAAGCGCGCCATCTTCAGCGCGGCGGCGCGCGTCAGGGCGCCGCCCATCACCATCGGGTTGTTGGTCATCACGCCTACCGCATGGCCGTTCAGGCGCGCCAGGCAGGTGATGGTCGAGCCGCCGAAGTCCGGCGACATCTCGAACAGCGAGCCTTCATCGAAGATCGCCTTCAGGATCTTGCGCGCCTGGAACACCTTGCGCTTGTCGGCGGGGATCGCGCGGTTGAGCCACTCGTCGCAGCGATCGACCGGATCCTCGCAGGCCACGCGCGGCGGCTGTTCCCACACATTGCCGGGAAGGTACGAAAGGAAACGCCGCGTGGCCTCCAGGGCCTGCTCTTCGGTTTCGACGGCCAGGCTCACCGCGCCGCTGAATCGGTGCATCGCGTCGTAGCCGCCCAGCCCCTCCTTGTCGATGTCGAGGCCCAGCGCCTGCTTCACTACCGGCGGCCCGCCGGCGAAGACCTGGCTCTTGCCACGAATCATGATGGACAGGTGGGCGGAACCGACCCGCACCGCGCCAAGGCCCGCGCAGGCGCCCAGCGCGATACCAACGACCGGCACGGCGCCGAGCAGCTGCGTCATCGGCAACATGGCGTAGCCCGGGATCTTGGTGTGGCCGAGCTTGTCGAGCAGCTTGACGCTGCCGCCGGCGCTGTCGACCATGCGCACGATCGGCAGCTTGTACTCCCAGGCGTAACGGTCAGCGTAGATCCACTTTTCCGATACCGAGCCTTCGGACGAGCCGGCGCGGATCGTGAAGTCGTCGGCCGCCACCACCGTGCGCCGCGCGTCGATCTTGCCGATGCCGACGACCGCATTGCTGGGCGTGAACTGCTCGCGCTTGCGATCCGCGCCGTATTTGACGGAACCGGCCAGCACGCCGATCTCGGCGAAGCTGCCGGCGTCGAGCAAGTAATCGATACGTTCGCGCGCGGTGAGCTTGCCTTGTGCGTGATGGCGCGCGACCTGCTCCTCGCCGCCGAGTGCATGCGCGATGGCGCGGCGCTGTGTCAGCTCATGGAGCTCGTCCGTCCATTCGCCATTGGCAGGTTGGGTTGCAGGTTGGGTTGGAGACTGCGTTGCGGGCTGGGTTGCCTGAGTCGTGTTCATTTGGAAATCGCTCCTTCTGCATGGCGCGCCAGGTAGGCGTCGCGCAAGTCGTTCTTGGTCACCTTGCCGGCATGGTTGCGCGGCAGCGCGTCGACAAACTCGATCACGCGTGGCTTCTTGTAGCCGGCGATCAGCCCGGCGCAATGGCGGCCGAGCGCATCGGCGTCGCCGCCCTGTCCGGGCCGGCGCACCACGAATGCCGCGACCACCTCGCCCCACTCGGCGTCGGGCAGGCCCAGCACCGCCACCTCCGCTACAGCCGGATGCGCGTGCAGCGCGTCCTCGACTTCGCGCGCATAGACGTTGAAGCCGCCGCTGATCATCATGTCCTTGTTGCGGCCGACGATGTAGAGAAAGCCTTCGTCGTCGAAGCGGCCAAGGTCGCCGCTGTAATACCAGCCGTCACGGATGGATTCGCGCTCCAGGTCTGGCCGGCGCCAGAACGCCACGGCGCCGATGCCCTGGTGCGCCAGTGCGATCTCGCCCACCTCACCGGTCTGCAAGGCTTGCCCGTCGGCATCGCGCACCGTGATCCCGACATTCATGGTCGGCCGGCCGCACGAGGCGATGCGCGCCGAGGGCTGGCCGTGCTCCAGGTGCTCGTGCGGGTAGAGCACGGACAAGGGCTGGACCGCTTCGGTCATGCCGTATTGCTGGCGCAGGATCGGACCCAGCCGCTGCAGCGCCTCATGGATCGTGCTGGTTGGCGTCGGCGCGGTGCCGTAGTGCACGCGCCGCAGGGCAGACACGTCCGCGGCGGGGTTGGCGGCCAGCGCTTCAAGCAGGCGGCTCAGCATGGTAGGCACCACCATCAACTGGGTGATGCGATCGCTGGCGATCTGCGCCAGCACCTGCCCGGCATCGAAGCGGTCGGCCACGATATTGCGTGCCCCACGCAAGTAGCACGGCAGCAGGTGCACCCCGGCCGCGTGTGTGAGCGGGCCGGCGTGAAGCATCGCGTCATCGATGCCGAGGCCGTATTCCATGGCACCAAACTGGTTGGCCAGGCGTGCTTCCCAGCGCTCGATGCTATAGGCAACGCCCTTCGGCTGGCCGGTCGTCCCCGAGGTGTAGGCGATTCGCAGCAGCAGACCGGCCGGCACCTCAAGGCCCGGGAAACGGTCCGAAGCGCGGGCGAGCAGCGCATCGAACCCGAGCACGCCGGCGTCATGCCAGCCCACGCCGATCACGTGCCGCAGCGACGGCACGTGATGGCGCACCTGCTGCGCAATCTCGCGAAACTCGGCGCCGGCGATCAGCACCGAAGCCTCGGCGTCGTTGAGGATCGCCGCCTGCTCGCGCAAGGTGTGGCGCGCGTTCAGGGCCACGTAGGCCTGCGCCGCCTTTTCGGCGCCGAACTGGCTGTCGATGCTCTCCACCGAGTTGTTGAGCAGCACGGCAAGCCGTTCGCCGGGACGCAGTTCCAGGCCGATCAGCGCGTTGGCGAGCTGATTGCTGCGCCGTTCGATCTGCGTATAGCTGAAGCTGCGGTCGCGGAACACGACCGCGGGCCGGTCGCGAAACTGCGCTGCGGCCCATGACAGGGCATGGCCTGCGATTCTCTTTGCACTCATTGGAGCAAGTCCTTTGTTCGGAGGGCGGCACTCGCCCTTTCGTGTCCGGCGGCTTCGCGCCCGGCGCTCGCCGTGTCCGCCTCCAGTTGCCTCACGGCTTCGTGGCGCGAAGCGTCGATCAGTTGTTCGATGGCATTGGCCGCGCGGTTCGCGTCGCCGGCCTTCAGGTCGTTCAGCAGCGTCCGCCAGATGCGTGCCGATGCTTCGCGTCGCGCCGCGGTGGCCAGCCCGAGCCTGGCGTAGCGCCGCGTCTGCCGCGCCAGCGAGCCCAGGATTTCAGCGAGCCGCTCGTTGCCGGAACTGTCGGCCAGCATGCGGCCCAGGCGGTCGATGATGGCGAGATAGGCGTCGCCCGGGCCGCAGCCCTGCACCACCGTTTCAAGCTCGCGCACTTCGGCGTCGATCCAGGCAATGACCGCATCGTTGCGGCGGCCAAGCCGGCGGATCATCGCGGCCACCAGGTCGCGGCGGATATCGAAGAGGTCGCAGACCTCCTTGATGGAGAGCTGCGTGACGTGGGCGCCACGATTGGGCAGGATGCGCACGACCGAGTCCTTCTCCAGGATGCGCAACGCTTCGCGCACCGGTCCGCGGCTCACCGCGAACTGCTCGGCGAGCGTTTCTTCGCGGATGCGTTCGCCCGGCGCGTACTCGCCCCGTTCGATGGCCGCGAAGATGCGCTCTGCGATCTGCTCCGGCACCGTCTGCAAGTGATGGCTCGCGCCGGCGCGCATCGGCGCCCCTTGCGAGTCCCCTGCCGCGTCCGGGTGCTTCATGGCGCTCACTCTTCTTCGAAGACCGCGATTTCCTGCCCTTCGCGCACCGGCTCGCCCTCGGCGATCAGCAGCTTGAGGACCCTGCCGACTTCGGGCGCCAGCACCGGGATCTCCATCTTCATCGATTCGAGAATCATGATGGTGTCGTCGGCCTGCAGCGCGGTGCCTGGTTCCACCACTACCTTCCACACGGTGCCGGTGATCTCGGATCGAATCGTCTCTGTCGTCATGTCGAGTTCCTGAATTAGCCCGACCCCACGTCGGATGACTGGACTTTATTCTACATTACGATTGTTGACAATAGGAATGTGAGCATGATTTAATGAATCCATGCGCTGACGAAGACGCGCACACTTCCGTAGATGGAGACAAAGCCATGCCCCTTTCCCATACCGACGTACGTCGTATCCTCGAAATCCTCGACAGCGCTGAACACCTGGAATCGCTGGACGTGACGGTCGGCGAGTTCGCGCTGCATGCCCGCAAGCCCGGGGCCGCGGCGTTCGCGCCAGAGCGGGCACCGCAGTCCGCCGCCCCGCGCGCCGCCGTGCCTGCGGCGCAAGCCCCCGGCACCACCGGTGCGTCTGCCGCGCCACCCCCTCTTGAAGACGTGCCTGCGGGCCTGGTTGCGGTACGCGCGCCGATGGTCGGCACCTTCTATCTGCACCCCAGCCCCGACCAGCCGGCCTTTGTCGCGGTGGGCAGCACGGTCGATATCGGCGACACGGTGTGTCTGGTCGAGGTGATGAAGATGTTCAACTCGGTCAAGGCCGAAGTGGCAGGCACCGTCGAGCGCATCGTGGTCGAGGACGGCAAGCCGGTGCAGCACGGCCAGATCGTGATGCTGATGAAGCCGGCACAGGAGGGCTGAATATGAACAACAATGCACAAGCCCCCGTGGCAAAGCGCGATATCCGGCGCGTGTTCGTCGCCAACCGTGGCGAAATCGCCGTGCGCGTGATTCGCGCCTGCCGCACCCTGGGTATCGAGGCGGTGGCAGGTGTCTCCGAAGCGGACACCGATACGCTAGCCGCCAGGCTGGCCGACGAAATGGTCGTGCTCGGTCCCCCGCTCGCTGCCGAGAGCTACCTGCGTGCCGACAAGATCGTCGAGGCGGCTTTGCGCACTGGCTGCGACGCGGTGCATCCCGGCTACGGCTTCCTGTCCGAACGCTCGTCGTTCGTGCGCGCCTGCATCAAGGCCGGGCTGGTGTTCGTGGGGCCGTCTGCCGAAGCCATCGATGCGATGGGTGACAAGATCACCGCCGTGGGCCTGGCCGAGCAGGCTGGCGTACCGCGCGTACCCGGCTCCGGCGCGCTGGCCGATGTGGCGCATGCGCGCCACGTCGGGGCGCAGATCGGCTACCCGGTGCTGATCAAGGCCACCGCCGGCGGCGGCGGGCGCGGCATGCGGGTGGTCAGGGAAGAAAGCGAACTTGAATCGCTGATGAGCTCGGCCGCCAACGAGGCGCAGTCCGCGTTCGGCGACGCCACGCTGTATATGGAGAAATTCATCGAGCATGCGCGCCATATCGAGATCCAGGTGATGGCCGATGCGCACGGCAACGTGGTCTACCTTGGCGAACGCGAATGCTCGACGCAGCGCCGCCACCAGAAGCTGATCGAAGAGGCACCCTCCCCGGCGGTCGATGCGGCAATGCGCCAGGCCATGGGCGAGTGCGCGGTGAGCCTGACACGTAACGCCGGCTACTGCGGCGCGGGCACGATCGAGTTCGTGGTCGACCAGCGCGATAACAAGTACTTCTTCCTGGAGATGAACACGCGCATCCAGGTCGAGCACCCGGTGACGGAGATGATCACCGGCTTCGACCTGGTCGCCGAGCAGATCCGGGTTGCGGCCGGGCTGCCGCTGTCGTTCACGCAGGACGACGTCCAGCTGCAGGGACATGCCATCGAATGCCGCATCAACGCCGAGGACCCGGACCGCAACTTCCTGCCGCGTCCGGGGCTGATCTCGCGCTGGGACGTGCCAAGCGGCGAAGGCATCCGCGTCGATACGCATTGCTATGCCGGCTACACCGTGCCGCCCTACTACGATTCGCTGCTCGGCAAGCTGATCGTGCATGCGGCCACGCGCGAGCAAGCCATCGCGCGCATGCGCGCCGCACTGGAAGGCCTGCAGGTCGAAGGCCCGACCACGACCGCGCGCTTCCATGACGCCGTGCTGGCGCATGAAGACTTCGTCGGCGGCCGGGTCACGACGCGCTGGGTCGAAGATACCTTCCTGCCGCAGCGCAAGGCGGAGCAAAAGGCCGCTGCGCAGGCCGCCAAGCAGGCACTGGCTGCCGCCGAGGTGAAGTCATGAGCACGCCCGCCCTGCGTTACACCGACGTCAGCCTGACCGACGGCCAGAGCGCGCGCTGGGCCGGCGCCATGACGACCCCGATGATGCTTGCCGTCGCCGCGCGGCTGGCGGCGGCCGCCCCGGCGGCGATCGAAGTCGCCTCCCCGGCCACGCTGCAGCAATGCGTGACGAGGGGCGAAGACCCCTGGCAGCGCATCGCGCTGCTGCGCGAACGCTGCCCCGGCATTGCGCTGCGCGCCGCCATTGCGCTGCTGACGGAACATGGCAGGCGCGGCATCGATGTGCTACCGACCGAGGCCGTCACGCTGTGGTTGCGCGAACTGGCGCAGCGCGGCGTGTCCGAGATCGTGCTGCTCGACCCGATGGTGGAGATCGCGCGTATCGCGCCGGTGCTGAAGGCTGGCAAGGCGCTCGGCCTGACCATGATCGCGGCCCTGCCGTTCGCGCCCGGCTCCACGCACAGCGACGATGCGTTGCAGGAGCAGGCCGCGGCCCTGGCCGAGGCAGGCGCGGCCCGCGTGATGCTGCGCGACGAAGCCGGCCTGCTGACCCCGGACCGCCTGGCCACGCTGCTGCCCGCGCTGCGCGCGGGACTGGGCACGGGACCGGGCGCCACGCCGCTGGATCTGCATCTGCGCTGCCAGACCGCGCTCGGTCCCATGGTTGCGCTGGAGGCGATACGGCTGGGTATCGCCGGGCTCGACACCGCGTTCGCGCCGCTCGCCAACGGCGCCTCGGTGCCGGCGCTGGGCACGCTGCTGAAATCGCTGCGCATGCTGGCCCTGGGAACACCGGCGAGCGAGCAGACACTGCACGCCGTGGGCGACGCCGGCCGCCTGCTCGCGGAACTGGCCGATCGCCACGGCTTCGCGCCGGCCCGCCCGTGGGTCTTTGACCTCGCCCCCTACGCACACCAGTTGCCGGGCGAAGTCGCTGCGCAGTGCATGCAACGGCTGGCCGAACTGGGGCTGACGCACAAGCTGCACGCCTTTGCCAACGAGTGCGCGCTGGTCCGCAGCGAGATCGGCATGCCGCCGATGCTGGCGCCGTTCGCGCGGCCGATTGCGGAACAGGCGCTGCGGCACCTGCAGGGCCTGCCGCGCTATGCCGAGCTTCGGCCCGGCGTGCGCCGCGCCTTGCAGCAGGTTCACGGCGCGGCGGCAGGCAATGTCGACGCCGGGTTGCTCCAGCGTGTCGGTGCGGTGCCCAAGGCAGCGGCACCATCGCTCGCCGCATTGCGCGCGGCACATCCCACGTCGAATGACGCGGCGCTGGTGCTCTTCCTTGCCTGCGGCGTCGCACCGGAATCGCTTCCTGCACCGGCTTCACCAGACGCGCTGCGTTATGTACCCACCACGCCAGCGGATGCACTCCTGGCCGGACTCACGGCACGCGCCGCACCCTATGCGCAACTCAGCGTGCAGGGCCCCGGCGTTTCGATCCAACTCCAGGGCACGGAGGGCTGAACTCATGCTCGAAGACCTCAAGAAACTGGTCGCCGCGGAAACCGCGCGCACCGGCAAGCGCCGCACCATCCACCTGACCGACGACACGCTGCGCGACGGCCAGCAATGCCTGTGGGCCACCCGCATGCGCACCGAGCACATGCTGCCGATAGCGGAACGCATGGACCAGGCCGGCTTCCTGTCGCTGCAGGCGATCGCGCTGGTGCAGTTCGATGCCAGCGTGCTGTTCCTGAACCAGGACCCGTTCGAACGCATCCGCCTGCTGCGCGAGCGCTTCACGCGCACGCCGCTGCGCGCCGCCATCCGCAGCAACCTGATGCGCGGCTTCTTTCCGGTGGCCGACGACATCACCGAGCTCTTCGTCGAGCGGCAGATCGCCAACGGCGTCCGCGACATCGGCATCTTCGATGCGCTGATGTGCTCGGACAACCTCGCCCCCAGCATCGCCACGGCGCGCCGGCTCGGCGCCAACGTGACGCTCTTGCTCGGCTACAACATCGCGCCCGGCTATGACGACGCCTTGTATGCGCGCAAGGCGCGCGAGGCCGTCGAGCGCTTTGGCGTGCAGACCGTCACGCTGGCCGATGCGGCCGGCATCCTGACGATCGACCGCGTACGCACCCTGGTGCCGGCAATGAAGCAGGCCATCGGTGATCGAGCACGACTGGAATTCAACACCCACTGCCTGACCGGACTCGGGCCGCTGCTCGCACTCGAGGCCGCGGTGCACGGCGCCGACAGCATCCTGACGGCGGTGGACCCGATGGCCAATGGCAATTCGCTGCCGGCCAGCCAGATGATTGCGCGCAACCTGCGCGAGATCGGCTTCGACGTGGTGGTCAATGACGACTTGCTCGACGAAGTGGGCGCGTATCTTGGCGCGCTGGCCGAGCGGGAAGGCCATCCGGTCGGCGTGCCTGCCGAATACGAGCCCAGCCACTACATCACCCAGTACGCGGGCGGCGCGATGAGCAACCTGGAATCTCAGCTCAAGCTCGCCGGCATTTCCGACAAGCTGCCGGCGGTGCTGGAAGAGATCGGGCGGGTGCGGGTGGAGCTCGGCTCGCCGATCATGGTCACGCCCTATCCCGCGATCATCGGGGCGCAGGCGGTGATGAATGTCATCAACGGCGAGCGCTACAAGGCCGTCCCGGATGAAGTGAAGAAGTACGTCTGCGGGTATTTCGGCGCCCTGCCGCTGCCGGTCGACGCGAACGTGAAGGACAAGGTCATCGCCAACGGCTCGAAGGATGTGAGCCTGACGCCCCCCGTGATCGAACCGGTGCTGCCGGGCTTGCGCCAGCGCTACAAGAACATGGGCGACGACGAACTGCTGCTGCGCTATATGTACGGCGACGAGAAGGTAAACGGCCTGGCGCCGACGGGCACGGGCGACAGCTTCAGCGTCCACCACCCGGTCGTCGATCTCGTGGCCGGCCTGGCACAGCGCCAGAGCAAGGCGAAGGTGCAGGTCCGCGGCAGCGAGTTCTCGCTGAGCGCGAACTGAGGAGCGCCACATGAACGTTTCCCTCGCAAGGCCGCAGCCGATTCCCACCGCCGAGACCGCGCACTACTGGCAGGCGGCGCACGAAGGCCGGCTCGAAATACAGTATTGCCCGGCCTGTACGCGCCACCAGTTCTACCCGCGCCGCTTCTGCACGCAATGCCTGTCCGACCAGCTCGAATGGGTGCAGGCGAGCGGCCACGGGCGGATCTATACCTACACCGTGTGCCACGTCGCCGCGCATCCCGCCTTCGCGTCGGACGTGCCGTATGCGATCGGCATGATCGAGCTCGACGAGGGCGTGCGCATGCTGGCAGGCATTGTCGACGCCGACCCCGATTGCCTTGCCGTCGGCGCGCCGGTCGAGGTGTGCTTCGAACGCATCAGCGACGACGTCGCACTGCCGATGTTCCGGCTCACGGGCAGCGCCAATGCCCGGCCCGTTCCCGATACCAGAGACAAACCATGATCATCGATTCCTTCGACGCCGGCGCCACGGCATATCCCGACCGCATCTTCGTCCAGGGAGGCGACGTGCGCCTGAGCTACCAGGACGCGGCCGGCGCATCGCACGCGGTTGCCGCCGCGCTGGTGCGCGACGTGCAACCGGGCACGCACGTCGGCATGCTGTCGCCCAATCATCCGATGGTGCTGCCGGCGATGCTGGGCGTGATGCGCAGCGGTGCGGTCTTCGTGCCGCTCAACGCGCGCGATCCCATCGAGGACATCATCTGGTTCGCCAGTTTCTGCGAGATCACCGTGCTGATCTGCCATCCGCAGTACGCGCCGCACCTGGAACGCCTGAAGCAGGAGATCCCGACGCTCAGGCGCGTCATCGGGCTGACGGAGCCGCTGGAGCCGAACGGCCACTGCATCGCGCAATGGGTGAAGGACTTCGCCGGGACGCGCGTGACGGTGCGGCGCGAAGCGGACGACATCGCCATCATCAAGTCGTCCGGCGGCACCACGGGCCGTCCGAAGGCGATCATGCAGAGCCACCGCTCGCTCGAGACGGCCTACCGGATCAGCAACCAGTTCACGCCACCGCGCAAGGACCCCGTGCACCTGGTGGTGGCGCCGCTCACGCATGCCGCGGGCGCCACGATGGTGGCACTGGCACGCATCGGCGCGCGCAACGTGATCGCTGCGTCGGCCGATCCGGGCGTGATCCTCGAAGCGATCGAGCGCGAACGCGTGACGCATATCTTCCTGCCGCCGACCATGATCTATCGCCTGCTCGCCCACCCCGATGCGCGCACACGCGACTGCTCCTCGCTCGAGTACGTGCTGTATGGTGCCGCGCCGATGTCGGTCGACAAGCTGCGCGAAGGCATCGCCCTCTGGGGCCAGGTGTTCATGCAGAGCTACGGCCAGTCGGAAGTGCCCGGTGTCATCACCTGCCTGTCGCGCAAGGATCATTTCGTGCACGACGACCCCGAACTCGACAAGCACCTCGGCTCCGCCGGCCGCCCCTCGGGCGCCTGCGAGGTGGCGCTGATGGACGACGAGGGCAATATCGTGGGCACGGGCGAACGCGGCGAGATCGTGGCCCGCGGCGACCTCGTCTCGCCCGGCTACTACAACAACCCCGAAGCCACCGCCGAGGCGCGCGCCTTTGGCTGGCACCACACCGGCGACATCGGCGTGTTTGACGAGAACGGCTACCTGTATGTGGTCGATCGCAAGAAGGACATGGTCATCTCCGGCGGCTTCAACATCTACCCGAGCGAGATCGAGCAGGTGATCTGGGGCCACCCGGCGGTGCAGGACTGCGCCGTGGTCGGCATACCCGACGCCGACTGGGGCGAACGCCTGACCGCCGTGATCGAGCTCAAGCCCGGTTGCAATGCCACCGCCGACGAGATCGTCGAGCTGTGCCGCAAGCGCTTCGGCAGCCTGAAGACGCCCAAGCAGGTCGAGTTCTGGCCCACGCTGCCACGCAGCCCGGTCGGCAAGGTGCTGAAGAAGGATGTGCGAGCGCAGCTTACGGCTGCATCAAAGCCGGTTTGAAAGGATGGACATGGACCCGAAAGCACTGAGTGGCCGCTATGCCATCGCGGGCGTCGGCGAGGCCGGCATGGGCAAGGCCCTGCCGGGCGACACCGCGTTGTCGCTGCAATGCGACGCGGCGCGGCTCGCGATCCTGGACGCGGGGCTGAAGCCCTCCGACATCGACGCCGTCTTCGCGCACTGGGACGACCGCGCCGCCGGCTTGCTGGTGACCGAGCACATGGGGCTGCAACCGCGCTATGTCGACAGCACCGTGGTCGGCGGGCAATCCAACCTGACGCATATCGCCCATGCAATGGCGGCGATGGAGGCGGGACTGTGCAATGTGGCGCTGATCACCTATGGCAGCACGCAGCGCCTGGACCGCAGCCGCGCGCGCGGCGGCCATGCGCAGGATGCCCGCATGCCGAACGGCCAGTTCGTGCAGCCGTACGGCATGCTGAGCCCGATCGGCTTCTACGCGATGCAGGCACGCCTGCACATGCATCGCTACGGCACGCTTGCCGAAGACCTTGGGGAAGTCGCGATCGCGGCGAGGCGCTGGGCACAGCGCAATCCGAATGCGGTCGCGCGCGAGCCGCTGACCATGGCCGACTACCTGGCCTCGCCCATGGTCGCCGACCCGCTGCGCAAGCTCGATATCTGCCAGGTCACCGACAGCGCCGGCGCCATGGTGCTGGTGCGGACCGGGCGCGCGCGCGACTTGCGCCGTCCGCCGGTGCTGGTGCAAGGGTTCGCGGAGCAATATATCCAGCACGCCACGCCGTTTGGCATGGACGACTGGATCGACAATGGCGTGCTCGCGGAGATGGGCCGGCTGGCGCTGGAGCGCGCCAGCCTGAGCCGTAGCGAGATCGACATCGTGCAGATCTACGACGCGTTCACCAGCAACGTGCTGATCGGCCTGGAGGAGCTGGGATTCTGCGGGCGCGGCGAGAGCGGCGCCTTCGTGCGAGGCGGGCGCATTGCGCCGGGCGGGGCATTTCCGCTGAATACCTCGGGCGGCGGCCTGTCCTTCAATCACGGCGGCATGTTCGGCATGCCGCTGATGATCGAGTCGGTCCGTCAGCTACGCGGGGATTGCGGGGAGCGCCAGGTGCCTGGCGCCCGCAACTGCCTGGTGCAGGCGGGCGGCCTGGTGATGTCCGCGTATATGGTGATGGTGCTGGGAACGGCTTAGCCGATTCAGACGGTGCGCGGCGCGGCATCCCGCTGCGCTTCGAGCTGCCTGATCGCCTCGCGCATCGAATCGCCGATCAGCTTCTCGGCCGCTTCCGCCGCGGCATCGAGGTTGCCCGACTTGAGGCCCTTTTGCAGCGTGCGCCAGTTGCGGGCCGATTCCTTGCGCCGTGCCGGCGTGGACAGGCCAAGCTGGGTGTAACGCAGCGTCTGCCGCGCCAGCGAACCCAGGATCTCGGCCAGGCGCTCATTGGTGCAAGCCTCGCGCATGACGCGCCCGAGGCGGAACGAGGTTTCGATGAAGGCGACGGTGCTATCCGCCTCCTGCGCCAGCGTTTCCAGCGCGCGCACGTCGGCATCGATGGTCGCCGCAATCTGCGCCGCCTCTTCCGGGCTTAGCCGGCTTACCATGGTGCCGGAAAGCTTGCCGCGAATCTCGAAGATGTCTGCAACCTCCTTGATCGATAGCTGGGTGACGTGGGCGCCCTTGTTGGGCAGGATGTTCACCACCGAATCCTTCTCAAGGATGCGCAAGGCCTCGCGCACCGGTCCGCGGCTGACCGCGAACTGCTCGGCCAGCGCTTCTTCACGGATACGCTCGCCCGGGGCGTATTCGCCATTCGCGATGGCAGTGAAGATGCTGTCGGCGATCTGCTCGGGCAGTGTCCTCAGCTGGCGGCTGGCGGGACGATTGGATTGTGTGGTCATGTCGAAAGCTCGAAACTGCGCAATTATGAAACTACGATTGTAGACAAACGCAATGTAAGCACGAGATTAGACCACAACTGCGCGCGCAAGATCACGAGCCGTGAAGACAGACTGCGCTAAACCACGACGAATCACGACGAACCATCATGTCAAAGCCCCAGATCCTGACCTATATCGATGCCGGCACCTCCGACGGCACCGCGCGCCTGATGCGCACCATCGGGCAGCAGCTTCGTTCCGGTATGTACGAGATCCGCACGGTCATGGCCGATGACATCCGGCATGACGCATCGCTGTTCGATGACGCAGTGCTGTTCGTCATGCCGGGTGGCGCCGACCTGCCCTATTGCGCAGCGCTGAACGGCGCCCCCAACGCGCGCATCCGGCGCTTTGTCGAACAAGGCGGGGTCTACCTGGGCATCTGCGCGGGTGCGTACTACGCCTGCAGGGAACTCGCCTTTCACGCCGGCAGCGCGGGCGAGATCTGCGGCACGCGGGAGCTGAGCTTCGTGGACGCGGTTGCGGTGGGCTCCTTGCCCGAACTCACGGGAGGCGTCGCCTATGACGGCACGCCGCGCAGCACCGCCGCGGTGGAGATCCGGACGACGGAACGGCTGACCGCTGCGCCGGTGTCGCTCTACACGCACTACCACGGCGGCTGCCGCTTCGATTTCGGCGATGCGCCGGGGCCGGAGACCCAGGTCCTGGCCGTTTATACCGGCATCGAAGGCGACCCGCCCGCGATCGTGAGCTCACGCGTGGGCAAGGGCAGCGCGATCCTGACCGGCGTGCACCTGGAGATCTCGGAGCGCGAGTGCAAGGACGCCTTGCTAGGTCACAGCGACAGGACCGCGCACATCCACGTCTGCCAGAGGCTGGCGCAGACGGGCGAGGCGCGACTGGCGGTGTTCCGCCAGTTACTGTTCCATGCCGGGCTCGCGCTGGGTTGACCGCTCAGGGCGTCCAGTACCAGATGGCGGAGTTGGAGATAAAGGTCTCCCACATGGCGTGCGGCTTGGCGGGATCATCGTCCTCGTAGCGACGGGCCAGTACCCATTGGGCCTCGATGCGCTCGCGCGATGGATCGCCCAGGCCATCCTGCTCGCCCGCGGCTAGGTAGCGACCGGCAAAGGTGGTCAGCGAGGCATGCTGCTCAGCTTGGTTCTTCCAGAGCACCGTGAATCCGATCAGCGCGCCGTCGGTCATGCCGTGCGTCTCGAACCAGGCGCTGGGATCGGGCTTCCCGACCTTGGTCTGGTAGCGCCCGGTAAAGTGGGCACCCGGCCCGATGGAGAGGATTTCGAGCCCGCCGCCGTTGCGGCTGAGCCATCGTCCGACCCGGATTGTCATGGTGTCTCCTTGGTATTGCCCAGCATGTTTGAACGGGGAGAACTGCGCACTTAGTTTAGGACAGCGGTTTGCCGGGGACAACTTTGTCGGGATTGCCCGGGCACCACGCGCTGGCCGCGATGTCGACCCGGGAGAGACGCTATCCCTCCTCGAAAGCGGCCGCCGGCAGGCGGTCCGCGCTCAGGATCGTGTGTGGTTTTCCGAGTACTGAAAGCCATCGCTTTTCCGGCGAGCCGCTCGCTGTGTGCTCCGGCAAAACAAGTACTGATATGCTTGGCAACCTGCCATAGCTCGCTCCGCGCGGGCTGGTGGCTCAACATAAAGTTCAGCCACACGGGGCGGACCCTATCTGGACGAAAATCAGCCAGGAGCGCTGCATTGAACGACGACCCGCTACACGGCCGCTTGTTATTGCCGCCAGAGCCGCCGACGCTTGCGCCCGGCATCGTGCACAGCAATTTCAGCGTGCAGGGCGACGCCCGTCAAAGCTTCCGGGCCTGGCAGGAGCGCATGAGCCCTGTCTACGACATACGGCCTTCGTCAAAGCAAGCCGAGGATAGGTTCGACGCATCGCTGTCTCGCTACACGATCGACAATCTGAGCCTCTTCGACTTCCGCACCGGGCCGAACCTGGCCGTGCGATCGTTGGGCCGGGTATCGACCGAGAGCATTCATGACATAAGCTTCAGCGTGTTCCTTGAAGGGCCGCCGGGGCAGTTCCTGAACGGCAAGCCACGGCTCGACGCGCCACAGATACCGCACGCGCCAAGTATCCTCGCGCTGGACATGGACCAGCCGTGCACAATCCGGAATTTTGATGGCCGGATACTGCTCCTTTTTGTGCCACGCGATCTGGTGGAAAGCTCGTTTCCCGATGCCGCCTCGCTGCATGGTCGCTCGATTCAAGCCACCACCCCCTTGACACGCCTGATCATTGAGCATCTCGTTGCATTAAACCGACAAATCAGCGGTCTCGACCGGCAGGAAGCGCGTCAGCGCTTTCTCACCACGGTAGAGCTACTCGCCACCGCTTTCAGCCGTCAGGCAGGGCTTTCCGGCAATCGGCGCGCAGCGGTACGCGCTGCCGTCTATGGACAGGTGCGGCGACATGTCGAGGCCAATCTGCACGATCCGGATTTGTCGCCTGACAGCGTGTTGGCATCGCTGCATCTCTCGCGCGCCAGCGTCTACCGTCTCTTTGAGCATGAAGGCGGCCTGGCCGCCTATATCCGCAGCCGCAGGCTGCGAATGGCGGCCGATGAGCTTGTGCGCTTTCCGCATATGGAGGTCCAGGATATTGCCCTGGGGTTGGGTTTCAATGATGCGTCGAGCTTTACGCGCGCATTCCGCCGCGCCTTCGACATCGCGCCACGGGAATTGCACGAGTACGCGCCGTTGCTCCAGCGCAAGCAGGCAGCACGGGAGCGCTTCACATAGCCGGGCCGTCACGGCCAACGCCGATCCCGTGCTCAGGAAGATTTCGGAAACTTCGAAACCCGCTCGCCCTTGACAAGGCATATACGGGAACCAGCCAACGCGTCCGCCGAACCCCTACAGGTAGGAAACGCCCAAATACTTTGCCGGGCCTCCGCCGAGTGGAGGAGACTCCGTTCACTTCCGTTCGCCAGAGGGCGCAGGCGAAATAAGTAAGACCGCCGCACATAACAGTTAATTCAGCTTCTGCCGCCTCTCTGCTAGCCTGATCTCGGTGCATCCACATCGTCTTGCGCGTATACATGTGAGGTACAGCATGCTCCAGGCACTCCAACGCTCGCGTTCAACTTGGGGCGCAGCGCTCCTCTTGCCGATTTTCTGCCTGTCACTGCTGATCGCCGGTCCTCCGGCCCAGGCCCAGGCCACCGGGAAGAAGCCCAACATTCTCATTATTTGGGGCGACGATATCGGCACCTGGAACATCAGTCGGAACAGCCACGGCATGATGGGCTACACGACGCCAAACATTGACCGCTTGGCCAAGGAAGGCGTGGGGTTCACCGATTACTACGGACAGCAGAGTTGCACCGCCGGGCGCGCGGCCTTTATCGGGGGCGCGGTCCCGGTGCGCACCGGGATGACAAAGGTCGGGCTGCCGGGGGCCAAGGAAGGCTGGCAGAAATCCGATCCCACAATTGCCGCACTGCTAAAAGCGCAGGGGTACGCTACCGGCCAGTTTGGCAAGAATCACTTTGGAGACCGTGACGAGCACCTGCCCACCATGCAAGGCTTTGACGAGTATTTTGGAAGCCTGTATCACTTGAACGCATCGGAGGAGCCCGAAAACCTCGATTACCCGAAGGATCCGGGATTTGCCAAGAAGTTTGGCCCGCGCGGCGTGATCCGGTCCAAGGCGGATGGAAAGGGCGGGCAGACGGTCGAGGACACCGGGCCACTCACAAAGAAGCGGATGGAGACAATTGATGAAGAGACGCTCGCCGCCGCCAAGGAGTTCATGGGCCGGCAGGCGAAAGCCGACAAGCCGTTCTTCATCTGGTGGAATGCGACTCGGATGCATTTCAGGACCCATGTGAAGGCCCAGAATCGCGGCATCTCGGGACAGGACGAATACAGCGACGGAATGGTCGAGCATGACCGCATGGTCGGGGACTTGCTTAAGGAGCTGGACAGCCTGGGGTTGACCAACGACACCATCGTCATGTATTCGACCGACAACGGGCCTCACTACAACACCTGGCCCGACGCGGGCACCACGCCGTTCCGCAGCGAGAAAAACTCCAATTGGGAAGGTGCCTACCGCGTCCCTGCTTTCGTCCGATGGCCGGGTCATTGGCAAGCCGACACGATACTCACCGGCATCGTCGCACATGAGGACTGGATGCCAACGCTGTTGGCGGCCGCCGGCATGCCAGACGTAAAGGAGCGCCTTCTGAAGGGAGCTACGTTTGCCGGCAGGAAATACCGGGCACATTGCGATGGTTACGACCTGAACGACTACCTGTCGGGCAAGGCAAAGGAATCGCCCCGCAAGGAGTTTTGGTATGTCAATGATGACGGCCAGGTCGTCGCCGCCCGGTATCAGGATTGGAAGGTAGTGTTCCTGGAGAATCGGGGGGAAGCGTTCGGTGTGTGGCGAGAGCCTTTTACGGAGCTGCGCGTCCCGCTGGTTTTCAACCTGCGTCGAGATCCATTCGAGAAATCCCAGCATAACTCCAACACCTATAACGACTGGCTCCTGGACAGGGTGTATGTCATCGTACCGATTCAGGCAATGGCTGCTCAGTTCCTGCAATCGATGAAAGAATACCCGCCAAGTCAGTCACCCGGCTCGTTCAATCTTACCAAGATAGAAGAGCAACTCAGGACGGGAGCGGGTTCACGCTGACCGTCCGCCGCAATCCGCGAACTCACCGACACGCAGCTACGCCCGCCTTCAAGCGGGTGTAGCTGCGTCGCGCGCCGGGCCCGCGCCATCTACGAACACTGCAGCGGCGGCGTCTCGCATGGGATGCCATCGTGGTCGCCGTCAATCTTCACGCTCGGGCAGTTGCGCAGGTAGAAACGAGCCTCCTCGCATGAAGTCATCTGGCTGCAGTGCTGCTTCCCCTGGCATTGAAAGACTGGCGAAGCCGCAGGAGGTGCTGTTTTTTCAATCATGGGCAAAGCAGCTTGGGCAGCTTGCTCAACCTTGGGTGATTGCTTGAAGTAGAACCAAGCGGCCGCCGCCGCGACGCAGAGCAATAGAAGCTTGTTCATGTGACCCCTTTTCTTTGTGCGAAGAATGCCACAACCGGACACCGAACGCTGACACTATTGAATGAACTCCGGCCCGAAGCCGCTGGCGTCAGCCTGCCGGGCCGAGCCAGTCGACGGCGCCGAGTGAGATACTGCAAGCCCAAGCCCACGAGAACCACCCATGTACAACAACTACGCCCCGGTGCAGCGCCAGCTGCTGCGTGACGTGTATTGCGTCGAGCCGCCTGCACTCGACGATCCCGCAGAGACCTGGCCGGACTATGCCGCGCCGATCATCGTGGGCAAGTTCGACACGACCAATGCCCGGTCGGAGCCGGTCGGCGAGAAGCGATCGTTCTCCGGCCCGTGGAAGACAATTCGATGCATCGCGCTGGCGGCCCTGCTCGGCAGTCCATCCCTTTCCCATGCCGAACCCAGCATTCAGGTCGGCTTCTCTCCGGAAGGCTCGGCGCGGATGCTGGTGCTGGAGACGATCGGTAGCGCGAAGCGCAGCATCCAGATGCTCGCCTACGCGTTCCAGGCCCCCGACATCATGCAGGCGCTGGTCGATGCCAGGAATCGCGGCGTGGATGTGCGCGTGGTGATCGACAAGAAGCGCAACCTGGGCAAAGTCAGCAATGCGGCCATGGACTTCGTGACCCGCAATGGTGTGGAACTGCGGACCAACGACCATTTCCACATCCATCACGACAAGACGATCATCGTCGACGGCAATACGGTAGAAACGGGCTCTTTCAATTTCGCGCCGTCCGCCGAGACGGCCAACTCCGAAAATGTGGTCGTCATTCGAGACATGCCGGAGGTTTCGCGCCAGTACATCGCGCACTGGCAGTCGCGCTGGGATCTCGGGAAGCCCTATCCCGCGCGCTGACCGGCACCCGCACACCGGAAATCATGAGGAACAAGACTGATGAATGTGTTCGAAGCGTTCACCGAAATTAAACACCTGCCGGCCAGAGAGCGGCTTCTGATCGGCGTGAGCCTGAACAACAGGTTCGCCTGGTCTGCTGGTCGCATCGATGACCCCAGCGTCTCAATCGGCTTTGAATCTGCCGTCACGCGGGCCATCGAAGAGTTCCAGGCTGGAGACAGGCTACTGAGCATCAGGATCATTCCGTCTGGCGGCGGCCATATCGTCGTGGCGATGGGCGCGGAATCGGCCGTAGCCATCATCGACGCCATGACCAAGGGCATAGACCTCATTTCCCAACGCGGCGGAAACTGAGAAACTGCCCGGCTACAGGCACGCGGCCATCGC
Source organism: Cupriavidus sp. 2TAF22 (assembly GCF_052115045.1). Lineage (NCBI taxonomy): Bacteria > Pseudomonadati > Pseudomonadota > Betaproteobacteria > Burkholderiales > Burkholderiaceae > Cupriavidus > Cupriavidus sp. 2TAF22. The sequence continues at coordinate 132,336 of NZ_JBFRFX010000013.1, forward strand.
CGCCATCGCCGCCATCGCCGCCATCGCCGCCATCGCCGCCCTCAGCCTGATTTCATACCCACTGAAAAATAAAACGAAACCTATGTCAATTAGCCTTCGAATATTGCTTGCTGCGACGCTCACCGCGACCGTTGCTGCCCCCGCGCACGCCGACATGACTGTCAAATTCTTCCGTGCAATGGCCGCAAATCCCGCCATGAACTCGCACACCGACGCCTTTCTGCAAGGCTTGACGGAAGGCGTAACCTGGAGTGCCTCTACCGCGCGGGTGATCAATGGCACGCCGCTATTCTGCATGCCGGGCAACTTGGCGCTGACCAATGACACCGCCAAACAGCTTATCTTGAACAGCCCCCCCGACGTCGACTACGTGACCCCCACATTGCTACGAGAGTTGAGGAAAGCCTTCCCCTGCAGGCCCTAGCATTGTTCTCCGGGTCCGCCAGCCGCGTCCCTTGCTCCGCTGCGTGCGCTCACTGACACGCCGCCACCGCCGCCGCCTTCAGCCTGACCTCATAGCCGGCGCGCAACAGCAACTCGGCCAGCGCGGCGCGGTACCACTCAACGTCGCTGGCCGTCCCCGGAACTTTCACCAGCGGACAGTCCGGCTCCGGGAGCTGATAACCGACGAACTGCTGCTCTCGACCCCAAGGCCAAACCTTCAAGCCGCGAATTCCAAGGCCTCCCCATCCGCGGGAATCCGCAACCTGTCGCCCACGCCTGCACGGGCTGCCGCGACCCTTAGTTCCGCCCGTTGTACGGGGCAATGACTCAGCGCTTCCAGATGATTGGCAACTACTATGCCTTTCAGGGCCTGGGTGAATTCAATCACGTCACCCGTGCCCATGATGATTTCGTCCCCGACGTCGAACTTGGCTCCTCCGGCCGGGATCAGGGAAACCTGGGGTTGAAGGCGCGCGATAAATTCGCGAATTGCGGGTGTAAAAATGGTATCGCCGGAGAGATACAGGCTAGGCTCCCCCGGCATCTCGATTAAGTAGCCGACGCCGTGCTCCATCAACAGTCCAACCATGCCTTTCCCATGCCGGCAAGCCATTGTCCTGATTTTCCCGCCGAGGAATGGTTGCGGTTCTTGATGATTCTCCGCCAGCGGATGTACGTTTAAGCCGCGTTGACGAAGATGCTCCGCATCGTGCGGCGTGCAGATAACGGGAATTTGCCTGCTGCGTAGCCAGTGCTTTCCCATGCGGTCGAGATGGTCGAAATGCCCTTTCTGGCAATGCGTAATCAGGCAATGCGTCACCGATTCCAGCAACGAATCGGTCACCGGCGGCAAATCAACGACGGGATTGCGCTCTCGCTGGCCGAGAAACCTCAGTGGCGGCAATGCGCCTCTTGGTGCCAGCATCGGATCAACCAGGATCGTATAAGCGCCAATCTCGACGACGGCCGTGGCATTGCGGAGTTGCGTTATTTTCATGATCTATCCTTCCTGATGGGAGGAATTCATTGTGTGCTGCGCGTCGCTCTCCTAAAATGGCCAGAACTGACATAAAACGATTATTTTCTGCCATGCCTCCGCCGGCTCCCTTCCGCATCGGTTTGCTGCTGTACCCGGAATGCTTGCCGGCAGGGCTGTTCGCGTTCGCGGATCTTGTTCATGCGGCGAACCGCCGGGCCGGGATGGTTCTCTTCGAGCCGGTGTTTGTAGCGGCCCAGGCGGGCCTTGTCGAATGCGCTCACGGCCATTCGCTGAAAGCCGCGTCCGCGGCTCAAGACGCCTGCCTCAATGCAATACTGATACCCGGGTTCTGGGCTGAATCAGCCTGGCAGATAGCCGGCGCCCTGGCGAAGAATGCGGGCATGATCACGGCTTTGGCCGGCCTGCAAAGAAGCGTGATGATGTGGAGCTACTGCACCGGCGTCTGCCTGGCTGCCGCCACGGGCAGGCTGAACGGGCAAAAGGCGACGGTCACATGGTGGCTGGCCGACATGATGCGAGAGCAGTTTCCCAAGGCCGTTTGGCAAACCGAACGAACCAGTGTTTACAACTTGCGTACTGCGACCGCGTCAGGGGTCAACGGTTATCTGCCGATCGCACAGTCTTTCATAGAAAAGCGGATCAGCAGGGAAGCCTACCGGGATCTGACGAAGCTTATGGTCTTGCCGCGTCCCGAGCGCACTCATCATGCCTTTCAGATGAGGAGTCTGATCGAGCAGCCGGATCGGTTACTGCGCAAGCTGCACATGATTGCGGAACAGATTTCTGCTACTGAGGCGACAGTTGCCCGCCTGGCCCAGGAACTGAACATGACAGAGCGAACCCTGGCCCGGAAAGTTGTTGCCGCGACCGGCTTGCCGGTCGCAAGCTATGTGCGCCGGATAAAGCTCAATCAAGTAAGCGAGCGCCTGATTCATACCTCTGCGCCGGCCAATACGATCAGCGCGGAACTCGGCTTTAGCAGCGACTCCGGGATGCGCCGGATGTTCAAGGACCTGACAGCGCTTACGCCGGCGCAATACCGGCAGGCATTTGGACGATCCTAAATCTCCCCGGAGGAGTGGGCTGCCTCAGTCGGCGGCTGTCGCCCTGGCCACTGCGCTTCACAGTGAAAATGCCCATCGTGGATGTCGAGCTGATTGGCTGCTGTGGCCGGCAGCGGCAGTCCGCCCGCCATCGCGGGCCTGTGGCGCGCTGATGGATGCCGCGCCCGCGCCGCGCGCGTCAGGAGTGAATGCGCTCGCAAAGCTATAGCCGCCGGACCGGCCTTCGGCATTCTGATTGCATGTCCAGTCAAACCCCTCCGAATGAGGGGTTTAGCGGCCACCACTCCGCCCGTTAAGTACCTTGCCGTCGGGATCCGGGGTCGTGGCTGGAATCGCGTCCCTCGCCGGTGGCTCGGCAGTTGCAGCAGCCGCGGCACCTGTTGCACTGGGCGCAGCGGCAGCCTATGGTGTGTACAAGTTCTTCGATTGGCTGACCGGCGACTAGTCTAGATTCCGTGGCCACCTGCGGCTCGTAGGCGCTCCGCCATATCGTGCCCTCGCGCGCATCGGCGCCGCAGCTGCCCGAATTCTCCCCCCATGCAACGCAAGGCCGCGCTCAAGAAGCTGCTGGCCGACGCGCCCCCTGGCCCGTTGTATTTGTCGTTCCCAACTTCGGTAGGGAAAGCCAGTCATTGGCTGGACAGCACAATGACCTCCTATCAGGTAATCAGCCTTACATCTACGAAGTGGAGCCTACAAATGAAACAGATACCCTGCTTGATTCTTGTGCTGTTGGCTGGGACAGCCCAGGCCGGGCCGCGTCTTGGTGCGGCCAGTTATGGCCAAGCCGGCGGCACGTCTGGCTACGGCCAGACTGCCACCATGGGCAGCTACGGTTCTGGCCAGACGCAGGGCTACTCCGCGGGTGGAGTGAACGCCGATCTTGGAAAGCGCTACAGCGCCGCAGGTGCCCGCTCTCGCTCTAAAGGAGACACCGCGACGAGCGATAGCGAAACATCATATTCCCAACCGTCTCTGTATCAGTCGTCGGCCGGCTCCACGCTCCAGCAGCCCAAGACCCAAAAATAACCCACCCCAAGGTGGCTGCGAGCGTCAATCCTTGGCAGGTCTGCCTATCGGGGCAGCACGGGTATCCGGCCTTTGGATGGAGGAATGCTAGAGGGTGCGGAGCACGCTAGTACCTCGGGGCGCCCTGCCATCGATCTCTGTCACCACTGTAGTCCCGATGATCCCCCCAATAGCGATCACCATGATCTGCTCGCCCATCTCCGCCGTAGTACCCCCCGCGGTGCTCGTCTCGATCGGGTGCGACAACGCACCCGCCAAGCAGCGCAACTGATGCGGCAATCAACACAAGAATGGTCTTCATGAGGCTCTCCTAAACACCCTTCGGCTTTTTCCAGCATACGCATCGATCGATCGGCAGAATGTAGGAACTACGTCCTCCCGCAGCGAGGCTTTCTCCTACAGCGAGGTGCTCGCACGATCCGCCGCGAGTACAAGACATTCGGCTTCTGCTGTGGCCTCCGTGGCGGCGCCAAGGGATTCAAACAGGCAGCCTCGCAGGTCGGCAACGTGATCGCCACCTGGAAGTGCATCGGCGGCATCGATGTCGGAGTGGTGGCTTGGAGAGGAGAAACGAATAGCGGCGCTCTAGGCGCCGCTACGGGGACGACCACAGGAAAGAGGCAAGTGGCACGGAGGAAAGCAGCAGGTCAGCCGCGGGGCAGCATGCGGTGGGACTTCGCGTAGGCGCGCAGTACTTCGTTGATACGCGTCTGCCAGCCATCTCCGGTTGCCTTGAATGCGTCGATCACATCGCGGTCGGCTCGCATGTTGAGCGATACCTTGCGCTGGTCTGCCGGCAGCGCCGGCCGGCCGCGCGGCTTGAGCAAGGGCTGCGCTGCCTTCTCACCGATCAGCTTGGGCAGCACTTCCCGCGCGGGTCGCATGCGCGCCAGTTCCTCATCGGTAAGCGGCGGGTTGTCGGGGTCGGATTCCGCCGCGAGTGTCAGCGCCCTGTCCTCGGCTTCGCTAGGGATATGGACACTACGTTTCGTCGACATAGTTCAACACCTGGCGGCGGTTGGCTTTGCGCAGGCTGATGACGCGCATCGTCTCGCCTCGCATTGTGTACACCAGCACATAGACACGCTCACCGATCATGCCTGTAGCGACAAAGCGCGTTTCACCGTACTCGAACCGACTTGCCACTGCCCAAATTCCTTAGGGCCCCGGAGCCAGAGCAAACGCGCTCATCCCGATATTGTGGTGCGCTTGGCACATGGCCATTGTACCGAGCAGGCCGCGCGCCGGCAGACCCGGACGTAGTGCTGGCGTAATTCAAGCGTAATGAGGCGTATTTTCGCGGGTTTTTGTGCGGCTTTCCCGACACGAAAGCGAGGACGTGCAAAATCCTAGAAACCCTTGTGGGGCTTAGGTTTGCGGTCTACTTTGGTGTGGATTTGTGTACTGCGGAAAGGGGTGGGTGGTGCGAGGGAGGGGACTCGAACCCCTACACCATTGCTGGCGTCAGGACCTAAACCTGGTGCGTCTACCAATTTCGCCACCCTCGCAGTCCCTGCGGGCGCATCCCTGGCGGGAGGCCGCTGTGCTCGCTGGCGTTGCAGGCGGGCCGGGCAGCGTGTGAGGTCACAGAAGCGGCGGGCAAGACTGCCCGCCTGGCTTGTGTTTCCTGTGCTGCCGGCGCACTTTGCGCATGCAGCGCAACGAGGCTGCGGATTCTAGCGCAAAGCGCGCGGGGAATCCAGCCCCTTGCCTGCATCGGCGCAATCAACGTGCGCTGCCCACGGTTTCAGCGCTTGCCCTTGATGCAGGAGAGTACAAGGACGGTGGCGCAGGCTTCGAGGGCGGCGACGAAGTACAGGCCGGAGGATAGCTGGCCGGTGCTGGTCTTGAACCAGCCGATCATGTACGGGGCGACGAATCCGGCCAGGTTGCCGATGGAGTTGATCAGGGCGATGCCGCCGGCGGCCGCGGTGCCGGCGAGGAAGGCGGACGGCAGGGACCAGAATACGGGGAAGGCGGCGAGGATGCCTACGGAGGCGATGGTCAGGGCGACGAGCGCGAGCACGGCGCTGTGCAGCCACATGCCGGTGAGCACGAGGCCGGCGGCGGCCATGAGTGTCGCCAGGGCGCAGTGCAGGCGGCGTTCGCCGGTGCGGTCGGAGTGGATGCCGTTCCAGACCATGGCGATGGTGCCGGCGATGAAGGGGATGGCGGAGACCAGGCCGATCTGGAGATTGCCCTGCACACCGAGCTCTTTGATGATGGACGGCGACCAGAAGGCGATGGTGGCGTTGCCGCTGACCACGCAGAAGTAGATGGCGGCGCAGATCCAGACGCGGGCGTTGGCGAAGGCGTCGCGCAGGGATGAGTGCTTGGCGGGGTCGCGGTTCTCGGCTTCGATCTCGCGGCTGACGAGATCGCGCTCGCCCTGGGTGAGCCAGTTGGCGCTGGCGGGCTTTTCTGGCAGGAACATGAGCACGGCGATGCCGGCGAGCACCGAGGGGATGCCTTCGATGACGAACAGCCATTGCCAGTTGGCAAGGCCTTCGACGCCTTCCATGCGGCTCATGATGAAGCCGGCAAGCGGGCCGCCGATCACGCCGGCGATGGCGAACGAGGTCATGAACAGGCCGTTGATGCGGGCGCGGCGCTGGGCGGGGAACCAGTAGGTGAGATAGAGCACCACGCCGGGGAAGAAGCCGGCTTCGAAGATGCCGAGCAGGAAGCGCAGCGCGTAGAACTGCATGGGAGTCTTGACGAAGATCATCGCCATCGACGCCAGGCCCCACAGGATGGTGATGCGCGCGAGCGTGCGGCGCGCGCCGATCTTTTCCAGCAGCAGGTTGCTGGGGACTTCGAAGAGGAAATAACCGATGAAGAAGATGCCGGCGCCGAAGCCGTACACGGCTTCGCTGAACTGCAGGTCTTGCAGCATCTGCAGCTTGGCGAAGCCGACGTTGACGCGGTCGATCCAGGCCAGCACGAACAGGAAGACGAGGAAGGGAATCAGCCGCACCGCGATCTTGCGGTAGGCGTGGTCGCGCTCGGCGGCGCTGGGCGCGGCGGCGGGCGCCATCGCGTCGGGGGCTCCGGTCATCACGGTGGTCATCGGTGTAACTCCTTGGGTGTGGATGGCGGGGCCGCGCTGCGTGGCTGCGGCCCTCGGTTCGTTCCTGGATTACTGAAGCACGGTCTCGATGGCGCCCGCTACCTGCAGCACGCGCGCGTCCTGCCCGTTGAGGCCGCACACGCCAAGGCCGATGCCCTGCCCGGCCACCGGCAGCGGCAGCGAGACGGCGCAGCCGTCGAGGAAATTGATCACGCTGGCGTTGCGCAGCACGAGGCCGTTGGTGGCGAAGAAGGCTTCGTCGCTTTGCAGCGCATCCAGCCGTGGCGGGCGTACGGCCACGGTGGGCATCAGCCAGGCGTCGGCCTCGCGCAGCAGCCCGGCGGCGCGCGCTTGCATGGCGCGGCGCGCGGCCAGCAGGTCGAGGTAGTCGGCGGCGCCGAGCTGCTCGCCGCGGCGGATGCGCATGGCGACGCGCGGGTCATAATCGCCGCCGCGTTCGGCCAGCAGTTGCTTGTGCCAGTGCCACGCCTCGGCCGCGGTCAGGCCGCCGCCGGCGTTGATGTCCGGCAGGCGCTTGAGTTCGGGGAAATTGAACGGCACGATGCGCGCGCCAAGGCGCGCGAGCATGTCGAGCGTGGCGTCGAAGGCCTGGGCGACCTCGGCGTCGAGGCTGTCGCAGACGAAATCGCGCGTAACCAGCAGGCGCAATCCGGCCAGCGGCGCGGGCCTGCTGTCCAGGGCCTCGCCGCTGACGATGGCGTCGAACGCCGCGCAGCAGGCCACCGAGCGTGCCAGCGGGCCGGCGGAGTCGAGCGAGGTGGAGAGCGGTACGCCGCCATCCAGCGGCACGCGGCGCGCGCTGGGCTTGAAGCCGGTCAGGCCGCAGAATGCGCTGGGGATGCGGATGGAGCCGCCAGTATCGGTGCCGAGCGCCGCGGCTGCCATGCCGAGCGCCACGCTGACGGCGCCGCCCGAGGTGGAGCCGCCGGCGATGCGGGCTTCGTCGAACGGCGTGCGCGGCGTGCCGTAGTGCGGGTTCAGCCCAAGGCCGGAGAAGGCGAACTCGCTCATATTGGTACGCCCGATCAGCACGGCGCCCGCTGCGCGCAGGCGCGCCACGGCGACTGCGTCTGCGCTGGCGGGCGCGCCGGCAAGCGCCTTCGATCCGGCCCGCGTCACCTGCCCTTTTACGTCGAACAGGTCCTTGATGGAAATCGGCAGGCCGGCCAGCGGCGACGCCACCAGGCCGGCCGCGCGGGCCTGGTCGGCGGCACGCGCGGCGGCCAGCGCGCCGGCCGCGTCCACCTCCAGGAAGGCGACGCCGCCCTTAGCGCGATGGTCTTCGATGCGCGCCAGCGCCTGCTCGGTCAGCGCCACGCTGGTGGTGCGCCCCGCGCCGAGTTCGGCGGCGAGCGCGGCGATGGTCGGTTGCGCGGCGCTCATGGTGCCACCGCCAGGCAGGCCACGCGATAGGCATGGCGCAGGGTGCGCTTGCGTACCGGGTCGTGCAGCTCCACTTCGAAGGCTTCGCCACTGCCGAGTTCGCCGATCACCGCCTGCGTGCCGCAGAACATGGCGGTGCCGGGCGGCAGCGTGTCTTCACCGGTGAGGCGCCGGATCAGGTCACGCGGATCGAGCAGGCGCGTCACCAGGCCTTCCTGGTACAGCTCGCGCTGGCCGTTGCGGGTGCGCCAGCAGCGCATCTGCAGCTGGTCCCAGTGATCCGCCACGTCGGCAAAGCGCCAGAGTTCGGTGCCGAGCGGCTTGGCGCACATCTGCTTGGAGACGGTGACGTCGTAGGCCTCGACCTTGCGGTCGGTGTGGTCGGAGCCGACGCCGATGTACATGGCGTCCTGGCCGGCCAGCAGCACGAACTCGATCTCGCCCGAGGAATCCTCGCGCGGCACTTCGAGCAGCGTCTCGGTGGTCAGCAGCGAGGCGGCCAGCGGGTAGAAGCAAGGCACGGTCGAGGGCGGCCTGACGCCGATCTCTTCGAGCTCGCGGATGTGATGGTTGACGGCGTCGGCGTCGCGGCCGGTCCAGCCGGCGATGATGAGGCGCTGGATGTCGAGGGCGAGTGCGCCCTCGCCGGCGACCTGGAATTGCAGTGTCGGCATGTCGTACTACCTGTTGCGGAGAAAAACGGTCAGTGGGTCAGATGGTCCGGATGATGTTCTTCCGGAATTCGTCGATGTGTTCCCGGATGGCCTCGCGCACCGCCGGGATGTCGCGCCGCTCGAGCGCGTCGACGATCAGCAGGTGCTCCTGGTAGACGTTCTCCAGGTGCTGCGGATCGGATAGCGAGAGGAACCAGAAACGGGCCTGCTTCTCGTGCAGGTTGCGCAGCAGGTCGGCCAGCACGCGGTTGCGCGAGGCGGCCGACATGGCGGTATGGAACTTGAGGTCGAGCGAGGCCAGGCCGGCAATGTCACGCCGCGCGATCAGCTCCGGCGAACGGCCGAGGATCTCGCGCATGGCCTTGAAATCGCTTTCGTGGCCGCGCTCGGCGGCGAGCGTGGCGCACAGGACCTCGTTGGTCGCGCGCACTTCGATCATGTCGAGCACTTCATTGAGCGACAGCGGCGAGACCAGCACGCCCTTGCGCGGCATGATCGAGACCAGCCCTTCCACCTCGAGCCGGTGCAGCGCCTGGTGGACAGGCGTGCGGCCCAGCCCGAGCAGGCCCGCGACCTGGGCCTCGTTGAGCGGCTCGCCCGGGCGGAACTCGCAGGCGATGATGCGGCGCTTGATCTCGGCGTAGGCCTGCTCGCGCATGGCGGCGCCGGTCGCGGCGCGGCTTGCGGCGCCACTCTCGGCGGCGGGTTCGCCGGCACTGGCAACGAGCCTGATCGGGTTCGCCATGATGCGTTCCTGCGGTGTTGAAGTTGTTGTGATACTAGTCTGATATTTCACTGATCGTCAACACGATGAAGCGCAGGGTAAACGCTAGGCTGCGGCACCGCCAGGCGACGGGAATCCACGCAGCGCCGCCCTTGCATCGCTTCGCCGCATGGCGAGAGCTCCCCGCAAACCCATGCTGGGCAAAGCTTTCCGGTGCGCCATCAAAAGCGTTCCCGCATGATGCGCAATACCGTGCCCGCTATCGCTATTCCCAAAAACTCGCAGCCCTTCTATCATGTCCACATCGACCTAGAATCGATAATCGATTCAGTCGTATATTGGTGCAATATGCATTCATCGTGGTGCAAGACCTCCCAGCGATGGTGCCCAGACCTGCATGCGACCTCGACGGAAAATGCGAACATGACCGGGCAGTACAAAAAAAACGAGGACGCCGACACGCCGGCGGCCACCGCAGAAAGCAGCGAGGACACCACCCGCCCGGACCCGCTTTTCAACCAGTCGCTCGAGAAGGGCCTGGAGGTCCTGCGCGCCTTCAGTGCGGTGCATCGCACGCTCACCCTGGCGGAGTTGGCCGGGCTCACCGGCATGACCAAGAGTTCGGCGCAGCGCACCGTGCATACGCTGGAGAAGCTCGGCTACGTCGCCAAGCATCCGCAGACGCGGCGCTTTCGCCTGACCCCGAAGGTGATGGAGATTGGCTACAACTACCTGTCCGCGGACGCGCTGATCCAGGCCGCCAGCCCTTATCTGTCGCAGCTCGCCAATGCCAGCGGCGAAACCGCCAACCTGACCGAGCCGGTCGGCCTGGACATGGTCTACGTGGCGCAGCTCATGACGTCGAAGTACATCCCGGTGCTGACCCCGGTTGGCATGCGCATCCCCATGTATTGCACCAGCAGCGGCCGGGCCTACCTCAGCACGCTGCCGGACGAGCAAGTGATGGCGATGCTGGAAAGCTCCGCGCGCGTTGCGCGCACGCCGGCCACGCTGACCGATGTGGCGGCGATCTTCGAGACCGTGGCGGCCTGCCGCAAGGTGGGCTATGCCTGCAACAACGAGGAACTGTTCCTGGGCGACATGGGCATTGGCGCGGCCATCGTCAACAGCCAGGGCCAGGCGGTGGGCGCGGTCCATGTATCGCCGCCCGCCAGCCGCTGGAGCATGGCCGAGGCGCAGAAGAAGCTGGCGCCGATGGTGATCGAGTGCGCATGGGCAATCTCCCGCTCCATCGCCCACTGAGAGGCTGCTTCGCCGTGCCCTGAAACAGCCGCGCGGGGCGGAATGAAGCGGGGCGGAAGGAAGCGGGAAAGGCCGGGCTAGCGGGCGTGCTCCAGCATGGCCTGCAGCAGCACGTTGGCGCCGGCCTCGACATGCTCGGGCAGCGCGTCTTCCAGTTCGTTGTGGCTGATGCCGTCCTTGCAAGGCACGAAGATCATGCCGGTCGGCGCGCGCTGGGCCACGTAGACGGCGTCATGGCCTGCGCCGCTGACCACGTCCATATGCGGCAGCCCCAGCGCCGCGGCCGCGCGCCGCACGCTGTCCACGCAGGCGGGCGCGAACGCGCAGGGCTCGAACTTCACCACCTGGCGGATCTCCACTTGCACCGCGCCGTCGCGCGCGATCCGGGCGAACTGCGCGCGCATGGCCGCGTCCATGCGGTCAAGCCCCTCCTGCGAGAGATTGCGCAAGTCCACCGAGAAGTCCACGTGGCCCGGGATCACGTTGCGCGAGTTGGGCGCCACGTGCACGTAGCCGACCGTGCCGCGGCCATGCGGGGCCTCGGCCACGGCAATGCGGTTGACCTCGTCGATCATGCGCGCGGCCGCCAGCATGGCGTCGTGGCGCAGCGCCAGCGGCGTGGGGCCGGCATGCGCGTCCTGCCCGGTCACGGTCACGTCGTACCACTGCTGGCCGAGCGCGCCGGAGACCACGCCGATCGGCAGCCCGGCGGCTTCGAGCACCGGCCCCTGCTCGATATGCGCCTCGAAATAGGCAGCGAACATGCCGCCGGGCACCTCGCCCACCGCATGCTCGCCGCGGTAGCCGATCTGCGCCAGCGCCTCGCCCACGCTGATGCCATCGAGGTCGCGCTGGGCGCGCACGAACCCGGCCTCGAACACGCCGGCAAAGGCGCCCGAGCCCATCATCACCGGCGTGAAGCGGGTGCCCTCCTCGTTGGTCCAGAAGGCCAGTTCCAGCGGCGCGCGGGTGACGATGCCGAGGTCGTTGAGCGTGCGCATGACCTCCAGCCCGGCCAGCACGCCGAAGTTGCCGTCGAACTTGCCCCCCGAGGGCTGGGTGTCGATATGGCTGCCGGTGGCCACGGCGGCCGCATCGGGATCGCTGCCCGCGCGCCGCGCGAACACATTGCCCACTTCGTCGGTGCGCACCTCGAGCCCGGCCTCGCGGCACCAGCCCACCACCAGGTCGCGACCCTGGCGGTCCAACTCGGTCAGGGCGATGCGGCACACGCCGCCCTTGGGCGTGGCGCCGATCTGCGCCAGGTCCATCAGCGATTGCCACAGGCGGGTTGCGTTGATGCGGGGAAGGTGTTGCTGGTCCATGTCGGGAAGCCGGTTGGTTGGAAAACGAAAGGACAGGCCAGCAAAAAGCAGGCCATGGGCAAGGCAGGCACAAGCCATGAAGCGGACGCCCCCCTTGCGCCTGCGTGACACCGGTCGCCGCAACGCCTCTGCCTCGGCCGGGTGCCGCGGCAACTGGCACATGACTTGCTTGAAGGGATGCGTCCGCCCTTCCCCCCACCCAGGAGCACTGCCCGTGACCGTTTTTTCTTCCCCCGCCGCCGGAAGCACGAAACCCAGCCTGAAAGCCGTCGCCGCTGCCGCCGCGCTCACTTCGCTTTCCCTGCTCGCCCTGCCCGGCGCCGCCCATGCCGAGAAGGTGCTGCGCGTGGGCATGACCGCCGCCGACATCCCGCGCACGCTGGGCCAGCCCGACCAGGGCTTCGAAGGCAACCGGTTCACCGGCATCCCGATGTACGACGGCCTGACCCAGTGGGATCTCTCCAAGGGCAACGGCCCGAGCCTGCTGATCCCCGACCTGGCCACGGAATGGAAGGTGGATGCCAAGGACAAGACCAGGTGGGTCTTCAAGCTGCGCCCCGGCGTGAAGTTCCACGACGGCTCGGCGTTCAACGCCGACGCCGTGGTGTGGAACGTGAACAAGGTGCTCGACAAGACTGCCAGGCAGTTCGACCCCAGCCAGGTCGGCGTGACCGCCTCGCGCATGCCGACGCTGCGCTCGGCCAAGAAGATCGACGACCTCACGGTGGAGCTGGTCACCTCCGAGCCCGACTCCTTCCTGCCCTACAACCTGAGCAACCTGTTCATGGCCTCCCCCGCGCAGTGGGAGAAAAAGCTCGCCGCGGTGCCGGCCTCGGTCACCGATACGGCCGAACGCAGCAAGCAGGCATGGGTGGCCTTCGCCGCCGACGCCTCCGGCACCGGCCCGTTCAAGATGAGCCGCTTCGTGCCGCGCGAGCGGCTCGAGGTGGTGAAGAACGCGCAGTACTGGGACAGCAAGCGCGTGCCCAGGATCGACAAGGTGGTGATGCTGCCGATGCCGGAAGCCAATGCGCGCACCGCCGCGCTGCTGTCCGGCCAGGTGGACTGGATCGAGGCGCCGGCGCCTGACGCCGTGGCGCAGATCAAGAGCCGCGGCTTCGAGGTCTACGCCAATGCGCAGCCGCATATGTGGCCGTGGCAGCTGTCCTTCGCGCCCGGCTCGCCCTGGCTCGACAAGCGCGTGCGCGAGGCGGCCAACCTGTGCGTCAACCGCTCGGGCCTGAAGACGCTGCTGGGCGGCTACATGGCCGAGGCCAAGGGCATCGTCGAGCCGGGCAGCCCGTGGTGGGGCAATCCCAAGTTCGATGTCAAGTACGACGCCAGCGCCGCGCGCAAGCTGATGACGGAAGCCGGCTACTCGGCAGCCAAGCCGCTCAAGGTCAAGGTGCAGGTGTCTGCCTCGGGCTCGGGCCAGATGCAGCCGCTGCCGATGAACGAGTATGTGCAGCAGAACCTGAAGGAGTGCTTCTTCGACGTGGACTTCGACGTGGTCGAGTGGAACACGCTGTTTACCAACTGGCGCGTCGGCAGCAAGGACCCGAGCGCGCACGGCGCCAACGCCATCAACGTGAGCTTCGCGGCGATGGACCCGTTCTTCGCCATGGTCCGCTTCGTCAGCACCAAGACGCAGCCACCGGTCTCCAACAACTGGGGCTACTTCGGCAACGCCGAGTTCGACAAGTTGATCGAGACCGCGCGCACCTCCTTCGATGACAAGGCGCGCGACACCGCGCTGGCCAGGTTGCACGCGCGCATCGTGGAAGAATCGCCTTTCGTGCTGATTGCGCATGACGTGGGCCCGCGCGCCATCTCGAAGAAGGTCAAGGGCGTGGTGCAGCCGCAAAGCTGGTTCATCGACCTGGCCACGATGTCGATGGACTGAGCCGTGTTGCCGGTGCGGGCGCAAGGGGGAGATGCGCCGCGCCGGCTTGGCCCCCCGCTCCCTCGCCCACAAGCGGGATTGGGGGAAACAACAAGCGCATCGCCTTGCATTGCCCTGCCCCACTCTTTCCTTTTCTCTAGCCGGCCAAGCCCATGACTTACCTGCTCCGCCGCATCGTCTATGCGATCCCCATCCTGCTCGGGGTCGCCCTGCTGTGCTTCTCGCTGGTCCATATCGCGCCGGGCGATCCGCTGGTGTCGGTGCTGCCGCCCGACGCCTCGGAGGACCTGCGCCGCCAGCTCACCGCGCTGTACGGCTTCGACAAGCCCTTCCTCGAGCAATTCCTGCACTGGCTCGCCCGTGCGCTGCACGGCGACCTGGGCACCTCCATCGCCACCAACCGGCCGGTCATGAGCGAAGTGATGACCGCGGTGGTCAACTCGGTGCGCCTGGCCGCCGTGGCCACGTTGATCGGCTTTACCTTCGGCTGCCTGTTCGGCTTCGTGGCGGGCTACTTCCGCGATTCCGTGGCCGACCGCACCGCATCCTTCCTGTCGGTGTTCGGCGTCAGCATGCCGCACTACTGGCTGGGCATGGTGCTGGTGATCGTATTCTCGGTCTTCCTCGGCTGGCTGCCCGCCACCGGCGCGGGGCCGGGCGGCTCCGCCGACTGGCAATGGGACTGGGAACATCTGCAGTACATGCTGCTGCCGGCGATCACGATGTCGGTGATTCCGATGGGCATCGTCGCGCGCACCATCCGCGCGCTGGTCGCGGAGATCCTCTCCAACGAGTTCATCGTCGGCCTCAAGGCGCGCGGGCTGTCCGAGCTCGCGGTGTTCCGCCACGTGCTCAAGAACGTGGCGCCGACCGCGCTGTCGGTGATGGGCCTGCAGCTCGGCTACCTGCTGGGCGGCTCGATCCTGATCGAGACCGTGTTCTCCTGGCCCGGCACCGGCTTCCTGCTCAATTCGGCGATCTTCCAGCGCGACTTCCCGCTGCTGCAGGGGACCATCCTCGTGCTGGCCGTGTTCTTCGTGCTGCTGAACCTGCTGGTGGACGCGCTGCAGACGCTGTTCGATCCCCGCATCCAGCGCAACTGACCCAGCAAGCCAACCGGAAGCCATCATGGAAATGACTTTGAAGAAGCCCGCCGTCGCGCCGCTCGTGCAGCGCTCGCCCGGCTACTGGACCACGGTCGGCCGGCGCCTGCTGCGCAACAAGCTGGCCATGCTGGCCGCGCTGATCCTGCTGGCGCTGGTGCTGATGGCGCTCTTCGCGCCGGCGCTGATGCCGGCCGATCCCTACGCCGCGTCGATCCTCAAGCGCCTCAAGCCCGTCGGCACCGAGCACTACCTGCTTGGCACCGACGAACTCGGGCGCGACATGCTCTCGCGCCTGATGCTGGGCGCGCGCCTGTCGCTGTTCATGGGCATCACGCCGGTGCTGATCGCCTTCGTGGTCGGCAGCGCGCTGGGCATCGTGGCGGGCTACGCCGGCGGCTGGACCAATACCGTGATCATGCGCCTGGTCGACATCCTCTACGCCTTCCCCTCCGTGCTGCTGGCCATTGCGCTGTCGGGCACGCTGGGCGCGGGCGTGGGCAATGCGCTGCTGTCGCTCACCATCGTGTTCGTGCCGCAGATCGTGCGCGTGGCCGAGAGCGTGACCACCCAGGTGCGCAACCGCGAATTCGTCGACGCGGCGCGCGCCTCGGGCGCGTCGTCGCTCACCATCGTGCGCGCGCACGTGCTCAACAACGTGCTGGGCCCGATCTTCGTCTACGCCACCAGCCTGATCTCGGTGTCGATGATCCTGGCCTCGGGGCTGTCCTTCCTCGGCCTCGGCGTCAAGCCGCCCGAGCCGGAATGGGGCCTGATGCTCAACACGCTGCGCACCGCCATCTACACGCAGCCGTGGGTGGCCGCACTGCCCGGCGCGATGATCTTCCTGACCTCGATCTCCTTCAACCTGCTCGCCGACGGCATCCGCTCGGCGATGGAAATCAAGGACTGACGCCATGACCGAAACCACTTTGCCGCAAGCCCTGCGCAACGCCGACGTCGGCGGCCCGGCCCAGCCGCTGGTGATCGCCCGCGAGCTGGTCAAGCATTTCCCGCTCAAGTCGAAGATCCCCGGGCGCCGCGCCGGCGTGGTACGCGCCGTCGACGGCGTCGGCTTCGAGGTCCTCAAGGGCGAGACGCTCGGCGTGGTGGGCGAATCGGGCTGCGGCAAGTCCACCACCGCGCGCCTGCTGATGCAGCTCATCGAGCAGGACAGCGGCGAGCTGATCTTCGACGCGCAGGGCGTGGGCTCGGCGCAGTTGCCGATGAAGCGCTTTCGCAGCCAGGTGCAGATGGTGTTCCAGGACAGCTACTCCTCGCTCAACCCGCGCCTGACCATCGAGGAATCGATCGCCTTCACCGCGCGCGTGCACGGCATCGGCGCGGCCGAGGCCAGCGCGCGGGCGCGC
The DNA here is from genome assembly GCF_052115045.1 of Cupriavidus sp. 2TAF22. Lineage (NCBI taxonomy): Bacteria > Pseudomonadati > Pseudomonadota > Betaproteobacteria > Burkholderiales > Burkholderiaceae > Cupriavidus > Cupriavidus sp. 2TAF22. The sequence goes on from NZ_JBFRFX010000013.1 coordinate 148,709, forward strand.
GCCCTGCTCGACCGCGTGGGCCTGGAGCCGGCGCGCTTCGCCGGGCGCTATCCGCACGAGCTGTCCGGCGGCCAGCGCCAGCGCGTGAACATCGCCCGGGCGCTGGTGCTGCGCCCGCGCCTGGTGATCCTGGACGAGGCCGTCTCGGCGCTCGACAAGTCGGTCGAAGCGCAGGTGCTGAACCTGCTGCTGGAGCTCAAGGCCGAGTTCGACCTCACCTACGTCTTCATCAGCCACGACCTCAACGTGATCCGCTACCTGTGCGACCGCGTGATGGTGATGTACCTGGGCAAGGTGGTCGAAGTGGGCGACACCGAGACGCTCTACGCCAACCCTTCCCACCCATACACGCGCGCGCTGCTGGCCTCGATGCCGGCCACCGACCCGGACCACCGCACCCTGGTCGCGCCGCTGGCGGGCGATCCGCCCAACCCGATCAACCCGCCATCCGGCTGCAGCTTCCACCCGCGCTGCGCCATGGCCGAGGCGGTCTGTGCGCGCCGCGCGCCGGTGCTGTCCGACGCGCTGGCCGGGCATCCCGTGGCCTGCCTGATGGCCAATGCGGACGGCGGCCACAGCCGCCATCTGGCTGCAAGGATCTGAGCGAGGCTTATCGTGACCCCACAAGTGACCCCACAAGTGACCCCACAAGACAACAACACCGAACAGCAAGCCTCCACGGCCCCGATGGTATCGGTGCGCGACCTGCGCGTGACTTTCTCCGGCAGCGGCAAGACCATCCGCGCCGTCAACGGCGTGTCGCTGGACGTGGCGCCGGGCGAGGCGCTGGCCCTGATCGGCGAGTCCGGCTCGGGCAAGAGCGTGACCCTGCGCGCGCTGATGCGCCTGCACCCGCCGCGCCGCACGCGCATGGAAGGCAGCATCCGCATCGACGGCGCCGACGTCATGGCGCTCGATGCGCGCGCGCTGCAGCGCCTGCGCGGTGGCACGGTGGCGATGGTGTTCCAGGAGCCGCTGCTGGCGCTGGACCCGGTCTACACGGTGGGCCAGCAGATCATCGAGTGCATCCGCACCCATGCGCGCGTGTCCGCCGCCGAGGCGCGCCAGCGCGCGCTGCGCGCGCTGGAGTCGGTGCGCATTCCCAGCCCCGAGCGGCGCCTGGCGGCCTACCCGCACGAGATGTCCGGCGGCATGCGCCAGCGCGCCATGATCGCGCTGGCGCTGTCGGCCAGCCCCAAGGTGCTGCTGGCCGACGAACCCACCACCGCGCTCGACGCCACCGTGCAGATCCAGGTGCTGATCCTGCTGCGCGAGCTGCAGCGCGAGCTGGGCCTGTCGATCGTGTTCGTCACGCACGACATCGGCGCGGCGGTGGAGATCGCCGACCGCGTGGCGGTGATGTACGGCGGGCGCATCGTCGAGGAAGGGCCGATCCGCACGCTGCTGCGCGCCGCCCGCCACCCTTACACCATCGCGCTGCTGCAAAGCCGCCAGCACGGCATGGACCGCGGCCAGCGGCTGCAGACCATTGCCGGCTCGCCGCCCGACCTGGCCGCGCTGCCGCCCGGCTGCACCTTTGCGCCGCGCTGCGCCCATGCGCGCCCGTCCTGCCTGGCCCAGGTGCCCGCCGCCACCGATCTTGGCCACGGACACCGCGTGAGCTGTATGCTGGTGTCCGAGCCCGCCGTTGCAGAAGTTGCCGCCTGAGAATCCCGATACTAGGAACCCGACCGATATGTCCCTGGCCACCCATCCCGCCCGCGCCTTCATGCCGTATCCCGCCGCCGACGTCCCCAATGCGCCGTCGGGCCCGCTCCACGGCCTCACCTTCGCGGCCAAGGACCTGTTCGACGTGGCCGGCTACCCCACCGGCGGCGGCAATCCGCATGTGCTGGCGCTGTCCGGCATCAAGACCGGCACCGCACCCGCCGTGCAGCGCCTGCTGGACGCCGGCGCGGCCTTCGTCGGCAAGACCCATACCGACGAACTGGCCTTCTCGATGAACGGCAAGAACGCCCACTACGGCTCGCCGGTCAACGGCGCTGCGCCCGGGCGCATCACCGGCGGCTCCTCGTCCGGCTCGGCCTCGGCGGTATCCAACCGGCTGTGCGACTTCGCGCTCGGCAGCGACACCGGCGGCTCGGTGCGCGCGCCGGCCAGCCATTGCGGCCTGTACGGCATCCGCCCCACCCACGGCCGCATCTCGCTGGAGCGCACCCTGGCGCTGGCCGAGAGCCTCGACACCTGCGGCTTCTTCGCGCGCGATATCGGCACCTTCTCGCGCGTGGCCGACGTCCTGTTGGGCACCGACAGCCGCCCCCTGCCGTCGGCCCCGCGCCTGCTGCTGGCCGAAGACCTGTTCCGCCTGCCCACCGCGCCCGCGCTGGATGCGCTGCTACCGGTGGTCGGCCGCATCGAAGCCGCCCTCGGCAAGGCCGCGCCGGTCGCCGTGGCGGACCGGCCGATCGAGGATATCTGGTGGGCCTTCCGCTACGTGCAGGGCTGGGAAGCCTGGCAGGCCGACGGCGAGCTGATCGAGCAATACGGCCTGCAGCTCGGCCCCGACGTGGCCGGGCGCTTTGCCTTTTCCAAGGGGGTCACGGCGGCGCAGTTCGAGGCCTCGAGCGCGCTCCGCCGCGCCGTCACCGCGCACATCGGCGCCCTGCTCGGCGACGACGGCGTCCTGCTGATGCCGAGCATGCCCGACATCGCGCCGCTCTCGGACGCCGACGGCGACACGCTCGAGGATTACCGCAACCGCTCGTCCCAGATCCTCTGCCTGGCGCCGCTGACCGGCTTCCCGCAGATGAGCCTGCCGCTGTCGGGCCGCGCCGGCGCGCCGCTCGGCCTGTCCCTGATGGGCCCCGCCGGCAGCGACCGCAGCCTGATCGCATTTGCGCAAAGCCTGGTGAAGGCACTAGGCTAAGCTACATTGCGCCTGCTTTTCCCGCGCGCCGCCGGCCAACCCGGCGGCGCGCGCATTTCTGCCCGATTTTCCGACAAGACAAGGAGAGCCTCAATGGCCCGCATCCGCATCGCCGCCGGCGGCTATCAGTTCGTCGCCGAGACCAACCCCGACGCCCCGCTGACCGTGGCGGCCTTCACCAAGCTGCTGCCCTACCGGCAAAAACTGATCCATGTGCGCTGGAGCGGCGAAGGCTGCTGGATCCCGCTGGGCGAGTTCAGGCTCGGCGTGGACTTCGAGAACCACACCAGCCACCCGTCGGTGGGCGACATCCTGTTCTACCCGGGTGGCTACAGCGAGACCGAGATCATCCTGGCCTACGGCAGCTGCTGCTTCGCCAGCAAGATGGGCCAGCTTGCCGGCAACCACTTCCTGACCATCGTGGAAGGCAAGGAAAACCTGCGGGCGCTCGGCACCAAGGTGCTGTGGGAAGGCGCGCAGGACGTGGTGTTCGAAGCGATGTGAGTCGCGGGGCGCGCCGGCAGCGCCCCGCATCCGGCGCTCAGCGCGCCACCAGGGCGGATCCTGCCTCCGGCGCCCTGACCCGGAACCAGGCCGCATAGAGCGCCGGCAGGAACAGCAGCGTCAGCGCCGTGGCCACGATCAGCCCGCCCATGATGGCCACGGCCATCGGCCCCCAGAACACCGAGCGCGACAGCGGGATCATGGCCAGCACGGCCGCCGCCGCGGTCAGGATGATGGGGCGGCAGCGGCGCACCGCCGATTCCACGATCGCATCCCATACCGCCGCGCCGCCGCGCACGTCCTGCTCGATCTGGTCGACCAGGATGACCGAGTTGCGGATGATCATGCCGAGCAGCGCGGTGATGCCGAGCTGGGCCACGAAGCCCATCGGCGCGCTCAGCAGCAGCAGCGTGGCGGCCGCGCCGATCAGCCCCAGCGGGCCGGTCAGGAACACCATCAGCGCGCGCGAGAAGCTGTGCAGCTGCAGCATCAGCAGCGTGAAGATAAGGAAGATGCACAGCGGCAACTGCGCGGCGATGGAAGCGCCGGCCTTGCCGCTTTCTTCCTCGGCGCCGGCGATGGTGATGCGGTAGCCGGCCGGCAGCTGCGCCCGCAGCGGATCGAGCTTGGGATTGATCTGCGCGGTCACGGTGGGTCCCTGGATGCCCTCCACCACGTCGGACTGCACGGTCACGCCGAAGTCGCGGTTCTCGCGCCAGATCACGCCGGGCTCGGAGCGGAAGGCAATGCGCGCCACCTGCGTCAGCGGCACCACGCGGCCATTGGCCGTGGGCACCTGCACGTTCTGCAGGTCCGACATGGCATCGCGCTCGTTGCGCGGGGCGCGCATCAGGATATCGATCAGCTTGTCGCCGTCGCGATACTGGCCGACCGCCACGCCGGTGAGCACGGTCTGGGTCACGCGGGCGATGGCGGTGCTGCTGACGCCGAGCGCGCGCGCCTTGTCCTGGTCGATATCCAGGCGCAGCACCTTGACGCTCTCGTTCCAGTTATCGTTGACGCCCTGCGTGTTGGGGTTGGCGCTCATCACGGCCTTGACCTGGTCGGCCAGCTTGCGCACGCCGGCGGCGTCCGGGCCGATCACGCGGAACTGCACCGGGTAAGGCACGGGCGGGCCGTTCGGCAGCAGCTTGACACGTCCGCGCAGCTGCGGGAAATCGGTCGCCAGCAGGCTGGTGACGCGCTGGCGCACGCGGTCGCGCAACGCCACGTCGGCGGGCAGCACGATCACCTGGGCCACGTTGCTCTGCGGGAAGATCTGGTCCAGCGGCAGGTAGAAGCGCGGCGCGCCGCTGCCGACGAAGCTGGTCAGGCTGGCGATCTCGCGGTCCGCGCGCAGCGCGCGCTCGAAGCGCTTGGTCTCGGCCTCGGTCTGGGCGAAGCTGCTGCCTTCGGGCAGCCACAGCTCCACCATCAGCTCGGGGCGGCTGGAATCCGGGAAGAACTGCTTCTCGACGAACTTGAAGGCGTACAAGCCGAGCCCGAAGGCCACCAGGGTGACGGCGATCACGGTCTTGCGCCAGGTGACGCACCAGTTCACCAGCTGGCGGAAGCGATTGTAGAACGGCGTGTCGAAGACTTCGTGATGGGCGCCCTCGCCGGCCGGCCTGGCCTTGAGCAGCAGGTAGCCCAGGTAGGGCGTGAAGTAGACCGCGGCCAGCCACGACAGCACCAGCGCCAGCGCCGTCACGGCGAAGATGGCGAAGGTGTACTCGCCCACGGTGGAGCGTGCCAGCCCCACCGGCAGGAAGCCGGCGGCGGTGATCAGCGTGCCGGTCAGCATCGGCATCGCGGTGGAGGTGTAGGCGAAGGTGGCCGCCTCCATCTTGGAGAAGCCCTCTTCAAGCTTGCGCACCATCATCTCCACCGCGATGATGGCGTCGTCCACCAGCAGGCCGAGCGCCACGATCAGCGCGCCGAGCGAGATCTTGTGCAGGCCGATGCCGAACATGTTCATGAACAGGAAGGTGACGGCCAGCACCAGCGGGATGGTCAATGCGACCACCAGCCCCGGGCGCACGTCCAGCCGCAACGGCCTGGTGTGCAGGCCGAGCGAAACGAAGCTGACACCCAGCACGATCACCACCGCCTCGATCAGCACGTGCACGAACTCGCCCACCGAGCGCTCCACCGCCTCGGGCTGGTTCTGCACCTGGTCCAGCTCGATGCCGACCGGCAGCTGCCCGCGCATGCCGTCCATGGCGGCGCGCAGGTTCTTGCCCAGCGCGATGATGTCGCCGCCCTTCTCCATCGAGATGCCGAGGCCGATCACTTCCTTGCCCTGGAAGCGCATCTTGCTCTGCGGCGGGTCTACATAGCCGCGGTAGACGTGGGCGATGTCACCCAGGCGGATATTGGCCGCGCCGCTGGGCCCGCGCAGTACCAGGTTCTCCAGGTCGGCCACCTTGGCGAACTGGCCCGACAGGCGCACCTGCAGGTTGTCGCCCGGCGTCACCAGCACGCCGCTGGCGTTCATGCTGTTCTGCTGCGAGATCTGGTCGGCGATGGCGTTGATATCGAGGCCGAGCTGGGCGAAGCGGGCCTGGTTGAACTCGATGAAGATCTTCTCGTCCTGCAGCCCGATCAGCGCCACCTTGGCCACCGAGGGCACGCGCAGCAGCTGCTGGCGCACCAGGTCGGCGTACTCGCGCAGCTCCTTGTAGTTGAAACCGTCGGCGGAGAGCGCGTAGATCGAGCCGTACACGTCACCGAACTCGTCGTTGAAGTATGGCCCGCGCACGCCCGCCGGCAGCGTCTGCGCGATGTCGCCGACCTTCTTCCGCACCGTGTACCAGATCTGCGCGGTGTCCCTGGCCGGCGAGGTGTCCTTGAGCTGGAAGATCACCGTGGTCTCGCCGGGCTTGGAGAAGCTGCGGATCTTGTCGGCGTACGGCACTTCCTGCAACTGGCGCTCGATCTTGTCGGTCACCTGCACCGCGATCTGCTCGGCGGTGGCGCCGGGCCAGAAGGCTTGCACCACCATCACGCGGAAGGTGAAGGGCGGATCCTCGTCCTGCCCGAGCTGGAAGAACGCGAAGAGCCCGCCCAGCAGCAGCACCACCAGCAGGTAGCGGGTCAGCGGCTGGTGCTCGAGCGCCCAGCGCGAAAGATTGAAGCGGGAATGTTCCATGCAGCGCGCCTCAGTTGCGCGCGGTGGCTGGCGCCACGGATTGCAGCGGCTTGACCTTCTGGCCCGGCTTGAGCAGGTGCACGCCGGCCGTGACGATGGTCTGCCCCGGCACCAGCCCCTTGGTGACCTGCACTTCGTTGCCCTGCAGCTCGCCCAGCGTCACGCTGACCGGGCTTACCGTGCCGGCAGCGCTTTCGTATACCCAGACCTGGTTGCTGCCGTCCTGCTGCAGCAAGGCGGACAGCGGCACGCGCAGCGCCGTGCTGTCGCCGGTACGGGTGAAGGTCACCACCGCGGTCATGCCGAACTTGAAGTCGGCCGGCGGGTTGGGCACGCTGATGCGCGCGGCGTAGGTCCGCGTGACCGGGTCCGCCATCGGCGCGATCTCGCGAACATGGCCGGGCAGCGCACGAGCCGGCCCGGCCCAGGTCCGCACCGTCACGTCGGAAATGCCGCGCAGGCGTTCCACCTGATCCTCGGGCAGGCCCACCGCCACTTCTTTCTCGGCGGTCTGCGCCACCCGCACCACCGATTGCCCGGCCGTGACTACCTGGCCGACTTCGGCATCGATCGCAGTGACCACGCCGTCGGCATCGGCGGGCAGCACCGCATAGGCGGTCTGGTTGGACTGGTTGCGCAGCCCCGCCTCGGCCTGGCGCAGGCGCGACGCGGCAGCGTCCAGCGTGGCCTGGCGGCGCTGCTGCTCCGCGGCGCTGATAAAGCCCTTGGCGAACAGGTCGTTGTAACGCTTGAGGTCTGCCGCGGCGAGATCGCGGTCGGTCCTGGCCGCATCGAACTGCGCGCGCGAACTGGCTTCGGCCAGACCCAGGTCGGTCGGATCGAGACGCGCCAGCGGCTGCCCCTTGCGCACCGTGGCGCCCACGTCCACCAGCCGGGCGGCAATCTTGCCCCCGACGCGGAATCCCAGCCGCGACTCGATGCGGGGCCGGACATCGCCGGAGAACTCCAGATCGGTCTTGCCCGCGCCCGCCTGCAGGTGCATCAGGCGCACCGGGCGGATCTCCGGCGCACGCGCGGCCTTGGGGCCGCAGCCGGCCAGCAGGCAAAGCAGGCAGGCCAGCGCCAGCGTGGTGACCCGTCCGGGCATGCGCAGCCCGCCAGTCCCGGAAGCGGGCCTGGCAACATCAGGAAGCGATGGGAAAAGCACATCGACGGCCGCAACATCCGGCCTGGGACAAGGCACTGGCATGAGTTAAGCGTGAGATCGGTGGGACTGCGCGGTGGGACTGCGGGCTATGCACGGGACGATGGCGAATTTAATAACTCGTCGGTCAGTAATATAGCGGGGCTGACCCGGATGCGTCAAATTGCCATCCGCGACGGACACAGCCAAAAGCGCCCGCGGACCGGCCGGCCGGGCGCAGAAAGCACAGGCGCCAGGCCGCAGCCTGGCTCCAGTGGCGAAATGCCGCAGCCGTGTCCGGGCGAGACCTTGCGCGCGTTCCGGCCCCTCGCTGCATCCGCTGCACCCGCGGCGGCGGCGGCGCGGGCCGCGCGAGCGCAGTGCTACAATCCGCCGCGTCGCCCGCGCGGACCCCGCCGCGCACCGCGGAATGCCCCACTTCACCGACCCGAGAACGGCGTGACGCCCGATCAGTATTGCCAAGAAAAAGCCGCCGCGAGCGGCTCCAGCCTGTACTACAGCCTCCTGTTCCTGCCCCCCGCGCGGCGGCAGGCGATGACCGCGCTCTTTGCCTGGTGCAAGGAACTCAGCCTGGTCGTCGATGACACCCACGATGAAAGCGTGGCGCACCAGCAGCTTGCCTGGTGGCGCAACGAACTCGGCCAGATGTTCAGGGGCGCCCCCACCCACCCGGTGACCAAGGCGCTGCAGCCGCACCTGCAGGCCAGCGGCCTGACGCAGGCCATGTTCGGCGAGGTGCTCGAAGGCATGGAGATGGACCTGACCCAGTCCCGCTACCTCGACGACATCGCGCTGGCGCGCTATTGCCATTGCGTGGCCGGCGTGGTCGGGACCATGAGCGCGCGCATGCTCGGCTACCAGGATCCGCGCACGCTCGAATTCGCCGAAAAGCTCGGCTTGTCGCTGCAGATGGTCGATATCCTGCGCGACGTGGGCGAGGACGCGCGCCGCGGCCGCATCTACCTGCCGGTAAACACGCTGCAGCGCTTCCAGGTGCCTGCCTCGGAGATCACCCAGGGCACGCATTCGGACCGCTTCGTGGCGTTGATGCGCGAACGGGCCGGCCAGGCGCGCACGCTGTACCGCGAGGCGCTGGCCCTGCTGCCGCGCACCGACCGCCGTGCCCAGCGCGCCGGCCTGGTGATGGGCGCGCTCTGCCAGACGCTGCTCGACGAACTCGAGGCCAGCGACTTCCAGGTGCTCGGCCAGCGCATCTCGCTCACCCCCATGCGCAAGCTGTGGATTGCATGGAAGACGTGGATGCTCAACCGCTAGGCACCGCCCCCGGCGCGCCGGCGCTATCATCCTGAATCTGATTGTCCTGATCCGCGCTGCCCGCCCAAGGGCGTGCGGCCATTTGCGCTTCCCCCTGCCCTGCCTGCCATGACCCCATCGGCCCAACCCAGCCAATCCGCCCAATCCGCCCAATCCCCGCAAGCCAGCCTGTCGCTCGGCCAGGCCATCCTCGACCAGGCCGCCGCGCTGGCGCGCTTCTCGGACATGGAAGGCGGCCTGACCTGCGCCTACCTGACCACGGCCCACCGCGCCGCGCAAGCCCAGCTGGCTGACTGGATGCGCGAAGCCGGCATGGCGGTGCGCATCGACGCCATTGGCAACGTGATCGGCCGCTACGCCGCCGATCCCGCCGCGGGCGAAGCGGCCCGCGTGCTGATGACGGGTTCGCACTTCGACACGGTGCGCAACGGCGGCCGCTACGACGGCCGGCTCGGCATCCTGCTGCCGGTCGCCGTGGCGGGTGCGCTCAACGCGGCCGGCATCCGCCTGCCCTACCACTTCGACGTGGTGGCCTTTGCCGAGGAGGAAGGGCTGCGCTTCAAGACCAGCTTCCTGGCCAGCAGCGTGCTGGCCGGCCGCTTCGACCCGGCCCTGCCGGAGCGCAGCGATACCGATGGGGTAACGATGCGCGAAGCGCTGGCCACCTCCGGCCTGCCGGGCGCGGGCGACCCCGATGCCTTGCGGGCTGCTGCGGTCGACCCTGCCACCCTGCACGGCTTCGTCGAAGTCCATATCGAACAGGGGCCGGTCCTGCTCCACCACGAACTGCCGCTCGGCGTGGTGACGCAGATCGCCGGCAGCAGCCGTTTCCAGGTGCGCGTGCAGGGCCTCGCCAGCCACGCCGGCACCACGCCCATGACCATGCGCAAGGATGCCGCCGCCGCCGCCGCCGAGATGGTGCTGCTGGTGGAGCGGCGCTGCGGCGAGGCGCCGACGCTGGTGGGTACCGTCGGCCAGTTGCAGGTGCCGAACGGGTCCAGCAACGTCATTCCCGCCGAATGCGTGTTCTCGATGGACATCCGTGCCGGCGAGGACGCCATCCGCGAAGCCGCCATCGCCGACATCCTGGCCGGCATCCAGGCCATCGCGGCGCGCCGCGGCCTGGCCGCCGAGGTCGAACGGGTGACGCCGGTCAACAATGCGCCCTGCGCGCGCTGGCTGATGGACCAGTTCGGCGCCGTGCTCAGGAAGCGCGGGCTGGACGCGTTCGAGCTGCCCTCGGGCGCCGGCCACGACGCCATGATGATGCAGCGCATCACCGATGTGGCCATGCTGTTCGTGCGCTGCGGCAACGGTGGCATCAGCCACAATCCGCTGGAGACCATCACCGCCGAAGACGCCCAGCTCGCGGCCGAGGTGTTCGTCGATTTCCTGCGGCATTTCCAGCCGCGCGCCTGATCCCGCTTTGCTGTCCGGGCGCGGTGCGCTTGCGGTCTCCCCGTAAATCGTATTGGATGAAAGGCACACCAATCACAAGATCGAAAGATCACAAAGGAGACGCGCATGGCGCAACGCAGACTGTCGGTGCTGACGGAGGGCCACACCTTCCTGGAAGGCCCACGCTGGCATGAGGACCGGCTCTGGCTCTCGGACTTCTATAGCCAGCGGGTGATCGCGGTGAGCCTGGACGGCAGCGTGGAGCAGATCGCCGAGGTGCCGCAGCAGCCGTCCGGCCTTGGCTGGCTGCCGGACGGGCGCCTGCTGATCGTCTCCATGCGCGACCGCAAGCTGCTGCGGCGCGAGCCCGATGGCAGCCTGGCGGTGCACGCCGACCTCTCGGCCGTCGCCACCGGGCACGTCAACGACATGGTGGTCGACCGGCACGGCCGCGCTTACGTCGGCAATTTCGGCTTCGACCTGATGGCCGGCGCGCCGATGCGCACCGCCAGCCTGGCGCGCGTCGACCCGGACGGCACGGTGTCGGTGGTGGCGGATGGCCTGTTCTTCCCCAATGGCTCGGTGATCACGCCGGACGGCAAGACGCTGGTGGTGGGCGAGACCCTGGGCAACCGCATATCGGCCTTCGACCTGCACGACGATGGCTCGCTGGGCCCGCGGCGCGACTGGGCGCTGTTCGGCAGCCAGCCTGCCGGGACCGAACTGGCGCAGGTCCTGGGCGGCGCCAGGGTCGCACCGGACGGCTGCGCGCAGGATGCCGAAGGCGCGCTGTGGGTGGCGGATGCGATCGGCAACCGCGTGCTGCGGGTCATGCCGGGCGGCCATATCGCCGAGGAAATCGCCTGCGGCACGGGCGTCTTTGCCGCCGCGCTGGGTGGCCCGCACGGCAGGACCCTGTTCCTCGCCGCGGCGCCGAACTTCGACGAGGCGCAGCGGCGTGCCTCCCACCTTGGCCATGTCCTGATGACCGAGGTGGAAGTGCCGCACGCCGGCCTGCCCTGAGCGCGTTGCGCCGCCGGGGCCGGCAGCCACGTGCAAGCCCGGACCCGGCCAAGTAGGACGGACGCCGATATCCCCGCTGCCACGAATGGTGGCAAGCTCATGCCAGAGTGGCGTCAGCCGCCCTGGTACATCTCCCTGCCGAGGTCGTAGAGGCTCTGGCGCAGCTTGCGTCGCTCGTCGGGCGACAGCTTGTCGTTGGGCAAGGTGCGCGGAAGGCGGTCATTGAGGCTGCGCTCGGCGCGGGCCTTGCCGGCGTGCGCGCGCGCCTCGTCCTGGTTCAGGCGCTCGCGGTCGTTGCGGGGAAACCCGTCGCGGGCGCCGAGGCCATTGGGAGTGCCCGCGGGCATGGGAGCGACGGGGGAAGCCGCCCGGCCCGGTGCCGGCAGCAGATGTGCGATGCCGGGCGACTGGGGGAGCGCTGCGCCGGCGGCAAGCAGCAGTACTGCCGTCGCGCCGGCATGATAAAGGAGTTGCCCGGCGCGCTTGCGGGTGACTTTCATTGATAATAGCGGTTTTAGCTTCTGAAACAGCGGCCGTCTGGCCGCCGGAAGCCGGAAATCCCGTTATCCAGCCGCACGCCGTCGGGGCTTGCCTGCCAGCCTGGCAGGCAACCGCGAAATGCGCTGACAAAGCACGCGAACAGAGCAGAAAAAGCGCGCGCGGAGGCAGCTGCGGAAACGGTATGCGGCAGTGTACAAGCAGGGTGGATGCGCACCGCCATACCACGCGGTAAAGTATGTAACCTTTTGTTAAGCCATTTTGACCGAAAGCGATTGTCGCTAAGATACCGCCATGGAAAATACCAGTCACAAGATTCTCGTCGTAGACGACGACCCCCGTCTGCGCGACCTGCTGCGCCGTTACCTTGGCGAACAGGGCTTCACGGTACTGGTAGCGGAAAACGCCACCGCGATGAACAAGCTGTGGTTGCGCGAGCGCTTCGACCTGCTGGTCCTCGACCTGATGATGCCCGGCGAGGACGGCCTGTCGATCTGCCGCCGCCTGCGCGGCGCCAATGACCAGACGCCCATCATCATGCTCACCGCCAAGGGCGAGGACGTCGACCGCATCGTCGGGCTCGAAATGGGCGCCGACGACTACCTCCCCAAGCCGTTCAACCCGCGCGAGCTGATCGCACGCATCCATGCGGTGCTGCGCCGCAAGGGCCCGGCCGAAGTGCCCGGCGCACCGTCGGAGACGCCGGAAACGTTCGCCTTCGGCGACTTCGTGCTCAACCTCGCCACGCGCACGCTGACCAAGAACGACGAAGAAATCACCCTGACCACCGGCGAATTCTCGGTGCTCAAGGTATTTGCCCGCCATCCGCGCCAGCCGCTGTCGCGCGAAAAGCTCATGGAAATGGCGCGCGGCCGCGAGTATGAAGTCTTCGACCGCAGCCTCGACGTGCAGATCTCCCGCCTGCGCAAGCTCATCGAGCCCGACCCGGGCAACCCGCGCTTCATCCAGACGGTCTGGGGCCTCGGCTACGTATTCATCCCCGATGGCGTGAAGTAAGGCGCCGGGGATCGTGGCGACTGTTTTCAGCCGCACGGCTACGCGCCTGTTCGGTTCGCTATTCTGGCGAACCTTCATGCTGATCGCCCTCCTGCTGGCCCTCTCGCTGGGTATCTGGTTCCAGAGCTACCGGCTCTTCGAACGCGCGCCGCGCGCCCAGCAGATTGCCATGCAGGTGGTCAGCGTGGTCAAGCTCACGCGCGCTGCCCTGCTCTATTCCGACCCCGCGCGGCGGCGCTTCCTGCTGCTCGACCTGGTGCAGAACGAAGGCATCAAGGTCTACCCGCGCGAGAAAGACGACGACTTCTCGGTACCGACCACGAACCCCTTCCTGACCCAGCTGGTGCAGCAGGAGATCCGCGGCCGGCTCGGCGAGGACACCGTCCTCGCCACCACCGTCAACGATATTCCCGGCGTGTGGGTCAGCTTCGAGATCGAGGGCGATGACTACTGGGTAGCGATCAGCCCCGAGCGCTTCGAACGCGTGCCAGGCATCCAGTGGCTATGGTGGAGTATCGCCGCGCTGCTGCTGTCGATCATCGGCGCCGCCTTCATCACCTCGCTGGTCAACCACCCGCTCAAGCGGCTGGCCAACGCGGCGCGCGCCATCGGCGGCGGCGGCGACCCGCCCACGTTGCCCGAGCACGGCGCCAGCGAAGTGGCGCTGGCCAATCACAGCTTCAACCAGATGGTGCACGACCTGCGCCAGCTCGACGACGATCGCGTGGTCATGCTGGCCGGCATCTCGCACGATCTGCGCACCCCGCTCACGCGGCTGCGGCTGGAGACCGAGATGTCGCCCGTGGACGACTCCACGCGCGAGGCCATGATCGCGGACATCGAGCAGATGGACGCCATCATCGGCCAGTTCCTCAACTATGCGCGGCCGGCGCTGGAAACCGTGGAGCCGGTGGACCTGTCGGCGCTGGTGCAGGACGCGGTGGGCGTCTACGGCGCGCACGACGACGTGCGCGTGCATGTGCGCGCCGGCGAGCCGGTCATGGCCGTCGCCAACCGCATGGAAGTGCAGCGCATCCTGGACAACCTGGTGGAAAACGCCCGGCGCTATGCCAAGGACGAGGATAACGGCGTGGCCGTGGTCGAGATCAGCACGCGCATCGAGGACAAGGAAGCGGTGCTGACCGTGGCCGACAATGGCAGCGGCGTGCCGGAGGCGCAACTGCCGCTGCTGACCCGGCCGTTCTACCGGCTCGACGGCGCGCGCAGCGAAGCCAAGGGCGCAGGCCTGGGGATGTCGATCGTCAACCGGATACTGCAACGCAACGGCGGCAGGCTGATGCTGGCCAACCGCCCGCCCCCGCGCACCGGGCTGGTGGTCAGCGCCTTCTTCAAGCGGGCCTAGGCGCTCGTTCCCGCCACTTCGCGCCAACGTTCCGGCGCGCATATCGAAGGCCATCGCGCGGCGCCCGCCTGGGCACCGCGCGATGGCCTTTCGCTTTTGCGGGCGCGCACGGGCTTGCGAAGCCGACTCCTGTGGCACCCGACAAGTGGCGCTCCCCACACCCCGCTCTCGCATTGACAGGTTTTCGACAGCCATTGATATCTGTTTGAAAGCCCTTTGACAGCGGAATGACAGCGCCCCGGCGCACACTCCCGCCATCAGCCGGAGGCCGCCCCAGGACAAGGCAAAAGCCCGGGAACGGTGCCTCCGCCACGCTGACCGTCATCACCACAATCAAGCCACCGGGACCAACCGGCGGCGTCTGCGAGAGACAGCCACATGTCAAGCTCCCCATCCCAGCAGCACGGGTTCCGTACCGTGTTCCGTGTCGTCAGCGGCAACTTCCTGGAAATGTACGACTTCATGGTGTACGGCTTCTACGCCGCCGCCATCGCCAAGACGTTCTTCCCCAGCGGCAATGAGTTCGCTTCGCTCATGCTTTCGCTCGCGACCTTCGGCGCGGGCTTCCTGATGCGCCCGCTCGGCGCCATCGTGCTGGGCGCCTATATCGATCATCACGGCCGCCGCAAAGGCCTGATCCTGACGCTGGTGCTGATGGCGCTGGGTACCTTGCTGATCGCCTGCGTGCCGGGCTATGCCTCGATCGGCGTGGCCGCGCCGCTGCTGGTGCTGGCGGGCCGCCTGCTGCAGGGCTTTTCGGCCGGCGTGGAACTGGGCGGCGTCTCGGTCTACCTGGCCGAAATCGCCAAGCCCGGCAAGAAGGGCTTCTACGTGGCCTGGCAATCGGCCAGCCAGCAGGTGGCGGTGATCTTCGCCGGCCTGCTCGGCGTGATACTGCACTCGCTGCTGTCGCCCGAGCAGATGGGCGAATGGGGCTGGCGCGTGCCGTTCCTGATCGGCTGCCTGATCGTGCCTTTCCTGTTCCTGATCCGCCGTTCGCTGGAGGAAACCGAGGAGTTCAAGACGCGCAAGCATCGCCCCAGCATCAGCGAGATCTACCGCTCGATGGCCGAGAACTGGCGCATCATCGTTGCCGGCTGCTTGCTGGTGGTGATGACCACCGTGTCGTTCTACATGATCACGGCCTATACGCCGACCTTCGGCAAGACCGTGCTCAAGCTCGACGATGTCGACAACCTGGTCGTGACCATCTGCATCGGCCTGTCCAACTTCATCTGGCTGCCGCTGATGGGTGCCGTGTCGGACCGCGTGGGCCGCAAGCCCCTGCTGATCATCTTCACCATCGCCACGCTGGTCACGGCCTACCCGGCGGTGTCGTGGCTGGTGGCAGAACCGTCGTTCAGCCGCCTGCTGATGGTGGAGCTGTGGCTGTCCTTCCTCTACGGCAGCTATAACGGCGCCATGGTGGTGACGCTGACCGAAGTGATGCCGCCCGCGGTGCGCACGGCAGGCTTTTCGCTCGCGTACAGCCTGGCCACGGCCCTGTTCGGCGGCTTCACGCCGGCGATCTCCACCTACCTGATCCACAGCACCGGCAACAAGGCCGCGCCCGGCTTGTGGCTGATGTTCGCCGCGGCGTGCGGGCTGGTCGCCACGCTGGTGATCTTCCGCGCCGGCCGGCAGCACGTCTATGCGGCGCCGGCGGGCAAGACCGCCTGAACCGCCGCGCGCGCCGGTGGAGTAGACTTCCGGTTCCGGCACGCCGCCCCTGGCGGGCGGGTCGATGCGACGCGTGCGGCGCGCCCCCGCCCTGGCTGACACGGGGCCGCAATATCAGGCGGCCACTATCGTCTGCCGGCATTCGTGGCATTCGTCGTCAGCCGGCACTCGCCTGGCACGCACTGCCGGTCGCGCGGACTTCCCGCGCTGGCTATCGGGCTCTTTGAGAATATCAATTAGCCCAGCCTGCGGGGATGACGCATAATCCATGTTCGTTGCGCTGCGGCCCGCCCCCCCGGCTGGCCGGCAGCGCGAGCGTCTCTCTTCAACCGTATCCAGGAGCAGTCTATGAAGACCGTTGGTGACAAGATCGAAGCCTTCCACGTCGTCGGTGTCAAGCCGGGTTTCAACAACCATGAAGAGAATGGCCAGTCGGCCTTTGAAGACATCACCGAGAAGTCGTTCGAAGGCAAGTGGAAGATCATTTACTTCTACCCGAAGGATTTCACCTTCGTGTGCCCGACCGAAATCGTTGCCTTCGCCAAGCTCAACGGCGACTTCGCCGACCGCGACGCGATCGTGCTGGGCGGCTCGACCGACAACGAATTCGTGAAGCTGGCATGGCGCCGCGAACACAAGGACCTGAGCAAGCTGGACCAGTGGCAATTCGCCGACGTGACCGGCTCGCTGATCGACCAGCTGGGCGTGCGTGACCACGCTGCCGGCGTCGCCCTGCGCGCTACCTTCATCGTCGACCCCGACAATGTCATCCAGCACGTCTCGGTGAACAACCTGAACGTCGGCCGCAACCCGGACGAAGTCCTGCGTATCCTGGACGGCCTGCAAACGGACGAACTGTGCCCGTGCAACCGCGCCGTTGGTGGCGCCACGCTGTAAGCAGCCGCACCGCTTGCATGCTGCGCAGGCTGCCGGTGATGCATTGCCGGCGGCCTGCGGCGATCTGCGCGCGGGCTTCGGCCCGCGCCTCGAAACCCGCCATGGCGGGTTTTTTGAGCCCGTACCGATAGGAGATTTGTATGGAATTCATCAGCACGATTAAGGGCCTGATTCCTGACTACGCCAAGGATATCCGCCTGAACCTCGACGGCACCATCGTGCGCTCCTCGCTCGAGGGCAATGATGCCGTGGCCGTGGCCCTGGCCGCCGCCTTCGCCGCCAAGAGCCGCGTGCTCGTCGATGCGATCCGCAACGCCGGCGTGCTCTCGCCCGAGGAAACCAACGCGGTGCTGACCGCCGCCGCGCTGATGGGCATGAACAATGTCTGGTATCCGTACATCGAGATGGCCGACGATCCCGACCTGGCCAGCCAGCCCGCGGGCCTGCGCATGAACGCGTACGCCACGCACGGCGGCGTGGACAAGCGCCGCTTCGAAATGTACGCGCTGGCGGCGTCCATCGTCGGCAAGTGCCAGTTCTGCGTGAAGTCGCACTACCATCTGCTCAAGAACGAGCAAGGCATGACGGCGCAGCAACTGCGTGACGTGGGCCGCATCGCCGCCGTGATCGTGGCAGCCGCCAATGTGATCGCTGCAGAGTAAGCATCCACGGGCGGGACGGCGCTAGCCGTCCCGCCGCGCCGGCTTTTGTTGCCGACGCGCCAAGTCGGTAATTCACTGACTGCATTTGTGCTCCGAAGGGCCTACAATCCAGCAAGGTCACAGCCTTCGCCCCCCTTCGCCATGAGCACCCTCCCCTCGCATACCTCCCCGCGCTTTCGCTACCGGCTTGCCGCCGTGCATGACTGGGGCGACATCGCCGCCGTGACCCAGCAGGCTTACGGGCAGTACGAGCTGGATATCATGGAGGATTGCCGTGCATCGTTCCAGCAGGGCATGAAATCCGTACTGGCGGCAAACACATCGGAAATGGAATGGTGGGTGGCCGAGACCGATCACGGCGTCAGCGGCGCGGTGCTGTTCTGCCACCCGGGCGCCACCCTGCAGGCGCTGGACGGCAGCACCATCACGCTGGCCCTGCCCGAGGCACGCCTGCTGGCGGTCAGCCCGCAGGCCCGCGGACTCGGCCTGGGCCGCACGCTGATGCAGGTATGCATCCAGCGCGCGCGCGACATCGGCGCCGGTGCGCTGCTGGTGCGTACCATGCCGGAGATGAAATCGGCCAACCAGCTGTGCCAGCAGATGGGCTTCGTCAAGCGCACCGAGGCCGGTGCGCGCTCGGGGCCGATGGCCGGGCTGATCGACTACATCTACGCCGTGCCGCCCGAAGGCGCCGCCGCGCCCGCGGGCTGAACGCCGCCACTACCCGCGCGCCCCTGGAGGCGACCTCCCCCGAGCCGCGTCTTCAGTCCTGCGAAGGCGTGATCGCGCCGCGCCAGATCAGCACCACGGCCTGCGCCACGATCCCTTCCTGACGGCCTTCGAAACCGAGCTTCTCGTTGGTCTTGGCCTTGACGTTGCAACTCGACGCGGGCAGTTCGAGATCCTCGGCCAGGTTAGCTACCATGCCGCCGATATGCGGCGCCAGCTTGGGCGCCTGCGCAATCACCGTCGCATCCACGTTACCGATCTCGTAGCCGGCCTCGCGCACGCGCCTGGCCGCCTCGCGCAGCAGCGCGCGGCTGTCCGCGCCGGCAAAGCGCGCATCGGTATCGGGGAAATGACGGCCGATATCGCCCAGGCCGGCCGCGCCGAACAGCGCATCGGTGATGGCATGGAGCAGCGCGTCCGCGTCGGAATGCCCCAGCAGGCCGCGGTCGTGGGGAATGTCCACGCCACCCAGGATGAGCTTGCGGCCGGGCACCAGTGCGTGCACGTCGTAGCCTTGGCCGACGCGGATATCGAATGGGGTCATGGAAGCGTCACTCCTTGAGGAAAAAGACGAGTTCGGGATTCGGGATCAGGCAATGCAGTTCAGGACTTGACCGCGGCGGCATCGCCCAGCAGCAGTTCGGCCAGCGCGAAATCTTCCGGATAGGTCACCTTGAAGTTGCGCAGCGAACCGTTCACCAGGCGCGGATGCAGGCCCAGCCGCTCGATGGCGCTGGCCTCGTCGGTCACCACCGCGCCGGCCGCCAGCGCCTCCTGCAGGGCCTGGCGCAGCACGCCGATGCGGAACATCTGCGGAGTCTGCGCCTGCCAGAGGCCTTCGCGCGAGACTGTGGCGCCGATGCGCACCACCGCACTCTGGCCGGGCGCCGGGTTGGCGCGCTTGAGCGTGTCGGGCACCGGCACGGCCAGGATGCCGCCGATGGCGGCGTCGGGGCCGTCTTCCTCGCCGCCCTCGCCCTCCACCGCGCGCACCAGCGCGTGAATCATGGCGGGCGTGAGTCCGGGACGCGCGGCATCGTGCACCAGCACCCAGTCGCGATCGGTCGCGCCAAGCTGCGCCAGGTGATGCAGGCCAGCCAGCACCGACGCGTGGCGCGTATCGCCACCCACGAAGGCGGTATCGAAGCGCAGGCCGGCAAAGGCATCGGCGCCGAAGCGCGACTCCAGCGGCATGTCGTCGGGCGCCAGCACCAGCGCGGTGGCGCTGATGGCGTCACAGGCAGCAAAGGCGGCGAGTGCGTACCAGATCATCGGCCTGCCGGCCACGGTCTGGTATTGCTTGGGCAGGCTTCCGCCGGCGCGGCTGCCGGTACCGGCACAGGGAATCAGGGCAAAACGGCGGGCAGACACGGATAGCGCAAGGAGCAAGGTGGGTGCGGGGCACAGGACGCGCTGCAAGGCCGGCGGATTCCGCCCCCTCGGGGGGCAGGCAGGCGCGGCCGTGGAAACGCGGCGATGGAAACGTGCTTCTTGAAACGTGGATTCGGTGCGCATTCTATAATACGGCCTTCGCCCGCGGACAAGCGGGCGATAAAAGCCGATGAAAGCGTGCGGCCCGTTTGTCTTTTGCGGGCGGCGCATGCACCGCCCACCCCCCGCCCGCGACGCCGGCGGGGCGTTGCCGTTGCGTGGCCGCGCATTCATGCCTGGTCTCTTTCGTGCGCGCCTTTTTCGCATGATTGCGTGCGGTTTTCCGTCCAGGCCCAAACACCTACAGCGCGCGCAGCACGCCAACCGCCAGTCCGTACCCGATGCCCGAAGCCATTCGCCCCGCCCCCTTCGCCAACCTGCCCCTGGTCAAGGCAGGCCAGCGCAATACCGTCGCCGGCCTGCCTGGCTCCGCCGATGCGCTGGCGCTGGCCGCCTACGCCCGCCAGCACCGCGAGCGCGTGCCCATGCTGGCCGTGGTGTGCGCCAACGCGACCGATGCCCAGCGCCTGGCCGAAGAAATCCCCTGGTTCGCGCCGGAACTGCGCGTGCGGCTGCTGCCGGACTGGGAAACCTTGCCGTACGACAGCTTTTCGCCGCACCAGGACCTGGTCTCCGAGCGCCTGGCGACCTTGCACGATATCCAGGGCGGCCAGTGCGACATCATGCTGGTGCCGGCGCAGACCGTGCTCTACCGGCTGGCGCCACCTGCCTTCCTGGCGGCCTATACCTTCTTCTTCAAGCAGGGCGAGCGGCTTGACGAAAACGCGCTCAAGGCCCAGTTCACGCTGGCCGGCTACGAGCACGTGAGCGCGGTGATGCGGCCCGGCGAATACAGCGTGCGCGGCGGGCTGATCGACCTCTACCCGATGGGCTCGGCGCTGCCTTACCGCATCGACCTGTTCGGCGACGAGATCGAGACCATCCGCGCGTTCGACCCGGACACGCAGCGCAGCCTGTATCCGGTCAAGGAAGTGCGCCTGCTGCCGGGCCGGGAATTCCCGCTCGACGAGGCCGCGCGCACCGCGTTCCGCGGCCGCTGGCGCGAGATATTCGAGGGCGACCCGACCAAGTCGCCGATCTACAAGGACATCGGCAACGGCGTACCGTCGGCCGGCATCGAGTACTACCTGCCGCTGTTCTTCGAGCAAACCGCGACCGCGTTCGACTACCTGCCCGAGGGCAGCCAGCTCGCCTTCGTAGGCGACGTGCCCGACGCCATCCGCCGCTTCTGGGCCGACACCACGCAGCGCTACAACTTCATGCGGCATGACCGCGAGCGCCCGCTGCTCGCACCCGCGGCCCTGTTCCTCTCCGACGAGCAGTTCTTCGCCGCCGCCAAGCCGCTGGCGCGCCTGGTGCTGCAGGCCGGCGCCACCGACGCCGCGCCGCTGGCCGAGGCATTGCCCGATGTGTCGGTCAACCGGCGCGCGGAAGATCCGCTGGTCAACCTCGAAGCGCTGCTGCTGAAGAAAGACCGGCGCGTGCTGATGTGCGCCGATTCCGCCGGCCGCCGCGAGACCTTGCTGCAACTGTTCGGCGAAAGCGGCCTGCGCCCGCTGCCGGTGGATGACTTCGCCGCCTTCCTGGCCGGCGATTCTCCCTTCTCCATCGCGGTGGCGCCGCTGCAGAGCGGCTTCGCCCTGCCCGCGGCCGATGGCGGCATGCCGCTGGTCTTCGTCACCGAAGCCGAGCTCTACGCGGGCGTGGCGCGCCGCACCGGGCGGCGCAAGCAGGAACAGGCCAGCGCGGTCGACTCGATGGTGCGCGACCTCGCCGAGCTCAAGATCGGCGACCCGGTGGTGCACAGCGAGCACGGCATCGGCCGCTACCAGGGCCTGGTGACGCTCGACCTGGGCCAGGGCAACGAAGAGTTCCTGCACCTGGACTATGAGAAGGGCAGCAAGCTCTATGTGCCGGTGCACCAGCTGCACGTGATCTCGCGCTATTCCGGCGCCGATCCCGACACCGCGCCGCTGCACTCGCTCGGCTCCGGCCAGTGGGACCGCGCCAAGCGCCGCGCCGCGCAGCAGATCCGCGATACGGCGGCCGAGCTGCTCAACCTGTACGCGCGCCGCGCCTTGCGCGAAGGCCACGCCTTCCCGCTCTCGCCCAGGGACTACGAGAAGTTCGCCGAGAGCTTCGGCTTCGAGGAAACGCCCGACCAGGCCGCGGCCATTTCCGCGGTGATCGCCGACATGACCTCGGGCAAGCCGATGGACCGCCTGGTGTGCGGCGACGTGGGCTTCGGCAAGACCGAGGTGGCGCTGCGCGCGGCCTTCGTCGCGGTGATGGGCGGCAAGCAGGTGGCCATGCTGGCGCCCACCACGCTGCTGGCCGAGCAGCACTTCCAGAACCTCTCCGACCGCTTCGCCGAATGGCCGGTGCGCATCGTGGAGCTGTCGCGCTTCAAGACCAAGAAGGAGATCGACGGCGCCATCAAGATGATCAACGACGGCACCGCCGACATCGTGATCGGCACCCACAAGATGCTGTCCGACGACGTGCGCTTCCAGCGCCTGGGCCTGGTCATCATCGACGAGGAACACCGCTTCGGCGTGCGCCAGAAGGAAGCGCTCAAGACCCTGCGCGCCGAGGTGGACGTGCTGACGCTCACCGCCACGCCGATCCCGCGCACGCTGGGCATGGCGCTCGAGGGCCTGCGCGACTTCTCCGTGATCGCCACCGCGCCGCAGAAGCGCCTGGCCATCAAGACCTTCGTGCGGCGCGAGGAAGACGGCGTGCTGCGCGAGGCCATCCTGCGCGAGCTCAAGCGCGGCGGCCAGGTCTACTTCCTGCACAACGAGGTCGAGACCATCGAGAACAAGCGCGCCAAGCTGGCCGAGCTGGTGCCGGAGGCACGTATCGCCGTGGCGCACGGGCAGATGCACGAGCGCGAGCTGGAGCGCGTGATGCGCGATTTCGTCGCGCGGCGCGACAACATCCTGCTGTGCACCACCATCATCGAGACCGGCATCGACGTGCCGACCGCCAATACCATCCTGATCCATCGCTCGGACAAGTTCGGCCTGGCGCAGCTGCACCAGCTGCGCGGGCGCGTCGGCCGCTCGCACCACCAGGCCTACGCCTATATGCTGGTGCACGACGTGGACGGCCTGAGCAAGCTGGCGCAGCGCCGGCTCGAAGCCATCCAGCAGATGGAAGAACTGGGCTCGGGCTTCTACCTGGCCATGCACGACCTGGAGATCCGCGGCGCGGGCGAAGTGCTGGGCGACAAGCAGTCGGGCGAGATCCACGAGATCGGCTTCCAGCTCTATACCGACATGCTCAACGCGGCCGTGAAAGCGCTCAAGGCGGGCAAGGAGCCTGACCTGATGGCGCCGCTGGCGGCCACCACCGAGATCAACCTCGGCACGCCGGCGCTGCTGCCCAACGACTACTGCACCGACGTGCACGAACGCCTGTCGCTGTACAAGCGCCTGGCCAACTGCGAGACGGCCGAGCGCGTGGACGATATCCAGGAAGAGCTGATCGACCGCTTCGGCCGCCTGCCGGCGCAGGCGCAGGCGCTGATCGAGACCCACCGGCTGCGCATTGCCGCGGTGCCGCTGGGCGTGCGCAAGATCGACGCCAGCGAGACAGCCATC
The DNA here is from genome assembly GCF_052115045.1 of Cupriavidus sp. 2TAF22. NCBI lineage: Bacteria > Pseudomonadati > Pseudomonadota > Betaproteobacteria > Burkholderiales > Burkholderiaceae > Cupriavidus > Cupriavidus sp. 2TAF22. The sequence goes on from NZ_JBFRFX010000013.1 coordinate 172,015, forward strand.
AGCATGCAGTTCCTGCCGAATCCGCCGATCGACGCCATGAAGATCATCGACCTGGTGCAGAAGAACCGCCATATCAAGCTGGCCGGGCAGGACAAGCTACGCATCGAAGCCAAGATGGCCGACGTGGCGGTGCGCGCGCAGACCATCAAGCATACGTTGCGCCAGCTGGCCTGATCATTGCTCGCCGCATGGCTTCCCGCCCGCGCAACGCGGGCGGCGGCGCCACGATGGTGCAACGCGCATGGACCCGCGGGCCGGCACGGTGTAGCATCGTTTGCTTAACACGTTACCCATAGCCTCACCTAAGGCCACAAGCCATGCAAGCCGACACTCTCAGCAAGCCTGCGGAAGCCGCCACCCGCGGCAGCGCCCTCGACTGGACCCAGCGCCTGGTCAGCTACGACACCACCAGCCGCCACTCCAACCTCGGCCTGATCGAGGCCGTGCGCGACCACTTCCTGGCCAAGGGCCTGCGCCCCCACCTGAGCTACAACCCGCAGAACGACAAGGCCAACCTGTTCGTCACCGTGCCCGCCGCCGACGGCAGCACCGATGGCGGCATCGTGTTGTCCGGCCACACCGACGTGGTGCCGGTGGACGGCCAGAACTGGACCACCGACCCGTTCAAGGCGGTCGTGCGCGACGGCCGCCTGTACGGCCGCGGCACCTGCGACATGAAAGGCTTCATCGGTACCAGCCTGGCGCTGCTGCCCACCATCCTGCAGGCCAGGCTGCGCGAGCCGGTGCATTACGCGCTCTCGTTCGACGAGGAAATCGGCTGCATGGGCGCGCCCTACCTGCTGGCCGAGCTGCGCGAGCGCGGCGTGCGCCCGGCCGGCTGCATCGTGGGCGAGCCCACCAGCATGCGCGTGATCGTGGCGCACAAGGGCATCAATGCATATCGCTGCTGCGTCAAGGGACAGGCCGCGCATTCCTCGCTCACGCCCAAGGGCGTCAACGCCATCGAATACGCCGCGCGCCTGATCTGCTTCATCCGCGACATCGCCGACGAGTTCAAGGCCAAGGGGCCCTACGACCAGGCCTTCGACGTGCCGTTCACCACCGCCTCCACCGGCACCATCCAGGGTGGCATCGCGCTCAACACCATCCCGGCACTGTGCGAGTTCGTGTTCGAGTTCCGCAACCTGCCGGGGGTCGATCCCGAAGCCATCTTCGCCCGCGTCCAGGCCTATGCCAACGACGTGCTGCTGCCGAAGATGCGCGCCGAACATGCCGACGCCGGCCTCGCCATCAGCAAGATCGCCGCGGCGCCCTCGCTCGACGCCGCCGAGCAGGATGCCATCACGCAGCTGGTGCGCGCGCTGACCGCCGACCGCGATGTCAACAAGGTGGCCTACGGCACCGAGGCCGGCCTGTTCCAGCGCGCCGGCATCCCGGCCGTGGTGTGCGGCCCCGGCGATATCCAGCAGGCGCACAAGCCCGACGAATACGTCGAAATCGAACAGCTCGCGGCCTGCGAGTCGTTCCTGCACAAGGTGGTCGACAGCCTGCGCGTGAACTGAGCCGCGCCCTGGCCATTTTCCGGCCATTTTCCGGCCATTTGCGGCCATTTGCGGCCATTTGCGGCTGCTCCCTGCCATTCCCGGCCTGCCCCCCCGCGGGCAGGCCGCCGCGCCATGCCTTGGCATGCGCTAGGGCGCCCTGTCGTTTCCGCGCGCCGCCCGCCCGCTTTTCGCACCCCCGTCTTTCACAAAACAATATCGATGGCAACACCACAGAGAGGAGACCTCATGGCAGCATCCCAAGCCCGTTTTTCCCGACCTTCCAGCCGCCACGCGCTGCGCGCGACGGTGTCGGCCCTGTCGCTGGCCGCCGGCCTGCTGTGCCTGGCGCCCGCCGCGCATGCGCAGTCCGCCGACAGCCTGCAGGCGCAGATCGACACCCGCGCCAAGGCCGTCGAGGCGCAGCTCATCGCATGGCGCCGGGATATCCACCAGCACCCCGAGCTCGGCAACTACGAGGTGCGCACCAGCAAGCTGGTGGCCGACCACCTGCGCAAGCTGGGCATGGAAGTGAAGACGGGCGTGGCCAGGACCGGTGTGGTGGGCGTGCTCAAGGGCGGCAAGCCTGGCCCGGTAGTGGCACTGCGCGCCGACATGGATGCGCTGCCGGTGAAGGAGCGCGTCGACGTGCCCTTCGCTTCGAAGGCAAAGGGCCAGTACCTCGGCAAGGAAGTGGACGTCATGCACGCATGCGGGCATGACACCCACGTGGCGATACTGATGGCGACGGCCGAGGTGCTGGCCGGCATGAAGGACCAGTTGCCGGGCACGGTCAAGTTCATCTTCCAGCCGGCCGAGGAAAGCCCGGCGGATTTCGAGCCCAACGGCAGCAATACGTGGGGCGCCAAGCAGATGGTGGCCGAGGGCGTGCTGGACAACCCCAAGGTGGACGCCATTTTCGGCCTGCACGTGAGCAGCGGCATCGAGTCCGGCAAGCTGGCCTGGCGCAGCGGCCCGTCGATGGCCGCCGCCGACCAGTTCTGGATCGACGTCAAGGGCCGCCAGACCCACGGCGCGCGACCCTGGGGCGGGATCGACCCGATCGTGGTGGCGTCGCAGATCGTGATGGGCCTGCAGACCATCCAGAGCCGCCAGGTCAACGCCATGCTGGAGCCTTCGGTGATCACCGTGGGCACCATCCACGGCGGCAACCGCATGAATATCGTGCCGGAGAAGGTCGAGATGATGGGCACGGTGCGCACCTATGACGAAGGCATGAAGAAAGACATCCATGCCCGCATGAAGCGCACCACCGAGGCCATCGCCACCAGCGCCGGCGCCGAAGCCACCTTCAAGGTGGTGGAGCTCTACAACGCCACCGTCAACCAGCCCGCGCTGACCGACAAGATGGCGCCCACGCTCAAGCGCGTGGCCGGCGACGGCAACTGGATGATCGCGCCCAAGGCCACCGCCTCCGAGGATTTCTCCTTCTACCAGGAAAAGGTGCCGGGCCTGTTCTTCAACCTCGGCGTCACGCCGAAGGGCACCGATGTGACCAAGGCGGCCTCCAACCACTCGCCCGAGTTCTATGTGGACGAACCGGCGCTGGTCAACGGCGTGCGCGCGCTGTCGAACCTGACGCTCGACTACATGACGATGGCGCAGCGCTGAGGCATTGGCGCGAGCCCCGGGCGGCGCCAGGCGCCCCCGGGGCGCGCGGGCGTCTACAATACGGGTCCTGGCCGCCGAGGCGGCCTGCATTTCCGGACCCAACGCCACCGGGCGCGCGCCGCGCGCCCGCATCCACGCCATGCCCCTGATTCTTCAAAGTCTCGCGCCGATCGGCGCCGCCGATCTCGACGCGCTGCGTTCCCTGGCCCAGGCGCCGCAACTGGCTGCGCGCACGGAGTTCGTCGCCGCCGCCGACGACTGCGCCCCGCTCACCCCCGCCCTGCGCGAGGCCCTGGATGCCTACTGCGGCCCGCGCGCGATCGACTGGGCCATGGTGCCGGCCGGCCGCAGGCTGTCGGACTTCCGCCTAGTGGCGATGGACATGGACTCCACGCTGATCACCATCGAGTGCATCGACGAAATCGCCGATTTCTGCGGCCTCAAGGCCGAAGTCTCCGCCATCACCGAGGCCGCCATGCGCGGCGAGATCACGGACTTCAACGAGAGCCTGCGCCGCCGCGTGGCGCTGCTCAAGGGACTCGACGCCAGCGTGCTGGACCGCGTCTATGAAGAGCGGCTGCGCCTGTCGCCGGGTGCGGAAAACATGCTGCAGACCGTGCAGGCGCTGGGTCTGCGCACGCTGCTGGTGTCGGGTGGCTTCGTGCATTTCACGGAGAAGCTCAAAGCCCGCCTCAAGCTCGACGTCACCCGCGCCAATACGCTCGAGATCGTCAACGGCAAGCTGACGGGCCAGGTGCTGGGCGAGATCGTCAACGCCGACGTCAAGGCGCGCACGGTGCGCGAGGTCTGCGAGCAGATCGGCGCCGAACCCGCGCAAGCCATCGTCATGGGCGACGGCTCGAACGACCTGAAGATGATGGCCGTGGCCGGCCTGTCGGTGGCCTTCCGCGCCAAGCCCGTGGTGCGCGCGCAGGCCAGCGTGGCGTTCAACCATGTCGGCCTGGACGGCCTGCTGCAACTGTTCCCGCGCTGACCGGCCGGGCGTTCCGCCCGCATCCGGCCTCCAGGCCCTGGCCCCCCGGGCCTTCGGCCGCGGCACCCCGGCGCCATGCCGGGGGTTCGCCTCCCGCATCCTCCCGCACCCCCCGTATCCCACCCCCCGTACCAGCCTGAACCGGTAGCGCCAGCGCGCGCGGCCGGCAGCATCACATGCGCAGCGCTTGCAAGTTTAAATCGGAATCATTATCATTTGCCTTTACTTAAATGCTATGAACCTGTCATGCAAGTGCTTGCCGCGCTGCTAGGGTTGGGCGGCGCCTGCTGCTTCTATCTTGCCTCGCCCAACCAGCGCCTCCTGTCCTCGTTCGCGGCAGGCGCGGCGCGTAGCCGCGGCACATGGCTCTGCTGGACGGCGACGCTGGCCATCGCGGTCTCCGCATGGGCGTGGAGCACGTTGCAAGGCTGGCCCAGCGCCATCGCGGCCACGCTGGCCACGGTCGGCACCGGCCTCTCGCTGTGGCCATTCACGGGCGCCTATCTCGATGCCCGCCGCCGGCGCCAGCATGGGGTGACCCGATGACCGCGGCAACCGTGCGCACCCCGCGCAAGCCCCAGCCGGGCATGGGTACGAAATGGCTGGCCGGCACCCTGCTTGGCCTGCCCCTTTCCGTCGCATTGTGCGCGCTGTCCGTGATCTGGCTGCCGGGCGGCTGGGAGAGCGGCGCCATAGGCGCCCTGCTGGCCTGCCTGCCGTTGTGGGTGGTCATCATCAGTGCCGCGCTGCTGTTCCGCAGCAGCCGCGCCGCCTGGCTGTGGCTGGCGGCGGGCAACGCAGCCGCCTTCGGCGCGCTGTGGGCCTGGCGCCTGCTGGCCGCCGGCGCGGCATGACACGGGGCATCGGGACCAACACATGAAAGCTGCAACGCTGCGCCTTTACCAGACCCTGCATACCTGGGTCGGCCTGATGGCCGGCTGGGCCCTCTTCATCGCCTTCTTCGCCGGCGCCATCACCGTCTTCCACGAAGAACTGCATACCTGGCAGTCGCCGCACCGCTCCGTGGCCGACCGCCCGGTGGCGCAGGAGAGCGACCCGGCCGCCCTCGACCGCTTCATGCGTGAGCTGGTGGCGGCGCACCCGAAAAGCGCCGACAGCGCCTACGTCACGCTGCCGACCGTGCACGAGCCGGAGTTCACCGCCTACTGGCAGGACAAGGACGGCGAGTGGCAGACCAGCAGCTCGGCCAAGCTTGAAGCCGGCAGGAACACGCCCAGGGACACTTCGCTCGACGCGAGCCAGGGCGAACTGGCCGCCTTCCTCAACAGCCTGCACTACACGCTGGGCGTGCCCGTGGCGGGCAACTACTTCATGGGCGCGATTTCGGTGCTGTACGGCCTGGCGCTGGTGTCGGGCGTGCTGCTGCACCTGCCGCGCCTGAAGCCGGACCTGTTCGCGATCCGGCCGGGCCGCAACCTCAAGCGCTTCTGGATGGATGCGCACAACGTGGTCGGCCTGTTCAGCCTGCCCTTCCACCTGGTGTTCGCCATCACCGGCGCCGTGCTGTGCCTGGCGATGGTGCTGGTCATGGTCTTCAACGTGCTGGCCTTCGACGGCAAGCTGTTCGAAGCCCTGCCGCGCATGACCACCGCCTCGCCCGAACTGAAGGCAGCGGGGCAGCCGGCGCAGATGCTGCCGGCGGCCACGCTGATGGCCGCCGCGCGCGAACGCGCGGGCGAGCGTTTCACCCCGCTGTCGCTGCGCTACCAGCACTACGGCGACGCCAATGCCTTGATCGAGATCCGCGGCGATACCACGCGCGCGCTCGGCAACTATGGCTCGGTCTCGGTACATGCCGCCGCCGGCCGCGACGACAGCGGCAAGGTGCTGGCCAACCAGACACCCGGCGGGCGCGACGGCAACCACGCCATCTACAGCACCATCTACGCCCTGCATTTCGGCACCTATGGCGACCTCGCGCTGCGCCTGGTCTACCTGCTGGCCGGCCTGGCCGGCGCCTTCCTGTTCTATTCCGGCAACCTGCTGTGGATCGAGTCGCGCCGCAAGACCCGCAAGGCAGATCAGCCGCGCGTGCACCGCCTGCTGGCGCAGGCCACCGTGGGCGTGTGCATCGGATGCTGCATCGGCGTGGCCGCGGCCTTCTGCGGCGCCCTGATCTGGCCCGGACGCACCGCCGGCTGGAGCTACTTCCCGGTCTTCTTCGTCGCCCTGGCGTGGGCGCTGCTGCGTGCCCCGGCGCGGGCCGCCATCGAATTGCTGTGGGTCGCCGCCGCCGGCGCGCTGCTGGTGCCGGTGGTCAACGCGCTGGTAACGGGCGACTACCTCTGGACCGCCGCGCTGGCAGGCCACTGGGCCGTGGCCGGCTTCGACCTCGGCGCGCTGGCGCTGGCCTGCGGCTTTGCCGTGCTGGCCCTGGTCACGCGCCGCCGCGCCCGCAACGGACCGCCCCATTCGGTCTGGGCGCTGCCCGCGCGCGGCGACCCCGCGGCGGCCAAGGTGCCGGCCTCGGTAGCCGAGCCTTCCTGACCCGGGGCCGGGCGCCGCACAGCCCCTTTCCAGGCTTTTCGCCATAACCGTCCGGGCCTGTCCGCAGGCAGGCCCACCTTAACCTTCCTAGGATTCACCCTCCATGTCTAACCTCCACCCTTCGCAAGGGTGCGCCGCCGCATGCGCGCCCGCGCTTCGCCTCTCGCCCATCGCGAGCGCAGTGCTGGGCCTGACCCTCGCCTTCGGCGCGCTGCCGGCCCTTGCCCAGGCGCAGACCGCGGCATCCGCCGACACCACCCTGCCGACCGCCACCGTCACTGCCGCGCGCAGCACCGACCCGGTCAAGGTAGAGCGCGTCAGCGGTGGCGCGCTGGGCGACCGCAAGCCGGTCGACACGCCGTTCTCCGTGGTGGGCGTGACCAGCGAGGAGATCCAGGACCGCATGGCGCTGACCGCCAACGATGTCTTCAAGTACGACCCGTCCGTGTCCATCCTCGGCGACAACACCCGCACGGAGAACTCGTACTTCGCGGTGCGCGGCATGCGCGTGGACCCGCTCAACGGCACCAAGGTCGACGGCCAGAACTTCGTCGCCTGGGATACCGACATCCCGCTGGAGCCGTTCGAACAGGTGGAACTGCTCAAGGGCCTGTCCGGCTTCATGTACGGCTTCGGTTCGCCGGGCGGCATCATCAACTACGTGGTCAAGCGCCCGACCGACACGCCCTATCGCCAGTTCACCTTCGGCTACCAGGCCAACAACATCTGGAGCGAAAAACTGGACGTGGGCGGGCGCTTCGGCGTGGACGACCGGTTCGGCTACCGCATCAATGCCGTCAACGAGGACGGCAACTCGGTCGACCCGAACGTGCATGTGCGCCGGCAGGTGTTCTCGCTGGCCACGGACTTCCGCATCACGCCTGACCTGACCTGGTCGGCCGACGTCATGTACTGGAAGCGCAAGACCAGCGGCACGATCTTCGGCATGTCGTTTGCCTCGGACGTGTCCGTGCCCAGCGCCAGCAAGGTGGCGCGCAACCTGGCGCAGCCGTACTCGACGCACGAGACCGACATGACGACCGTCGGCACGGGCCTCGACTACCGCATCGATGACGCATGGAAGGCCAGCTTCAAGTACCGCTTCGTGCGCCAGAACCGCCTGAACGCGGACAGCTTCCTGTTTGTCGAGGACGCGGCGGGCAACTTCGCCGACACGCAGTACAAATGGAAGACGGCCTACTACTACCAGGCCTACGATGCCATGGTGCAGGGCAAGTTCGACACCGGCGGCATCAAGCATGAAGTGGTGGCGGGCGTGGGCTACCAGACGCAGGTGCGCGAACTGGACTCGGGCATCGGCGGCAACGGCATCTACCTGGGCCAGAGCAACCTGTACAACCCGGTGCTGCTGCCCGAGCAGCCAGGCGTGGGAACGGACTACATGCCCTACCGCGACTACAAGATCACGCAGAAGTCGCTGTACCTGAGCGACACCATCCAGTTCACCCAGCGCTTCTCGGTGCTGGCCGGCCTGCGCTATACGGACTTCGCCCAGAGCAACTACGACACCTCGGCGCAGACCACCTCGCGCTACAAGGCCAGCCCGGTCTCGCCGACCGTGGCGCTGATGTACAAGACGGACGACTTCTCGACCGTGTACTTCAGCTACGTGCAGGCGCTCGAGCAAGGCGGCTCGGCCAGCATCACCAACGCCAACTACCCGCAGGTCTACGGCCCGCTCAAGAGCAAGCAGTACGAGCTTGGCTTCAAGACCGAGCGCCGCGACTGGGGCGCCAGCGTGGCCCTGTTCCGCGTGGACCGTGGCTACGAATACACCAATACGTCGAACGTGTTCGTGCAGGACGGCACGCAGCGCTTCACCGGCCTGGATACCAGCGGCTGGGTGCGCTTCGCGCGCGATTTCCGCCTGCTGGGCGGCGTGATGTGGCTCAACGCCAAGGCGACCGGCGTGGATGATCCGGCCGTCAACGGCAATCGCGTGTTCGCCACGCCGCAATACATCGCCACCGCCCGCATCGAGTACGACACCCCGTTCCTGCGCGGCCTGACGCTGTCGGCCGGCGCCAAGATCACCGGCGACATGTACGTGAACTCGGCCAACACGCAGAAGGTGCCCTCGTACACCACGGTGGACCTCGGCGCCCGCTACCTGACCAAGGTCGCCGGCAAGGCCGTCACGCTGCGCGCCGCGGTCACCAACCTGGCCGACAAGCGCTTCTGGACCACCACCTACGACGGCTTCGTGCTGCCAGGCGCATCGCGCACCTTCCTGGCCAATGCCAGCGTGCAGTTCTGACCCTCCGGGCCTGCCGCAAAAGAGAACGGCCCCGTCTGGCGAAGACGGGGCCGTTCTCTGTTCCGGGGGGGGGGCCGGCCTGCTCAGGCCACCAGCTTCGCTTCCATGGCCGCGCGCAGGTCGGCGATCAGGTCACGGGTGTCCTCCAGCCCGATATACAGGCGCACCAGTTCACCCGCGTGCTCCCAGCCGGCGGGGGGCCAGCTGCCCGCCGGCCGCATGGTCTGCACGTGGTACGGCACCGCCAGGCTGTGCGCCCCGCCCCAGGACCAGCCGATCGCGAACAGGCGCAGCGCCTCGACGAAGGCATCGACCTGCGCGCGCGTATAGCGGTCGCGCAGCACGATCGAGAACAGCCCCGTGGCGCCGGTGAAATCGCGCCGCCACACCTCGTGGCCGGGGCAATCGGGCAGCGCCGGGTGCAGCACCCTGGCCACTTCCGGACGCTGGCACAGCCATTCGGCCACTTCGCGCGCGGCGCGGTCGTGCGCGGCCAGCCGCACTGGCATGCTCGGCAGCGAGCGCAGCACCAGATAGCAGTCGTCGGCGGACACGCCCCAGCCCATCAGCATGCGGGTGCGCCTGATACGGTCGTGGAGCTTGTCGTCGCAGGTCAGCACCGCGCCCATCAGCACGTCGCCGCCGCCCGACTGGTACTTGGTCAGGGCCTGCACCGAGATGTCGATGCCCTTGTCGAAGGGCCGGAAATAGACGCCCGCCGACCAGGTATTGTCGATGGCCGTGATCACGCCGCGCGCCCGCGCGGCAGCGACGATGGCCTGGGTGTCGGGAATTTCCATGGTCACCGAACCCGGCGACTCCATCCAGATCAGTTTCGTGTTCGGGCGGATCAGGCCCGCGATGCCGGCGCCGATCATCGGATCGTAGTAGCGCACCGACACGCCGTAATCGCGCGCCAGCCATTCGCCGTGCTCGCGGTTGGGGCCGTAGACGTTGTCGGGGACCAGCACGTCGTCGCCCGACTTGACCAGCGCGAAATACACCTGCGAGATGGCTGCCAGGCCAGACGGCAGCAGCAGCGTATGACGCGCGCCTTCGATCAGTGCGAGATGCTGGCAGAGTGCTTCGCTGGTCGGCGTGGCGTGCAGGCCGTAGCGCCAGTAGGTGGTGGCGCCGTCGCCGTGCGCGCGCAGTTCCGCCAGGTTGCGGAACACCACGGTGGAGCCGCGGTGCGTGGGCGGCGAGAACGAAGCAAAGCCGGGCGCGATATCCAGCTCCGGCTGGACGGCCACGGTTTGCAGGAAGGCGGAATGGGAGCCGGACGGCTCGGGCGGCTTGCGATCGGACACGATGGTTCCTTGTCTGGCAGTGACTCGATGAGCCTTCGAGCTTACCAGCATTCGGGCATGCGTTGGCCTGAAGCGCCTTGCCGGTCCCTTTGCTGTCCGCCCCTTGCCGTCCTGCCTTGGGCTTACCAGCCCGAGATCGACGATTTTGGCGGCGGCGGCGCGTAAGTGACGCCGCTGTTGGGCGTCATGTCGAACGGCGGGATCACCAGCGTGCCGAGCGGCCGGATCATGAAGGGCAGATTGATGGCCGGGTTGGCCGGATCGGTCCAGTTGCCGCGGACGACGCCAGCGCCGTCGATGGCGCCTTCCCAGTTGCCGGTGACGCGGGTGCCGTCGCTGGACTCTTCCATCAGGAAGGCCCCGTTCTCGTACTCGCCGGCGAGCAGGCGCACGCCGCCGCCGCGGCCCACGCTGTATTCGCCATGCACGCTGTCGCGCTCGTCGGACTTGGGCCCGAGCCGCAGGCGCACCGGCTGGTCGCCCAGCGTGCCTACGTAGACCGGCAGCGACGCGTATTCGGGACGCGGCGACAGGGGCCTGGGCGCGGCGCCCGTGGAGAGCTGCGTGCCCCGCCTGGTCTCGCCTTCGCGGATCGCCTGGTTGATGCCGAAGCCCTGGCTGGCGCCGTCGGCCGCGCCGGCGGTGCTGGTGGACAACTCGGTGCCGCCGGCGGCCAGCGCAGCGCCGCACAGCGCTGCCGTGGCCAGGCCGGCCGCGAGCAGCCGGGCCGGCGCCGGCAAGGACAGGAGATTCGCTAGGCGCCGCAAGTCAGCCTCAGATGCGCTCGAAGATGGCCGCGATGCCCTGGCCGCCGCCGATGCACATGGTCACCAGTGCATAGCGGCCCTGCACGCGCTGTAGCTCGTACAGTGCCTTGACGGTGATCAGGGCGCCGGTGGCGCCGATCGGGTGGCCAAGCGAGATGCCGGAGCCGTTCGGGTTGACCTTGGCCGGATCGAGGCCGAGCGCCTTGCTGACGGCGCAGGCCTGCGCGGCGAAGGCTTCATTGGCTTCGATAACGTCGAGGTCGGCCACGCTCAGGCCGGCACGCTCCAGCGCCTTCCTGGTGGCCGGCACCGGGCCGATACCCATGGTCTTCGGGTCGACACCGGCATGCGCATACGAAACCAGGCGCGCCAGCGGCTTGAGGCCACGTTTTTCGGCAACGCCGCGCTCCATCAGCACCACGGCCGCGGCGGCGTCGTTCAGGCCCGAGGCATTGCCCGCGGTCACCGTACCGTTTTCCTTGACGAAGACCGGCTTGAGCTTGGTCATGTCGTCGATGGTGGCGTCGTGGCGGACATGCTCGTCGGTGTCGAAGGTCACGTCGCCCTTGCGGGACTTCAGCGTGACCGGCAGGATCTGGTCCTTGAAATAGCCGGCGCGGATGGCCGCCGAAGCGCGGCGGTGCGATTCCAGCGCGGTCTCGTCCTGCTGGCTGCGGCCGATGTCGTATTCCTTGGCCACGTTCTCGGCGGTCACGCCCATGTGGATGCCGTGGAACGGGTCATGCAGCGCGCCCAGCATCATGTCGAGCAGCTTGGCGTCGCCCATGCGCGCGCCCCAGCGGGCCGACTGCGCCAGGTACGGCGCGCGGCTCATGCTCTCGGCGCCGCCGCCGATGGCCACGTCGGCATCGCCCAGCATGATGGTTTGCGCAGCGCTGACGATGGCCTGCAGGCCGGAGCCGCACAAGCGGTTGACGGTCAGCGCCGGCGCGTCGGTGCTGACGCCACCCTCCACTGCCGCCACCCGGCCCAGGTACATGTCCCGGGGCTCGGTCTGGATGACATTGCCGAACACCACATGGCCGACCTCGTCGCCGCCGACCTGCGCGCGGGACAGTGCCTCGCGCACGACCATGGCGCCCATCTGGGTCGGGGAAAAGTCCTTCAGGCTGCCGCCGAAGGTACCGATCGCGGTCCGCACGCCGCTCACCACCACCACTTCACGTGTCATCTTGTGTCTCCTGGGCTGATGTTGCAGCGCACAGTATAGCGGCGCGCCGGGGAAAGCGAACGATCGTACTTTTACCTATCCAGGCTTGGCCGCCGGAATCCGGTCAGACTTCGCCCCACAGGTCGTGACCGTCGGCGCCGGTGATCTTCACCTCGACGAACTCGCCGACCCTGTAGCGCCGCGCGGCGCCGGCGGGCGGGTCGATATAGACCAGGCCGTCGATTTCCGGCGCATCCGCGGCGGAGCGGCCGATACCGCCGTCCTGGTTGATCTCGTCCACCAGCACCCGCAGAGTCTGGCCCACCTTGCGCTGCAGGCGGCGCGCGGAGACCTCCTCGGCCACTTCCATGAAGCGGGCGCGCCGTTCCTCGCGCACTTCGTCGGGCAAGGCGCCCGGCAGGTCGTTGGCGGTGGCGCCATCCACCGGCGAGTAGGCAAAGCAGCCCACGCGGTCCAGCTCGGCCTCGGCGATGAAGTCGAGCAGCGTCTGGAACTCTTCTTCCGTCTCGCCGGGAAAACCGGCAATGAACGTGCTGCGGATGGTCAGCTCGGGACAGATCGCGCGCCAGGCGCGGATGCGGTCCATGGTCTTCTCGGCATTGGCCGGGCGCTTCATGCGCTTGAGCACGTCCGGGTGCGCATGCTGCAGCGGCACGTCCAGGTAAGGCAGCACATGGCCCTGCGACATCAGCGGGATGATCTCGTCCACGTGCGGGTACGGGTACACATAGTGCAGGCGCACCCAAGCGCCGTACTGGCTGGCCAGCTCGCCCAGCGCCGCCACCAGTTCGGTCATGCGGGTCTTGAGCGGACGGCCGTCCCAGAAGCCGGTGCGGTACTTCACGTCCACGCCGTAGGCGCTGGTGTCCTGCGAAATCACCAGCAGTTCCTTCACGCCCGACTTGAACAGGTTTTCCGCCTCCAGCATGACTTCCGCCACCGGGCGCGAGACCAGGTCGCCGCGCATCGACGGGATGATGCAGAACGAGCAGCGGTGGTTGCAGCCTTCGGAGATCTTCAGGTAGGCGTAATGCTTGGGCGTGAGCTTGATGCCCGCGGGCGGCACCAGGTCGGTAAACGGATCGTGCGGCTTGGGCAGGTGCGTGTGCACCGCCTGCATCACTTCGCCCAGCGCGTGCGGGCCGGTCACGGCCAGCACCTTGGGGTGCACCGAGGTGATGATGTCCTCGCCCTTGGCGTTCTTCTTGGCGCCCAGGCAGCCGGTCACGATGACCTTGCCGTTCTCGCTCAGCGCCTCGCCGATCGCGTCCAGGCTTTCCTGCACCGCTTCGTCGATAAAGCCGCAGGTGTTGACCACCACCAGGTCGGCACCGTCGTAGGTGCCGCTGATGGCATAGCCTTCGGCGCGCAGCTGGGTGATGATCTGTTCGGAGTCGACCAGGGCCTTCGGGCAGCCGAGGCTGACGAATCCCACATTTGGAATACGGTCTTTGTTAGTCGTTGATTCTGCAGGGTTTTTCACGGTTACTTCCAAATGTGGGGCGTGCCGGGCGGGACATGGCCGCCGGGCGGTACGAAGCCAATCGCGCATTTTAACCGTTCGGCAACGTTTGCCGGCGACTGGCGCCGCACATCCGCGCCTGGCGTGCAGGTCCTTGAGGCTTAAGGTACCCGTTGCTCGCCGGCTGCCGGCTGCCGGAGCCGCGCGGCGCGTCAGCGCGGCGGCTCGGTGTGTTCCGCAGGTGTCACCGATCTCACGCCCGCGCGGATAACGCCGCCGGCGAGAGCGCCATGGCGCTCTCGATGACCTCGCGCACCTCGCGCGAATCCTGCATGCGCCGGATCGCGTCGTGCAGCTCGGCAGCCTGCGGCCAGGTCCGCTTCAGATAGCTGAGCCACAGCTTGACGCGCCCGTGCTCATGACAGGAGGCGATGCGGTCCTGCAGTTTCCTCAGATAGTCGGCGATATGGCGGAGCACGAGCGGCCATTCCTCGGCGCAGGCCGAGCGCTCCATCAGTCCGCGTATCCGCAGGGCCAGGAAAGGATCGGACACGGCGCCCCGGCCGATCATCACGTCGGCGCAGCCGCTCACGGCCCGGCAGCGCTCCCAGTCATCGACGGTCCAGACCTCGCCGTTGGCGATGACGGGCACGTCCACCGCGGCATCGATCCGCGCGATCCACTCCCAGTGGGCTGGCGGCCGGTAGCCGTGATCGCGGGTTCTGGCATGCACGACGATGGAGGCCGCGCCGCCTTCGGCCAGCGCGGTGGCGCAGTCGATGGCCAGCGAGGTATCAGACACGCCCAGCCGCATCTTTGCCGTCACGGCGATGCCGGCGGGCACCGCGGCGCGCACCGATGAAACGATACGGTTCAGCAGCCCCGGATCCGCCAGCAGCATGGCGCCGCCGCCGTGCCGGTTGACGAGCTTGGCGGGGCAGCCGAAGTTCAGGTCAAGACCATGCGGCGACAGCGTAGCGGCCTGGGCGGCATTGCGTGCCAGCCACTCGGGATCACTGCCGAGCAGCTGGATCACCATCGGCGTGCCGCCGGGTGTATGGCCGCCGTCGAGAACCTCGGGGGTATCCCGCTCGTAGACGCGATCGGGAAGCAAGGAGCCCGTCACCCGGACGAACTCAGACACGCAGCCGTCGTACCCGCCCGTGCCGGTCAGCACGTCGCGCAGCACGTAGTCCGCCAGCCCTTCCATGGGGGCAAGGAACAGCCGGCTCATGCGAAAGCCGCCGCCGCTGGGCAGCGCTTCTGCCGGCGCCCAGCCGGAAGACCGGAGAACGGGCAAGCGGCGCCTGGAACGGGCCTGGCCGCGGCGGCAAGCGCGTGGCGAATGTCTGGGAATTCGGGGGGCATTGCGATTCGGGCTTTGCAGGCGAGTCCGCAAAATGAATCGCCACATTTGTGATGGATGGCCGGCGCGGGATTCCGCGCGTCAGCCGAATAGGCGTGATTTTAACCGATTGCCCGTGGGGCCCCAGGCGACGGGCCATGGGGAGCGGCATCGAGTCGCCAGCCAGGCGGCGAAAGCGATCAGGAGTCGACGCCATAACACGACGCCACCACACGGCGCGGCACTGGCCGTATCCACCGTGCGGGCACGCCGCGCCCCCGCGAACGGGAGCGGGCGAAAGGGGGCGAAAGGGGGCGAAAGGGGGCAGGCAGGAAGCCGGTGAACGCCCGCCCTACTTCTTGTCGGGCTGGTTGAACGGGAACGTGCCGAACATGTTCTTGGCCTGGCTCTGCATCTGTTCCTGCATCTGCACGAACAGGTTCTTGCTCTGCTCGATGTAGTTGCTCATCATCCCCTGCATCATCGGGCCCTGCATGTTCATGAACTGGGACCACATGTCCGGGCTGAACGGCTCGCCCGAGTACAGGCCCTTGGAGTTCTCGGCCAGCTTGCTCTGGATGTCGATGAAGGCCTGGATATTCTTTTCCAGGTAGGTGCCCATCATGCCCTGCATCGCATGGCCGTAGTAGCGGATGATCTGCGAGAGCATCGAGCTGGAGAACATCGGTACCCCGCCGGTCTCTTCTTCCAGGATGATCTGCAGCAGGATGCTGCGCGTGAGTTCGTCGCCCGACTTGGCGTCGATCACCTTGAAATCCTCGGTGTCCATCACGAGCTGCTTGACGTCGGCCAGCGTGATGTAGGTACTGGTTTGCGTATCGTAGAGCCGGCGATTTGGATACTTCTTGATCAGTCGCTCTGCGCCTTTCTTGGTGGTAGCCATCGGTGCTCTATCCTTTATCGTCGCTGTTGCATGCTGCTGCACCGCATGCTGTGCGGTGCGCAATGGGAACCGGCAGCGGGGGATGCAACGTGTTTGACCTGCAACGCATGATCTATTTTGGTGCGGGCAAGCCGCTGCCCTGATTCTATGCCCAACAAGGCACTATTGAAAGCCGGAGCCTTTAAGGAAAACCCGCACGGGGCAACGGATTGCGGGAAGTCAGACGGCAAAGACCGCCGTTTGCAGCGCAGCGTTGATGCAGTGCGGGCGGTGCGATGCAATATCCGCGACCGGAGGGCATCCGGCCGCCCCGCCCTGTGCCGGTCGCGTTACGCCAACCGGCCTTCGCCCCAAAAGAAAGAGCCCTCCTGAGAGGGCCCTGCAGAGCAAGAAAGGCCACCCCGCACAAAGAGGTGGCCTGCCGGACTCAACCCATGTGCAGACCGCCGTTCAGCGAGAAGTCCGCACCGGTCGCGAAGCCCGACTCGTCCGAGGACAGCCATGCGCAGATCGACGCGATCTCCTCCGGGCCGCCGAGGCGCTTGACGGGAATCGTGCCGACGATCTTGTCCAGCACATCCTGGCGGATCGACTTGACCATGTCGGTGGCGATATAGCCCGGCGACACCGTGTTCACGGTCACGCCCTTGGTCGCCACTTCCTGTGCCAGCGCCATGGTGAAGCCATGCAGGCCAGCCTTGGCGGTGGAATAGTTGGTCTGGCCGAACTGGCCCTTCTGCCCGTTGACCGACGAGATATTGACGATGCGGCCGAAACCGCGGTCGGCCATGCCGTCGATGACCTGCTTGGTCACGTTGAACAGCGAGGTCAGGTTGGTGTCGATCACCGCATCCCAGTCGGCGCGCGTCATCTTGCGGAATACCACGTCGCGGGTGATGCCGGCGTTGTTGATCAGGATATCGACTTCGCCCACTTCGGACTTGACCTTGTCGAACGCGGACTTGGTCGAATCCCAGTCGGCAACATTGCCTTCGGACGCAACGAAATCGAAGCCCAGAGCCTTCTGCTGCTCGAGCCACTTCTCGCGGCGCGGCGAGTTCGGGCCGCAACCGGCCACCACCTTGAAGCCTTCCTTGGCCAGGCGTTGGCAGATGGCGGTTCCGATGCCGCCCATGCCACCCGTTACGTATGCAATGCGCTGAGTCATATCTACTCCTTGATGGCTAATTGTTATTTAAGCTGGCGGCGGGAAAAGCCTTCGCGCCGCCGGCACACCCCTCTGATAGGCCAGTCCGCCACGTATCGCGGGCCGGCCGTCCGCTTCCTTACTTGCGCTCCACCGCGAGCGCCACGCCCATGCCACCGCCGATGCACAGCGAGGCCAGGCCCTTCTTGGCGTCGCGGCGCTTCATCTCGTGCAGCAGCGTGACCAGCACGCGGCAGCCCGACGCACCGATCGGGTGGCCGATGGCGATGGCGCCGCCATTGACGTTCACCTTGGAGGTATCCCAGCCCATCTGCTTGTGCACGGCCAGGGCCTGCGCGGCGAAGGCTTCGTTGATCTCCATCAGGTCCAGTTCTTCCACGCTCCAGCCGGCGCGCGACAGGCAGCGCTTGGATGCCGGAACCGGACCCATGCCCATCACCTTCGGATCGACGCCGGCGGTGCCGTAGGCGCGGATGGTCGCCAGCGGAGTCAGGCCGAGTTCCTTGGCCTTGGCCGCGGACATCACCACCACGGCGGCGGCGCCGTCGTTCAGGCCCGAGGCATTGGCCGCGGTGACCGAGCCGGCCTTGTCGAATGCCGGCTTGAGGCCGGACAGGCCGTCCAGCGTGACACCATGACGCACGAACTCGTCGGTGGCGAACTGCACCGGATCGCCCTTGCGCTGCGGAATCGGCACCGGGACGATTTCCTCGTCGAAGCGGCCGGCCTTCTGGGCGGCTTCGGCCTTGTTCTGCGAAGCGACCGCGAACTCGTCCTGCGCCTCGCGCGTGATGCCGTATTCCTTGGCCACGTTCTCGGCGGTGACGCCCATGTGGTACTGGTTGTAGACATCCCACAGACCGTCGACGATCATGGTGTCGACCAGCTTGGCATCGCCCATGCGGAAGCCGTCGCGCGAGCCCGGCAGCACGTGCGGCGCGGCGCTCATGTTTTCCTGGCCGCCCGCCACCACGATCTCGGCATCGCCGGCGGCGATGGCGTTGGCGGCCAGCATCACGGCCTTCAGGCCGGAGCCGCACACCTTGTTGATCGTCATGGCCGGCACCATCACCGGCAGGCCTGCCTTGATCGCGGCCTGGCGCGCCGGGTTCTGGCCGGAGCCGGCGGTCAGCACCTGGCCCATGATCACTTCGCTGACCTGCTCGGGCTTGACGCCAGCGCGCTCGAGTGCAGCCTTGATGACGATGGCGCCCAGCTCCGGCGCGGGGATCTTGGCGAGCGAGCCGCCGAACTTGCCAACCGCGGTACGGGCAGCGGATACGATGACAATGTCAGTCATTGGGAGGTCCTCTCGAGGTAAATGCGTGAAATGAGTGAATCAGACCGGCGCCGCACGGCGCCGGCCCGGACGAATCTCATGCCTTGGCCTTGACGTAGCGGCCGGGCGCGGGCTCGATGGCGCGATAGTCCTTGTTGCCGTAGTCGGCAGGGGCGGCCTTGCGCGCGCCGGCATGCTTGGCCAGCCAGGACGCCCAGTCCGGCCACCAGCTGCCGGCATGCTCGGTGGCATCGGCCAGCCATTCCTGCGCCGAGGCAGCGACCTTGTCATTGGTCCAGTGGCTGCGCTTCTTCTTGGCCGGCGGATTGATGACGCCCGCGATATGGCCGGACGCGCCCAGCACGAAGCGCACCTTGTTCTCCAGCAGCCCGGTCGAGGCATAGGCCGACGTCCACGGCACGATGTGGTCCTCGCGCGAACCGTAGACATAGGTGGGCACGTCGATGCTGCCCAGGTCCACCGGCGCGTTGCACACGGTCAGCTTGCCCGGCACCTTCAGTTCGTTCTGCAGGTAGGTGTGGCGCAGGTACCAGCAGTACCAGGGGCCCGGCAGGTTGGTGGCATCGCCGTTCCAGAACAGCAGGTCGAACGGCACCGGCGTGTTGCCCTTGAGGTAGTTGTCGACGACGTAGTTCCACACCAGGTCGTTGGGACGCAGGAAGGAGAAGGTATTGGCCAGCTCCACCCCGCGCAGCAGCGCGCAGGGCGTGCCCGCGGCACCGCCGAGGGTGGCCTCGCGCAGCGCCACATGCGCCTCGTCGACAAAGACATCCAGCACGCCGGTATCGGCGAAATCCAGCAGCGTCGTCAGCAGCGTCAGGCTGGCCGCGGGGTGCTCGCCGCGCTGGGCCAGCACCGCCAGTGCCGTGGCGACAATGGTGCCGCCGACGCAGAAGCCGAGCACGTTGATCTGGTCCTGGCCGCTGATCTCGCGCGTGACGTCGATGGCGCGGATGGCCGCGTGCTCGATGTAGTCGTCCCAGCCCAGCTCGGCCATCGATGCGTCCGGATTGCGCCAGGACACCATGTAGACCGTATGGCCCTGCGCCACCATGTAGCTCACCAGCGAGCTTTCCGGCTGCAGATCGAGGATGTAGTACTTGTTGATGCAGGGCGGCACCAGCAGCAGCGGACGGGCAAACACCTTGTCGGTGGTGGCCTTGTACTGCAGCAGCTGGAAGTAGGCGTTCTCGTAGACCACCGCGCCTTCGGTGACCGCCACGTTGCGGCCCACTTCGAAAGCGGATTCGTCGGTCTGCGAGATCTTGCCGCGGCCCAGGTCGTCGAGCATGTTGCGCACGCCGGCACGCAGCGATTCCCCGCCCGATTCGATCAGCCGCTTCTGCGCTTCCGGATTGGTGGCGAGGAAGTTGGCCGGCGACATGGCGTCGACCCACTGCGAGACCGCGAAGCGGATGCGCTGGCGCGTCTTGGCGTCGGCTTCCACCGCGTCCGCCAACTCGTTCATGGCGCGCGCATTGATGAGGTAGAAGGCGGCCGCGTAGTGGAAGGCCGCGCTGCTGCGCCAGGCCTCGCCGGCGAAACGGCGGTCGCGCAGGGCCGTCGAGGGATTGCCGCCCCCCTCGGCCATGCCGCGCCACAGTTCGCTGAAGTCCTTCATGTAGCGCTGCTGGATGTCGGCAAGCTGGTCGGGCGCGAACTTCACGCCCGCCAGGGCGGAACCCGCCAGCGCCTCCAATCCAGGCAGGCCGGGCATGCCCTGGGGCATTGCCGCGCCGTTGCCGTTACCGTTGGCCTGTGCCTGACGGGACCATGCCAGCCATGCAGCTGGATCGAATGGCCCCGGTGCAAATGAAAACGGTTGGGACTTGTCTTCCTTGGCGGAAGCTGCCGCACCTTTGCCGGTTGCCATGATGTTTCGTCTCTCTGCCGTCACTTATTTGAAGGCTGGCCGGGCGCATGCCGCCACTGCGGACTGCCCCGCCGCCAGCCTCGAAACCGGCCCGCGCTGACGCCCTCGGCTGGTGACGCCATGCGGTATGCTTGCCGGACACGCCGCGCCGCCGACCGAAAGGTCCCGGCGAAGCCTGCGAATGCCTGCGAACTGACCTGCCTCGCAATACATTCGAGGCCATTGTTGCCTTGCAATGTTGTGCCTGTCAATGCGGAAAATTGCGCGGACCGGCGCCGCGGGCAAAATGCACCCTGCGCGCCCGGCGCCCATGCTGCGCGCCCCACCCGCACCTCGTGCCCGCCGCTCGCACCGGCCAAAGGGACGAGCTTGCCCGAGAAGGATGACGTTCTGATGTACATCGTTGCAATCGGCTGGATCTATGTGGTCCTGATGATGGCCATTACCGAGCACACCGTGGTCGCGGGCGTGGCCACCTTCGTCTTTTACGGCCTGGGGCCGGTCGCCATCCTGATGTACATCATGGGCACGCCGGGCCGCCGGCGGCGGCGCAAGGCCGAAGAAGCGAGACAAGAGCAGGCGGCAGTGCAAGCGCAGGCGCGGCCCACGCCGCCGGCTGGCGAGGCAGCGGAGGCAGCGGAGGCAGCAGCAGGCGCGGCGCCGCCCGCCAGCGCAGAGGGCCGCCCCGCTGCCCGCGAGTAAACCCGGCAGGCCTCAGGCGGCCAGCCAGACAAGGCTGGCCATGCGGCCGGTGACGCCGTCCCGGCGGTAGGAATAGAAGCGCTGCGCGTCGGTGACGGTGCAGGTATCGCCGCCATGCACGTCGGCGCAGCCGGCACGGGCCAGCCGGGTCCGGGCCAGGCCATAGATGTCGGCAAAGTATTTCCCGGGCGCGCCGGGACGGAAAGCCGCCTCGACGGCAGCCATCTCCTGCGGCAGTGCCGCGGCCAGGAAAGCCTGGCGCACTTCCGCCCCCACCTCGAACGCTTGCGGCCCGATGGCCGGCCCAAGCCACGCCAGCCACCGCGCCTGCGGTCCGGCCCGGGTGCTCATGCCTGCCAGCGTGGCCTCGATCACGCCCGCGCACAGCCCGCGCCAGCCGGCATGCGCCGCGCCCACCACGGTGCCGGCACGGTCGCATAGCAGCACCGGCAGGCAGTCGGCGGTCATCACAGCGCAAACGCGGCCCGGCGTCGTGGCGATGCTTGCGTCAGCCTTCGGCACCACGGCATCGCCGCCGGCGAATTCGTCCCCGCTCGCGACGGCGCAGCCATGCACCTGCTCCAGCCATGCCGGCGCGCTGGGCAGCCGCGCCGCCAGGCGCGCACGGTTGCCGGCCACGGCCGCGGGGTCGTCGCCCACATGCGTGCCCAGGTTCAGCCCGCCCTGGCTGCCGTCCGCCAGGCCATAGGGGCTGACGCTCAGGCCACCCTGGCGCGTGGTCGACAGCGCGCGCACGCGCGCGGGCGCCGGCCAGTCAGGCACCAGCCAGGCGGGGTCAGTCGTCATCGCCGTACACCCACACGCCGTCTTCGCCCTCCACCCAGCCATCGTCCTCATCGTCGGCATCGTCGCCTTCGAAGTCGAGGACGTCGATAAGCGCCTGCAGGTCGTCGGGCGGCGGCGCCTCCCACGAAATGTCCTTGCCCGTGACTGGGTGCACCAGCCCGAGCCGGAATGCGTGCAGGGCCTGACGGCCCAGCGGCACGGGCAGCGGCGCCTTGATGGCCGGACGCTGGCCGCGCCGCGTGGCGGCGCGGTGATAGACCGTGTCGCCGAGCAGCGGGTGGCCGATGGATTCGAAATGCACGCGGATCTGGTGGGTACGTCCGGTCTCGAGCTGGCACATGACCATGGAGACATTGCCGCGTCCAAGCGGCACCGTGCCCAGCGTGCGGAAATGCGTGCGCGAAGGCTTGCCGCTGTTGGTCAATACCACGCCCATGCGTGTGCGCTCGCGCGGATCGCGGCCGATCGGCGCGTCGATGGTGCCGGAGTCGGGCGTCGTGCCCCACACCAGCGCCAGGTAGCGGCGCTTGACGGTGCGCGCCTGCAACTGCCGCACCAGGTCCGTCTGCGCGGTCAGCGTGCGCGCCACCACCATCAGCCCCGTGGTTTCCTTGTCGAGCCGGTGGACGATGCCCGCACGCGGCAGTCCCACCGCCTCGGGATAGCGATGCAGCAGGCCGTTGAGCACGGTCCCGCTCCAGTTGCCGGCAGCCGGATGGACAACCAGGCCGGCGGACTTGTTGATGACCAGCAGCGTGGCGTCTTCGTACACCACGTCCAGTTCGACGTCTTCCGGCACGAAGGCGCGCGATTCGGGCGCGACCTGGGGCCGGACCTCGATGCGCTCGCCCATCTGCACGGCATCGCGCGAACGGCGCGCGGTGCCGTTGACCAGCACCGAGCCGCCTTCGATCCATTGCTGCAGGCGGCTGCGCGAGAAGCCGCTGAGATGGCGGGCCAGCAGCTTGTCGAGGCGCTCTCCATGTGAGGCACTATCGACATCGAACGACACCGGCTGCATTTCGGTCTCGATCGGCGACAGCTGCGCGCCGGCCGGCAGGCCGTCCAGCGCGGCCACGTCGACCAGGTCTTCGAGATCCTCCACCTCGTTCAAGGTGTCGGCAAGATCCTCGGCTTGCTGTGTGGGGCCCTTGGCCGCGGTTTCGGGCAAGGGGCTTGGGCTATAATGCTTGATGCTATTTTTCATCCGGGATACGTTGCCCATGCAATTGATGAGCATGAAGCGCGCCAGCTGGCGCGCAAGAATTGGAGCGATTCTGCTCGCAGGCGGCTGCGTCATGCTGTCGGCATGCGGCCTGCTGTCGGATCAACCAGACGAGACTGCCGGCTGGTCGGCTAACAAATTATATTCTGAAGCCAAGGAAGCCCTCGATTCAGGTGACTTTACCCGCGCAGTCAAGCTGTACGAAAAGCTCGAAAGCCGCTACCCGTTCGGCCGTTTCGCGCAGCAGGCACAGATCGATACCGCCTATGCCAACTACAAGGATGGCGAGACCGCCGCGGCACTGGCTTCGGTCGATCGCTTCATCCAGCTGCACCCGAGCCACCCGAATATCGATTACGCCTACTACCTCAAGGGCCTGATCAACTTCAACGACAACCTGGGATGGCTGGGCCGCTTTTCCGGCCAGGATCTCAGCGAGCGCGACCCGAAGGCCGCGCGCGCCGCGTATGACGCGTTCAACACACTGGTCTCGCGCTTCCCGGAAAGCAAGTACACGCCCGACGCCGCGGCACGCATGCAGTACATCGTGAATTCGCTGGCACAGCATGAGGTCCATGCGGCACGCTACTACTACCGCCGCGGCGCCTACCTGGCCGCCGCCAACCGGGCCCAGCAGGCGCTCAAGGACTATGACGGCGCGCCGGCCAACGAGGAAGCGCTGTACATCATGATCCGCTCGTACGATTCGCTGGGCATGAAGGATCTGCGCGACGACACCGCCCGCGTGATGGAAAAGAACTTCCCGAACAGCGATTACATCAAGTACGGCGAGCGCCGCAAGGACAAGTCCTGGTGGGAAGTGTTCTGAAAGTCAGCCACCCGGCCGCAAAAAAGCCCGATTCCGATCGGGCTTTTTTATTTTCGTTGTCCCCGCCGGCCTCAGTCGGCGGGTGATGCATCGCCGTCACCGGCGCCGACCGCGTCTTCCACCGCCTGCGCGGGCTCGCCGCCATTGCGCAGCGTTTCCAGGAAATGGATCACCGTCTCGGCCTCGCGCGTGCGCTTGAACGGCGGCAGGCTTTGCCAGATTTGGCGGCCATAGGGCTTCTCCACCAGCCGCGTGTCGCAGATCACCAGCACGCCGCGATCCGTCTCCGAGCGGATCAGGCGCCCCGCGCCCTGCTTCAGCGTGATCACCGCGTGTGGCAGCTGATGCACGGCAAACGGACTCAGGCCCTTCTTCTGCAGCACTTCCATGCGCGCGGCCAGCACCGGATCGTCGGGTGGCGCAAATGGCAGCTTGTCGATGATCACCAGCGATAGCGCCTCGCCACGCACATCCACCCCCTCCCAGAAACTCTGGCTGCCAACCAGCACGGCATTGCCCAGTTCGCGGAAACGGTCGAGCAATTCGGTGCGGCTGGCCTGGCCCTGCACCAGCAGCGGCAGTTCGAGGCCACGCTCGGCGAAGGCGTCATAGAGCAGGTCCGAAGCACGCTGTACCGCGCGCAGCGTGGTACAGAGCAGGAAGGCCCGCCCTCCGGCCGCCTCGATCAGCGGCAGCGCGGCCTGCACCACGGCGTCGGTGAACTGCGGCGACTGCGGCGCCGGGAGATCGCGCGGCACGTAGAGCAGGCCCTGCTCCGCATAGTCGAAGGGGCTGGGCAGGGTCAGCGATTTGTCCTTGTCCAGGCCGAGCTGCGCGGCGTAATGGCTGAAATTGCCCTTCACCGACAGCGTAGCCGAGGTGAAGACCCAGGCCCGCGGATGCCCTTCGCGCTGGCGAGTGAAGATCGGCGCGATCGACAAGGGCGTGCGGTGCAGCTGCACGGTATGGGAGAACACCTCCACCCAGCGCACCGTGTCCGGCCCGAAGGCGGCTTCCGGCGCGGCAGCGGTTGCAGCCTCGTCGCCGGCCGGCGCGGGTTTCGGCGCGGCCTTGGCCTCGCTGCGCCAGGCAGCCAGGCGCTGCTCCAGCTCCACCGCGCGCCGATGGCACTGTTCGAGCGATTCGGCGCGCTCGGCCTGGCTCTCGAGCAAGGCCACGAATTCCCCCAGCGCGGCTTCCAGCGCGTCCAGCGTTTCGAAGAACGGCTTGCTGATGCGGGGGTCGGCCTCGATCTGGCTGACCGCCAGGCGCGCATTGTCCTTGGTGAAGGCCAGCCGCAGGTCGCGCGCGGCGCGCTCCAGCGGCGCGGCAATGCGCACCCAGTCGGCCGCGTCCCGCGCGTGCGAGAGGCCCTCGGCCACGGTGTCGCGCGCGATCTCCAGCAACTGGCTGGTCGACAGACTCTCGCCGAAGAACAGCGTGGCGGTTTCGGGCAGCTGATGGGCTTCGTCGAAGATCACCGTGTTGGCCGCCGGCAGCAACTCGGCCATGCCGGTATCGCGCAGCACCACATCGGCAAAGAACAGGTGATGGTTGACCACCACCATGTCCGCCTGTTGCGCCTCCTTGCGGGCACGCATGACGAAGCACTCTTTGTAGTTCGGGCACTCCGTGCCAAGGCAGTTGTCGCGCGTCGAGGTGACGAGCTGCCAGACCGGCGCATTCTCCGGCACCGAGGCCAGTTCGGCCTTGTCGCCCGAAGCGGTGACCTTGGCGAAGCGCGCGATCTCGCGCAGCCACGCCGCGTCCTGGCGCGATGCCAGCCGGCCCTGGGCCTCGGCGCGTTCCAGATGGTAGTGGCAGAGGTAGTTGGCCCGCCCCTTGAGCAGGGCGACCGACACGGGCACATTGAGCGCCCGCCGCACGGTGGGAATGTCGCGCAGGAAGAGCTGGTCCTGCAGGTTCTTGGTGCCGGTCGAAAGGATCACCTTGCCGCCCCACAGCATGGCGGGCACCAGGTAGGCAAAGGTCTTGCCGGTGCCCGTGCCGGCCTCGACGATGACGGTGTCGCTGGTTTCGATCGCACCTGCCACGGCCGCGGCCATGCGCTCCTGCGCATCGCGCGGACGATAGCCCTCGATGGCCTGCGCCAGCGTGCCGGTCTTGGCGAAGATGGTGGCAAGCTGGGCCGCCTGGGCGGCCGCGTTGCCGGCAGGCACGGCGGCGCCGGTGCCGCTGGCGGCACCGCCGTGCGCGTCGCTCGGCGCGGGCGTCAGGGCGGCGGCCGGCGCGTCTGGAATGTCTTCGGAAGCAGGCAAGGCAAGGCTTTCTGGCGAGCCGGCTCAGCGCCGGCCCGGGGATGAGAGGAATGGCAAGGTGATCAGGTCAGGCCGGCACGTCCGGCTCGAGCTGCAACTGGAGCAGCGTGATCGCATCCTTGAGCTTGAGACGGCGCTTTTTCAGGCGCCGCATCTGCAGTTCGTCATGGGTGGCGTCAGCCGCCATGCGGTCGATCAGGTAGTCGAGATCGCGATGTTCGATCTGCAACTCCATGATCTGTCGCTCCAGGGTATTCAGATTGCGGTCCATGGGCTCCCCCGCTCAATGCCGGCGCTGGCGCCGGCGGGCCGGCATGGTGTCGGGCACCGGCTGTTGTCGCCAATCAGGCTATTGTCGCCGGTATTGCCCCCGGCCGTGGGCGCGGCTCGCACCGCTCAGAAACCGAAGGGCCGCGGCGCGGACGCCGGCCCTTGCTGCTCCTTGGCCTTGGCGCGACGCTCGTCGACATCCTTCTGCCGTTGTTCGGCGTCGTGCTGCTTGGCCTCGAAGGCCTTTACGTTCTCTTGCCGCTGCTGCGCCTTCTGCGCGCCCTGCTCCTGCGCTTGCCTGACGCGGGCATCGAAGTCGGCCTGCTTCTTGTCATAGGCCTGCGCATTGGCTGCGCGCTGCGGGGCGCCCGCCTGGTGCTCGGCGTCGCGCAGCTGCTGCTCCTGCTGCTTGCGCTCGAAGCTCGCGCGGCTGGCCTGCTCGTTGGCCTGGCGCTTGGGTTGATCGGCCTCGTATTCGGCACGCCGGATGGCCTGTTCGCGATCGCGCTCGACCGCCTTGAACGCGCGCTCCGCATCGCCCACCTCGAGCTCGCGCTTGCGCAGCACCTGCAGTTCCGCGCGCTGCACGTCCTTGGCCTTGTCCACGCAGTGCGTGACGAAGAACTTGGCGTAGCAATCGTGCGCCGCCTGGCCGTAGCGGTAGTTGGTCCAGTCGCGCGAATCGTTGATGGCCTTGCGCTCGGCGGCGAAGTCCCGGGGCGGCGCCTGCGGCGCTGCAGCTTCGGCGGCAGGCGCAGCACTCTGCGCGGCGCCCGGCACCGGCGCCAGCAAGGCTGCCGCGCTGGCAACCAGCAGGATGAAGTGAGCCCGCAGCGAGCGAGGCATGCGGGTCGCCGCGCGGGTAGCGCGAAGGGCTGGGAACGCGGGCGCGCAAGCGGCCGGATGTGGCTTGACGATCATGCCCCGATTCTAACATCCGGCCTGCTTGTTGCCCCACTGGGGCCGCACCGGGGCCGCACCCGGGCCGCATTGATATCACGCCGGCCGCATGCCGGCGTGGCGGCACCACGCCGGCTTGCGCGCACCGCGTCTCGCCGCGTCGCGCTTGTGGCAAAATGCCCCGCTTTCGACTGACTGTTTTCCTGATGTCCAAACTGCCAGCTTCCGTCACGCAAAAGATCGTGTCGCTCATCGCGGCCGAACTGTCCGTCCAGCCCCGCCAGGTGGCGGCGGCCGTTGAACTGCTCGACGAAGGCGCGACCGTGCCTTTTATCGCCCGCTACCGCAAGGAAGTGACCGGCAACCTGGACGACACGCATCTGCGTACGCTGGAAGAGCGCCTGCTCTACCTGCGCGAGATGGAAGAGCGCCGCGCCGCCATCCTGGCCTCCATCGAGGAACAGGGCAAGCTCACGCCCGAGCTGCGCGCCGCCATCGAAGGCGCCGAGACCAAGCAGACGCTGGAAGACCTCTACCTGCCCTACAAGCCCAAGCGCCGCACGCGCGCCCAGATCGCACGCGAATGCGGGCTGGAGCCGCTGGCCCAGGCGCTGCTGGCCGACCCCACGCTGGATCCGCAGGCCGAGGCCGCCAAATACGTCAACGGCAACCCCACCGCCGACGGCGGCGTGCCCGACGTCAAGGCCGCGCTGGACGGCGCGCGCGACATCCTCTCCGAGCAGTTCGGCGAGACCGCCGAGTTGCTCGGCAAGCTGCGCGAGCACCTGTGGAGCAACGGCCTGGTCAGTTCTTCCGTGATGGAAGGCAAGGAAAACGCCGAAGAAGAAAAATTCCGCGACTACTACCAGTACAGCGAAACCATCCGCACCGTGCCGTCGCACCGCGCGCTGGCGCTGTTCCGTGGCCGCAATGCCGGCGTGCTGATGGTCAAGCTGGGCCTCGGCGAAGAACAGGACGCGCTGGTGCCGCATCCGTGCGAAGGCATGATCGCGCGCCATTTCGGCATCCAGAACCAGAACCGCCCGGCCGACAAGTGGCTCGGCGACGTCTGCCGCTGGTGCTGGCGCGTCAAGGTGCAGCCGCACCTGGAAACCGAACTGCTGACGCAGGTGCGCGAGAGCGCCGAGAACGAGGCCATCAAGGTGTTCGGCCGCAACCTGCATGAACTGTTGCTGGCCGCGCCGGCGGGCCCGAAGTCCGTGATGGGCATCGACCCGGGTATCCGCACCGGCTGCAAGATCGCCGTGGTCGACACCACCGGCAAGCTGATCGACACCGCCACCATCTACCCGCACGAGCCGCGCCGCGACTGGAACGGCTCGCTCGCCACGCTGGCGCGCCTGGCCCGCCAGCACAACGTGATGCTGGTCTCGATCGGCAACGGCACCGCCAGCCGCGAGACCGACAAGCTGGTGCAGGACCTCATGAAGCAATTGCCCGAAGCCAAGCTGACCAAGATCGTGGTCAGCGAGGCAGGCGCTTCGGTCTACTCGGCATCCGAGCTGGCGGCCAAGGAATTCCCCGACCTCGACGTGTCGATCCGCGGCGCGGTCTCGATCGCGCGCCGCCTGCAAGACCCGCTGGCGGAACTGGTGAAGATCGACCCCAAGTCGATTGGCGTGGGCCAGTACCAGCATGACGTCAACCAGCGCGAGCTGGCGCGCGCGCTGGACGCCGTGGTCGAGGATTGCGTGAACGCCGTGGGCGTGGACGTCAACACCGCCTCGGCCCCGCTGCTGGCGCGCGTGTCGGGCCTGAACACGGTGCTGGCGCGCAATATCGTCGACTACCGTGACGCCAACGGCGCCTTCCCCAACCGCGATGCCCTCAAGAAGGTGCCGCGCCTGGGCGACAAGACCTTCGAGCAGGCCGCCGGCTTCCTGCGCGTCAACGATGGCGACAACCCGCTGGACCGTTCCTCGGTCCACCCCGAAGCCTACCCGGTGGTCACGCGCATCCTCGAACACATCAAGAAGGGCCTGCCCGACGTGATGGGCAACCGCGAAGCCTTGCGCGGCCTGTCGCCGACGGCTTTCACCGACGAGACCTTCGGCCTGCCGACGGTGCGCGACATCCTGTCCGAGCTGGAAAAGCCCGGCCGCGATCCGCGCCCCGAGTTCAAGACCGCCACCTTCCAGGACGGCGTGGAAGACATCAAGGACCTGCAGCCGGGCATGGTGCTCGAAGGCGTGGTCACCAACGTGGCCGCCTTCGGCGCGTTCGTCGATATCGGCGTGCACCAGGATGGCCTGGTCCACATCTCGGCGCTGTCCACCAAGTTCATCAAGGATGCGCACGAGGCGGTCAAGGCCGGCCAGATCGTCAAGGTCAAGGTGATGGAGGTGGACGTCAAGCGCAACCGGATCGGGCTGAGCATGCGGCTCGACGACGAACCCGGCCAGGGCCCGGCGCGTGCCGGCCAGGGCGAGCGCGGCAACGCGCCGCGCCAGGGCCAGAACAAGGGCGCTGGCGGCGGACGCCGGGAAGCCGAGCCGAGCGGCGCGATGGCGGCCGCCTTCGCCAAGCTCAAGCGCTGAAAGGCGGGGGGCTACCGCCCCCCTCGCTTGCCCATCAGGCCGGACCGTCCGATCACGGTCCCCGTCTTGTGCGCCGGCTCCGGGTCAGAGAAACCGGCCGCCTCGATGGCCGGCGACAGTTGCCGCAAGCCGGCATTCCTGCGCGCGCTGCGCAGCGACTCCATGCCGTCGTTCCACGCGTGCAGCATCTGCTTGGCCACGTCTCGCCATTGCGGCTCGTTGCGCGACGCCGCGATGAGTTCATGGCCGACCGCCACCGCCGAATCGCACAACGCCTCGACCATGGCCGCATAGCGGCGCGGCGCGATGCCCATGCGTGTGTTCAGCAACCGCTCCAGCGCCTTGCCTGCCGCCCAGGTCTTGCGTCCGTCGATGAAGAGTCCGGGCGGGTTGCTGGCGTAGCGCGGGTAGGCCTGGGTCGTGACGATGTCGTAGACCGGGGTGAACCTCACATCGTCCACGCCCGAGTAGTACAGCGCGATGTTCTTCGCGTGGCAATCGGCATTGCGCACCACATAGTTGACCAGCAGATGCCAGGCCAGGTGTTCCATCTGTGCCTGCAAGGCATCGCGCGCCAGGTAGGAGCGGGCCGCCGCCAGCACCTTCTCCGTGGTGGCAGCGTACTTCTCGTGCGGCGGCAAGCCGAGCAGGCCGCACATGTCTTCCACGCCGTACACCGGCAGGCCCGCTTCATCCACGTCGAAACGCTCGACCACCAGCGCGCGGCCATCGTCCGACATGCGCGTGGCGGCCACCGGCACCACGCCCAGGCGCTCGAGCACGCGCATCGAATGGAACTCGTTGAAACCGAGGAACGGCGTGCTGTCGTCCGATCCCTTGACGATATAGCGGCTGGTGCGCAAGGTGGGCTTGCCAAGCGGCATCGCCTCCTCGTCACGCGCGTCCGGCGCGATGAATTTCGGCACCGCGCCGGAAATGGCCGCGCGGGCATATTCCCTGACCAGGGCCGCGAAATGCGCTTCGGTGTTGTCACCGTGCAGGATACGCTGCACGTCCAGCCCCTGCAGTTCCGTGCCGGGCGCCACGCCCTCCGGCGTGACCGTGACGCGGCCGATGCCCATGGCACCCACCACCGCCAGCAGCGACAGATCGGTGCCGTCGAGCAAAGGCCCGAACTGCTCGCGGATCAGGTTGAGCAGGAAGCCCTCGGGCAGGTTCTGGCGAAAGAAGGGATGCAGGTCGCGCGGCCAGCGCCAGGGCTCTTCGCGCACCGGCATGGCAAGCGAGACGAAGTCTTGCGGCTGTGCCTGCGCGAGATACTTGAGCACGTATTCGTCGCGCTCGCGGTAGAGCGTGGCGACGCGCCGCCGCATGACATGGACATCGAGCCTCATGGCAGCACCCTCATTGCGGCGTCTCGCGCTGCTCGGCCAGGATGTCGTCGAGGGTGCGGCCGTGGCCATGCCTGACCACCTTGAGGTCGTAGCCGGCCGATTCGAGCAGCCTGACCAGCGCGGAGACGCTCATATCGCCGCGGGCGAGGGTTTCCATGCGGGCGACGGTAGTGCGTGCCACCCCGGCGCGGTCGGCCAGTTCCTGCTGGGACAGGCCGGCTTCGCGGCGGACCTCGCGAAGCATCTCGCCGACATCGGCCATGGTTGTCATTCTGTAGCCCCCGAGCATCAAAACAGTTCGAAAACCGTTTTATTGTAGCCGGTGGGCGACAAAATAAAAGGTCAATCCTGATGCCTTCGGGCTACAAAATTGGGGGAAAGCCCGTATTCTGTAGCCCATGGGCATCAAATGCCGGGCTCCTGGCGCCGAACCGGATCAGATCTCTACCTTCGTCCCCAGCTCCACCACCCGATTGGCCGGGATCTGGAAGAAGTCAGACGGCTTGGCGCCGTTCTGATGCATCCAGGCAAACAGGCTTTCGCGCCACATCGACATGCCCGGCAGCTTCGAGGGAATCACCGATTCGCGGGCGATGAAGAAGGAAGTTTCCATCAACTCGAATTGCATATTGAGCTTGCGCTGCGCGAGATCCAGCACGCGCTGCACGTCCGGGGTCTCCTTGAAGCCGTACTCGGACTTGAGGACAAAGACGCCGCCGCCCAGATCCTTGCAGATCAGGCGGTGATCGTCGTCCACGAAGGGGATGTCGCGCGTGACAAAGCTCAGGAACACCACGCGCTCGTGCAGCACGCGGTTGTGCTTGAGATTGTGCAGCAGCGAAACCGGCACCGATTCGGTATTGCCGGTCAGGAACACGGCCGTGCCTTCGACGCGATGTGGCGGATGCGCCAGCAGCCCGCCGATGAACGGCTCGAGCGGGATGCCGTCTTCCAGGCTGCGGGCGCGCAGCAGCTTGCGGCCGCTGTGCCAGGTCATCAGCAGGAAGAAGGCGGTGCCGCCCATCAGCAGCGGGAACCAGCCGCCTTCGGCGACCTTGAGCAGGTTGGCCGCGAAGAAAGCCAGGTCGACCAGCAGGAAGGTCAGTCCGATCACCGTCACCAGGACGGGGTTCCACTTCCACACATTGCGCATCACCACGGCGGCCAGGAAGGTGGTGATCACCATCGTGGTCGTCACCGCGATGCCGTAGGCGGCGGCAAGGTTCTCCGACTTCTTGAATGCCAGCACCACGGCCACGACCAGGACCAGCAGGATCCAGTTGATCACCGGCAGGTAGATCTGGCCGATCTCGGCGGCGGAGGTGTAGCGGATGCGCATGCGCGGCACGAAACCAAGCTGGATGGCCTGGCTGGTCAGCGAGAATGCGCCCGAGATGACGGCCTGCGAGGCGATCACGGTGGCGCAGGTGGCCAGCAACACCATCGGCAGCAGCAGTGGCTCCGGGACCATCAGGTAGAAGGGATTCTGGATGGCCGCCGGGTTCTGCAGGAGCATCGCGCCCTGGCCGAAATAGTTGAGCATCAGGCAAGGCATCACCAGCACGAACCAGCCCAAGCTGATCGGGCGCCTGCCGAAATGCCCCATGTCCACATACAGGGCTTCCGCGCCGGTCAGCACCAGGAACACCGAGCCCAGCACCACGAAGGCCTGCAGCGAATGCTCCGTCAGGAAGCGCACGCCATAGAGCGGGTTGACGGCCAGCAGGACCGACGGCACGCCCACCAGGTTATACAGGCCAAGCGCGCCCAGGGCCAAGAACCAGACGATCATGATCGGCCCGAACAGCTTGCCCACCGCGCTGGTGCCGCTGCGCTGGATCATGAACAGCGCCACCAGGATCACCAGCGTGATCGGGATGACGAAATGCGACAGGCCTGGCGCCGCGATCTCCAGCCCCTCCACCGCGGAAAGCACGGAAATGGCGGGGGTGATGACCGCATCGCCATAGAACATGCAGGCGCCGAAGATGCCCAGCATCATCAGCATCTTGGCCGTCCTGGAGCGTGGCGCAGCCGTGCGCAGGGCCAGCGCCATCAGCGCCAGCACGCCGCCTTCGCCATCGTTGTCGGCCCGCATGACGAACATCACGTACTTGATGGACACCACGATGGTCATGGCCCAGAACAGCATCGAGATGATGCCCAGTACCGCGTCTGCGCTGAAGGGAATGCCGTGCTCGGCGCTGAAGCACTCTTTGAGCGAGTACAGCGGGCTGGTACCGATATCGCCAAAGACGACGCCGATCGCGCCGATCACCAGTGCACGCTTGCTAGGGCTTTCGACGAAATAATGACTGGTTGCGGTCTGGGTCATGGATATGGGTCTGGTTGAAAGGCTCGCGCAACGCTTCCGGCGCCTGGCCGGACCGCCATGACTGGCGGAACTGGCAAAGCGGCCGAAACAGGCGAAACGGGCGAAACGTGCGAAACGGGCAACAGAACCCCGTCACGCTATTGCATTGCACAAACGCGCGCCATTCTAGATGAAGTGCCGGGAGACGACCACTGGGGAGCATCCTGCCTTGAGAACCTGCCTCGAGCCGGTGACTGGTCAAGCATGCGAGGGAAGCCCCGCCCGGTCAAGCGCTTGCGCGCGCCAGCGCACCAATTCCTGGCAGGGCCGCGCGGGCATGCCGTTGCTGCGTCGCCACAAAACATGCCTCTTAATCCACATCTATACGCCGAGGTAGCGGTCCAGCACGCCTGGCTGCGCGGACAGCTCCGCCGCGGGCCCGTTCATGACCACCAGGCCCTTCTCCAGCACCACCACGCGGTCGGCATTGGCCAGCACGGTGCGGAAGTTGCGGTCCACCACGACCGAGGCGATGCCGGTAGCGCGCACGGTGGCGATCACCTGCCAGATTTCCGCCACGATGCGCGGTGCCAGGCCCTCGGTGGCTTCGTCGAGGATCAGGCAGTCGGGATTGGTCATGAGCGCGCGGCCGATCGAAAGCATCTGCTGCTCGCCGCCGGACAACTGCTGCCCACCGTGAGCGAGGCGCTCCTTGAGGCGGGGGAACAGATCAAGCACCCTGGCCTCGTCCCAGTCGAGCCGGCCGGACGGTCCCTTGCGGGCCGCCATCACCAGGTTCTCGCGCACCGAGAGATTGGGGAAGATACCGCGCCCCTCGGGCACGTAGGCCACCCCCAGCCGCGCCACCTCATACGGCTGGGCACGCGAGACATCGCGCCCGCCGGCGAAGACGGTGCCCTGGCGCTGCCGCACATGCCCGAGCAGGGTCCGCAGCAGCGTGCTCTTGCCCATGCCGTTGCGGCCGAGCAAGCCCACCGTTTCGCCCTTGCCGACGCTGAAATCGATGCCGCGCAGGACATGGCTGCTGCCGTACCAGGCGTTCACGCCGGTGGCTGCGATCATTTCGCTCATGCTGCCTGCTCCTTGCATGCCGCGCGCTGCTGCCCGCCTGCGTGGGCTCCCCCGTGGTCGTCCTCTTCCCCCAGGTATGCCTGTTGCACCTCCCGGTTGACGCGGATCGCGTCCGGCTCGCCGGAGGCGATCACGGTGCCGTTGACCATCACCGTGATCCGGTCGGCGACCGAGAACACCGCTTCCATGTCATGCTCGACGAGCAGCACCGCGTGGCCGTCGCGCAGCGAGCGCAGCAGTGCCAGCATGCGCGCCGACTCCTCCGCGCCCATGCCCGCCAGCGGCTCGTCCAGCAACAGCACGGTGGGCTGCGTGGCCAGGCACATGGCCACCTCCAGCTGGCGCTTCTGGCCGTGTGACAAGGCGGCGGCCAAGGTATCGGCACAGCCGGCCAGGCCGGCGCAATCCATCGCCTCGTCGCCCAGCGCCCGGCTGGTGCGGCAGCGCTGCGCGCCCTCCCACAGGCGCCATGCGCGCTGGGCGCGCGACTGCGCCGCGAGGCGGCAGTTCTCGCGCACCGTCAGCGGCAGGAAGATATTGTTGCGCTGGTAGCTGCGGCCAATGCCCTCGCGCGCCAGCCGCGGCTGCGCCCACCCGGTCACATCGCGCCCCTGCAGCCGCAGGGTGCCCGAGGACGGCGGCAGCTCGCCGGAAAGCATATTGATCAGCGTGGACTTGCCAGCGCCGTTGGTGCCGATCACGGCGTGGATCTCATGCAGGGCGAGGTCGATATCCACGTCGCCCACTGCCGTGAGTCCGCCGAAGCGGCGCGTCAGCTTGCGGGCCGACAAGACCGGTGCGTTCATCGCGATTCTCCTTGGCGGCGGCGCGCGAACACGCGCGCCAGGCTGATCAGCCCGTGCGGCAGCAAGGCCACCGCCACGATGATGAAGCCGCCCATCAGCAATTGCCAGTGCTTGGTCAGCGTGCTGAACCATTCCGCCAGCAAGACGAAGGAAAAGGCGCCCAGTACCGCGCCGGCCAGGCTGCCCGCCCCGCCCAGGATCACCATCAGCATGGCATTGCCAGACTGGTGCCAGGATGCGATTTCCGGGTTGACGAAGCCATACTGGATCGCATACAGGTAGCCTGCCAGCCCGGCGAAGGTCCCGGCCACCACGAAGGCGCCGAGCTGGTAGCGGTAGGTGGCATAGCCCGCCGCGCGCATGCGCTGCTCGTTGTGCCGGATGCCCACCAGCGCGTGGCCGAAGCGCGAGCGCAGCACCAGCGCCAGCCCCGCCACCGTCAGCACCAGCGCGCCGAGCACCAGCCAGTAGAAATGCGCGACGTCGTTGACGTCGAACGGACGCGCGCCCAGCAGATCGAACTCGGGCCGGAAATAGATATAGGTGCCGTCGCTGCCGCCTGCGATCTTGGTGTCGTGGAACACGAAGAACACCATCTGGGCGAAGGCCAGCGTGACCATGATGAAATAGATGCCGCGCGTGCGCAGCACCAGCGCGCCCACCACCAGCGCCAGCGCCGCCGCCGCGCCGAGCGCGCCTAGCAGCAGCAGCCAGCCGTTGCCGGGACCGGCCTGCGGCGCCAGTATCGCGGTAGCGTAGGCCGCCACCGCGAAATAGGCCGCGTGTCCCAGGCTGACCAGCCCGGTGTAGCCGATCAGCAGCTGCAGCGACAGCGCGAAGATCGCCATGATCATGACCTTGCTGAGCAGCTCGATATAGAAGCGCTGCCCTTCCGCGCCCAGCAGCAGCGGCATCACGGCCAGCGCCGCGAACACCGCCATCCAGCCCAGCCCGCCGCGCCAGGGCACGGCCCCGGCACGCACGCGCGGCGCGCCATCCAGTGCATTGATATCGCTCGGCATATCTTCCTACCCCGCCTTGAACAAGCCCTGGGGTTTCCAGAGCAGGATGAGTGCCATCAGCAGGTAGACCAGCACGCCCGAGGCCTCCTGCCAGAACACCTTGCCGAAGGTATCGACGAAACCCAGCAGCAGCGACGCCACCATGGCGCCCTTGACAGAGCCGATGCCGCCGATCACCACCACCACGAAGCACACGATCAGCACCTGGCCGCCCATGCCCGGGTAGACCGAGGACACCGGCGCGGCGATCATGCCGGCCAGCACCGCCAGCGCCACGCCGAGCGCGAACACGAACCGGTACAGCACCGTCACGTTGATGCCGAGCGACTGCACCATCTCCCGGTTGGTGGCGCCGGCGCGGATCATCATGCCCAGGCGCGTGCGACGGATCACCACGTACATGGCGGCCGCCACCAGCAGGCAGATCGCCGAGATGAACAGGCGATAGACCGGATAGGTCATGTCGTTGCCGATCGGCAGCGCCCAGTCGAGGATGGGCGGCACGGTGACACCGTGGACGTCGTCGTCCACCAGGATGCTGCGCATTTCCTCGAAGACCAGGATCAGGCCGTAGGTCATCAGCACCTGCTGCAGGTGCTCGCGCTGATAGAGATAGCTGAAGAACACCCACTCAAGCACATAGCCGAATGCTACCGCCAGCACGATGCCCAGCGGGATGGCGACCAGCAGGTTGCCGGTCAGCCCGGCCAGCGTGAAGGCCAGGTAGGCGCCCAGCATGTAGAAGCTGCCATGGGCGAGGTTGATCACGCCCATGATGCCGAAGATCAGCGTCAGGCCGCTCGCCACGAGGAAGAGCAGCAAGCCGTACTGGATGCTGTTAAGGCACTGTATGAAGAAGGAAACGATATCCATGGATGCCCATGCGCCAAAGCGGCAACGCAGTTGCGGTATGCGACCGCGCCGTCCCGCGGCTGGCGCGGGGACGCGGCGCGGAGGAACTGACTTTGGCCCGCCACCGCGCGATCGGCGGGCCGCGGCGGTCAGCCGCCATCAGCCGCTCAGAGGCGGCAGCCGCGCGCCGGATCGGCCAGCGCCTTCACGGCGATGCCGCCGATCTTGTTCTCGCGGCCATCGACCTTGCGCAGGTAGAAGTCCTGCACCGGGTTATGCGCCTTCGACAGCGTAAAGGAGCCGCGCGGGCTGTCCACCCGGGTCTGCTCCATCGCCTTGATCACCTCGGCCTTCTTGCCCATGTCGCCCTTGACCGCGTTCGCCCCCGCGGCCAGCAGCTGGGCGGCGTCGTAGCCTTGCACCGCGTAGACGTCCGGCTGCAGCTTGTAGGTCTTGGCGTAGCCCAGGCGGAAGCTCTGGTCGCGCGGGTTGGCCAGGCCGTCGGCGTAGTGCAGCGTGGTTTCCAGGCCCTGCGCGGCCGGGCCCTGCGCCTCCAGCGTGCCGTCGGTGAGGAACCCCGAAGCGTACAGCGGGATCTTGTCCTTGAGGCCAGCCGCGGCCCAGTCCTTGACGAACTTCACGGCGCCGCCGCCGGCGAAGAACACGAACACGGCGTCCGGCTTGATCGACGCCACCTCGGTGATCAGCGCCTGGAACTCGACATTGGGGAACGGCAGGCTCAGCTCCTTCACCACCTTGCCGCCCTTGGCCTCGAAGGCCTCCTTGAAGCCCTTGACCGACTGCTCCCCGGCCGCGTACTTCCATGTCAGCGTGACCACCTTCTTCATGCCGCGATCGGCGAGCACATGGCCCATGGCATAGCCGGGCTGCCAGTTCGAGAACGAGGAGCGGAAGATGTTCGGGCCGCACAGCGGGCCGGTGGCTTCGTCCACGCCCGCGTTGGGAATGATCAGCAGCGTGTTGTTTTCCTTGGCCACCTTGACGATGCCCATCTGCACGCCCGAATGCACGGTGCCCACCACCACGTCGACCTGGTCGCGCTTGATCAGCTTGGTGGCATTCTCCGGCGCCTTGGCCGGATCGGACTCGTCGTCGACCTTGAAGTATTCGATTTCCCGGCCGCCGAGCTTGCCGCCCTGCTCCTGCACATACATCTTGAAGCCGTTCTCGATGGCATTGCCGAGCGACGCGTAGGTGCCCGTGTAGGGCAGCATGAACCCGACCTTGATCTTGCCGGTGCCCTGGGCGGCAGCGCCGCCGGCGAAGGCAAGGGATGCCGCGATGGCAAGGCAAGCGGGGGCCAGCCCGCGCGATGTAAAGCGATGCATGGATGTCTCCTCTGGTGGTCAAGCCGACTTCCGTCGCCGTGGCATGCATCGCCCGCCGGCAGGCTCCGCACCGTGACGGCCAGGCGTGCGCCGCAAAGGCGCCACGGATGACCGCAATGGCAGGAAACGCAGGCTGACGCGCAGGGGCGCGAAATTATTTTAGGTATGAAGTATGTGTCGTTATAAACCGGACTGCCGCCTGCGTCAACGGGTCCGGCTGGTCGCGATGTGGCGAGTGCCCGCACCGCGCGAGTTTAAGCAGCACGGTTTGCGGCGCATATCGATGGATACCCTCGATCTGTTCCATGGTCCCGTACTCGTCGTCCTCGCCCTGCACCGCCAGTACCGGGCAGCGCAGTTGTGCCAGCAGCGGGCGCAGGTCGAAGGCGCGGAAGGCGGGGTCGAGCCAGATGTCGTTCCAGCCCCAGAAGGCCGAATCCACATCGTCGTGGTAGCGCGCCAGCTTGCTGCGCAGGTCGGTCTGCAGGTAGGCCTCGCGCGTGGCCTGGATGCTGGTGACCGAGATGTCTTCCACGATGATGTGCGGCGCCAGCACGGTGATGCCATCCACCGCCTGGGGGAAGCTGGCCGCATGGATCAGCGCGATCGAGCCGCCGTCGCTATGGCCGAACAGCCAGGGCGCGCCCTGGCCGCGGCCAGGCCCGATGTCCAGCGCATCGAACAGCGCAGGCAAGGCCTCGCGCGCCTGGCGG
Organism: Cupriavidus sp. 2TAF22; assembly: GCF_052115045.1. Classification (NCBI taxonomy): domain Bacteria; kingdom Pseudomonadati; phylum Pseudomonadota; class Betaproteobacteria; order Burkholderiales; family Burkholderiaceae; genus Cupriavidus; species Cupriavidus sp. 2TAF22. The sequence continues at coordinate 211,323 of NZ_JBFRFX010000013.1, forward strand.
TGCATGAAATCGACGCCCCACTTTTCCTCGGCCGGGCGCGGCGTCGCGCGGCCGTAGCCGTAGCGCGAGATCACGAGGCCGCGAAAATCGCCGGCCTCGCAGAGCGTGGCGGGATAGTCGCGCCACAAACCGACCGAACCGAGGCCTTCGTGCAGGAAGACCAGCAGCGGGCGTTCGCGCCGTTCGGGCCTGAGCCACTGCACCTCCACCCGGATACGGCGGCCGTCGAAGGGAATCTCAACCAACTCGCTTTGCATGCATCTGCCTGTTGTTGCTGTCTTGTCGCTGTCTCGTCGCTGTCTCGTCGCTGTCTCGTCGCTGTCTCGTCGCTGTCTCGTCGCTGTCTCGTCGCTGTCCTTGCCTTGCGCTGCCGATCCCGGCCCGTCAGCCCGCATCGGCCGGCGCCGGGCGGGTGGCTTCGGCGGCGCCGGCGGCTTCTTCGCGCTGGCGCAGGCGGAAGCGCTGGATTTTGCCGGTGGCGGTCTTCGGCAGCTCCGCCACGCACTCGATCTGGCGCGGGTATTTGTAGGGCGCCAGGCGCGACTTGACGAAGGCTTGCAGCTCCGCGGCCATCCCCTCGTGCCAGGGCTGGCCCGGCCGCGGCACGACGAAGGCCTTCGGCTTGACCAGCCCGTCGGCATCGCTCACGCCGATCACCGCGGCTTCGAGTATCGCCGGATGCTGGGCCAGCACGGCCTCCACCTCGAACGGCGAGACATAGATGCCGCCTACCTTGAGCATGTCGTCGCTGCGCCCCGCGTAGATGAAATAGCCATCGGCGTCCTGCAGGTACTTGTCGCCGCTGCGCGTCCATTCGCCCACGAAGGTGTCGCGGCTCTTGTCGCGGTTGCCCCAGTACATCAGCGCGGCGCTGGGTCCCTTGATGAAGAGGTCGCCGATCTCGCCCGGCGCGCACGGATGGCCCGCCTCGTCGAGCAGCTTGACCTCGTAGCCCGGGACCGGCTTGCCGGTGGTCCCGTAGCGCACCTCGCCGGGCCGGTTCGAGAGGAAAATGTGGAGCATCTCCGTCGAGCCGATGCCGTCGAGGATGTCGCAGCCGAAATGCGCCAGGAAGCGGTCGCCGATATCCCTGGGCAGCGCCTCGCCCGCCGAGGTACACACGCGCAGCGAGACCTGCGCGCGCGGCGGCAGCTCGGCCGCCGCCAGCATGCCGGCGTAGAGCGTGGGCACGCCGCAGAACACGGTCGGGCGCTGCTCGCACAGGCGGCGGAACACGGCCTGCGGCGTGGGCCGCTCGGCCATCAGCACGGTGGTGGCGCCCACGGAAAGCGGAAAGGTGAGCGCATTGCCAAGCCCATAGGCGAAGAACAGCTTGGCCGCCGAAAACACCACGTCGTCCTCGCGCAGGCCCAGCACCTGGCGCGCATAGAGATCGGCGGTATGGAACAGGTTGCCGTGGGTATGCACCGTGCCCTTCGGGCGTCCGGTGGAGCCGGATGAATAGAGCCAGAAGGCAATGTCGTCCTGGCGGGTGGCGGCCGCCTCGGCCAGGGCGATGCCCTGCTCCGCCATGCCGGCCACGCTCGGCGCGGCACGGTCATCATCGGCATCGGGCGCGGCGAGGACAAATGCGGGCGCGCAGCCCGCCCTGGCGGCGGCTTGGCGCAGCACGCCCGCCAGTGGCGCCGAAACCACCACGGCGCGCGCGCCGCTGTGCTCCAGCATATAGGCGTAGTCGTCGACGGTCAGCAACGTATTGACGGCCACCGGCACCACGCCGGCCAGCAGGCAGCCGAGGAACGCCGTGGGGAAATCGATGGTGTCGAGCGCGCACAGCAGCAAGCGCTCCTCCGGGCGTATGCCGCTGGCCAGCAGGGCCGACGCGAAGCGGCGGCAACGCTGCTCGAGTGCCGCGAAGCTCAGCGTACCGGTGTCGTCTATATAGGCGGTCTTGGCGCCGCGGCCGGCGGCAAGGTTGCGGCCGAGCAGGTCGGCTGCCGCGTTGTAGCGGGCCGGCAGCGCGGCCACGGCTGCTCCGGCCGGCGGTTGCGGGGATGCAACTGGGGGCGTCATGTCTCCACTCCTCGGTGCCGTTCCCGGGATGCGCATGGCGCCCGGGGATACGAAGTCGGTTTTTTTCGGCAGCGTGCTTGTCTGCTTCTTTTGACAATGCATTTTATTGCATATCGACTATTATGCAAGCAGAGAAATGCACTATATGACACGAGTAATGTGTCGCTTATAATCGCCACCCCGCCGCAACCGGCGGCCTTCCATCATCTCCTTTGCCGCCCCGCCATGCGCCGCGATCCTGACCCCCTGCTGGCCCCCGACCCCGCCGGCGCCCGCCACCCCGGCGAGCGCGACCCCTACCTGACCCAGCTGGGCGAGCGCATCCGCTCGCTGCGCGCTGCGCGCGGCATGTCGCGCAAGGACCTGGCGCGCGGCGCCGAGGTGTCGGAGCGCTACCTGGCGAACCTGGAAACCGGCACCGGCAACGCGTCTGTGCTGCTCCTGCGCCAGGTCGCGCGCGCGCTCGACGTGCCGCTGCCGGTGGTGCTGGCCGAGATCGACAACCGCCATGCACAGGACGGCCAGCCGGCCGCCGAGTTCGCGCAGATGGTGCAATGGCTGGCGCAACTGCCCGCGGGCGACCTGGCGCGCGTGCGCGAAGCCTGCCGCCACGCGCTGGCGCCATCCGAATCGCACGATGCGCGCCACCGCCGCATCACCCTGATCGGCCTGCGCGGCGCGGGCAAATCCACGCTGGGACGCGCCCTGGCCGAGGCCATGGAAGTGCCCTTCGTGGAACTCAACGGCGCCATCGAACAGGAAGCCGGCGCCAGCCTGGCGGAAATCCACTCGCTCTATGGCCAGGCCGCGTACCGCCGCTATGAAATGCGCGCGCTGGAACGCGTGCTGCGCGACAACGACCGCATGGTGCTCGCCACGCCTGGCAGCCTGGTCTCCGAGCCGTCGACGTTCAACCTGCTGCTGGCGCGCTGCTACACCGTGTGGGTAAGAACCTCGGCCGAGGAACACATGGCGCGCGTGGTGGCGCAGGGCGATATGCGGCCGATGGAAGGCAACCGCGAAGCCATGGCCGACCTGCGCCGCATCCTGCAGGCCCGCACGCCACTCTATTCCCGCGCCGACCTGACGATCGACACCAGCGGCCAGGATCCGGCCGCGTCCCTGCAAACGCTGCGCGCGCAACTCCGGCTGATCGGCGCCTGAGCATGCGCGTGCGCGGCCGGCCTAAGGCTGACCCGGGATTGCGCCGTGCGTCTCAATGCACTATATTTCATCGCACAAGGTGATCAAAAATATAATGCATACAGGAGACCACGATGTCCGACACCGCTGCGTCCGCATCCCCATCCGGTGACCAGGCAACACCGGTCACGTTCGAACGCGACCCGGCCCAGTATCGCCACTGGAAACTGACCTTCGACGGCCCGGTCGCCACGCTCGCCATGGACGTGGACGAGAACGCCGGGCTGCGCCCCGGCTACGCCTTAAAGCTGAATTCCTACGACCTCGGCGTCGACATCGAACTGCACGATGCCCTGCAGCGCATCCGCTTCGAACACCCCGAGGTGCGCACGGTGGTGCTCACCAGCGCGAAGGACCGCATCTTCTGCTCCGGCGCCAATATCTTCATGCTCGGCAAGTCGTCCCATGCGTGGAAGGTGAATTTCTGCAAGTTCACCAACGAGACCCGCAACGGCATCGAGGACGCCAGCCGCCACTCCGGCCTGAAGTTCATCGCCGCCTGCAATGGCACCACCGCGGGCGGCGGCTACGAGCTGGCGCTGGCCTGCGACGAGATCGTGCTGGTGGACGACCGTGCCTCGGCCGTCAGCCTGCCGGAGGTGCCGCTGCTGGGCGTGCTGCCCGGTACCGGCGGCCTGACGCGCGTCACCGACAAGCGCCGGGTGCGGCGCGATCATGCCGACATCTTCTGCACCACCACCGAAGGGGTGCGCGGGCAACGCGCGCGCGACTGGAAGCTGGTCGATGAAGTGGTCAAGCCGGCCCGCTTCGCCGAATACGTGCAGCAGCGCGCCCTGGCGCTCGCCGCCGGCAGCGACCGGCCCGCGAACCAGCGCGGCGTGCGGCTCACGCCGCTCTCGCGCAGCCAGGATGCCCACGGCTATCGCTACGACACCGTGCAGGTCCACCTGGACCCCGCCGCCCGCAAGGTGACGCTGACCGTGGCCGGGCCCGGCAAACACCAGCCGCAGACGATCGAAGCCATCGTCGCCGCGGGGGCCGACTGGTGGCCGCTGAAGATGGCGCGCGAACTGGACGACGCCATCCTCACGCTGCGCGCCAACCACCTGGACCTTGGCATCTGGATCCTCAAGACCGAAGGCGACCCGCGCCAGGTGCTGGCCAGCGACGCCCTGCTGGCGGCGCATGCCGGGCACTGGTTCGTGCGCGAGACCATCGGCATGCTGCGACGCACGCTGGCGCGCCTGGACGTCACCTCGCGCAGCCTGTTCGCCCTGATCGAGCCGGATTCCTGCTTTGCCGGCACATTGCTGGAGCTGGCGCTGGCCGCCGATCGCAGCTACATGCTGCATTTGCCCGACGCGCCCGACGACGCGCCGCGCCTGTTTGCCAGCGCCGCCAACTTCGGCAGCTATCCGATGCCCAACGGCCTCACGCGCCTGGCCGCGCGCTTCTACCAGGACGAAGCCGCCATCGAAGCCGTGCGCAGCCATGCCGGCGCGCCGCTCGACGCGCTCAGCGCGGCCTCGCTCGGGCTGGTCACCGCCACCCCGGACGACATCGACTGGGAAGACGAGATCCGCATCGCCATCGAGGAACGCGCAAGCCTGTCGCCCGATGCGCTGACCGGGCTCGAGGCCAACCTGCGCTTCGGCCCGGTGGAAACCATGGCGACCCGCGTCTTTGGCCGCCTGACGGCATGGCAGAACTGGATCTTCAACCGCCCCAACGCGGTCGGCGAGCAAGGCGCCCTCAAGGTATTCGGCACCGGCAACAAGGCCCGCTTCGACCGCGAGCGCGTGTAGGCCCGCACAGACATTACAAGCCGGCTCGCACAAGAAGCCGGCGCAGACATGGAGACCCCCGTGAGCATCGACTACAGCCAGAAGATCCCCAACAACGTCAACCTGTCCGACGACCGCGCCCTGCAGCGCGCACTCGAACACTGGCAACCGGCCTTTCTCGACTGGTGGCGCGACATGGGGCCGGAAGGCTCGCATCAGCACGACGTCTACCTGCGCACGGCCGTATCGGTGGATCCTGCGGGCTGGGCGCATTTCGAGCACGTCAAGATGCCGGACTACCGCTGGGGCATCTTCCTGCAGCCTGCGGACCCGGGGCGCCGCATCCATTTCGGCGAGCACAAGGGCGAGGCGGCCTGGCAGGAAGTCCCGGGCGAGCACCGCGCCAACCTGCGCCGCATCATCGTCACCCAGGGCGATACCGAGCCGGCCTCGGTGGAGCAGCAGCGTCACCTCGGCATGACCTGCCCTTCGCTCTACGACCTGCGCAACCTGTTCCAGGTCAATGTGGAGGAAGGGCGCCACCTGTGGGCCATGGTTTACCTGCTGCACCGCCATTTCGGCCGCGATGGCCGCGAAGAAGCCGAGGCCCTGCTGGGCCGCCGCTCCGGCGACGAAGACAACCCGCGCATCCTGGGCGCCTTCAACGAGCGCACCCCCGACTGGCTGGCCTTCTTCATGTTCACGTACTTCACCGACCGCGACGGCAAGTTCCAGCTATGCGCGCTGGCCGAGTCGAGCTTCGACCCGCTGGCGCGCACCACGCGCTTCATGCTGACCGAGGAGGCCCACCATATGTTCGTGGGCGAATCGGGTGTCTCGCGCGTGATCCAGCGCACCTGCGAAGTCATGCGCGAGCGCGATATCCGCGATCCGGCCGACGTGCGCGCCGCCGGCGTGATCGACCTGCAGACCATCCAGCGCTACCTCAACTTCCACTACAGCGTGACGATCGACCTGTTCGGCGCGGACCAGTCGTCCAACGCCGCCACCTTCTACAGCGCCGGGCTCAAGGGCCGCTTCGAGGAGGGCAAGCGCGACGACGACCATGTGCTGAAGAACGATGTCTACCGCATCCTCGACGTCAGGGACGGCCGCCTGGGCGAGCGCGAGGTGCCCATGCTCAACGCACTCAACGAAGTGCTGCGCGATGACTACATCAAGGATTCCGTGGGCGGCATCGCGCGCTGGAACAAGGTGATCGAGAAGCACGGCATCGATTTCCGCCTGACCGTGCCGCACAAGGCCTTCAACCGCAAGATCGGCAGCTTCGCCAATGTCCATGTGTCGCCGTCCGGCGAACTGCTGACCGAGGCGCAATGGCAGGCCCGCGAGCGTGAATGGCTGGCCACGGAAGAAGACCGCGCCTTCGTGGCCTCGCTGATGGGGCGCGTGACCGAGCCCGGCAGGTACGCCAACTGGATCGCGCCGCCGATGGTGGGCGTCAACCGCCAGCCGGCGGACTTCGAGTACGTGCGCTTCAACTGACGGACCGGGCGACGACCCGGCCGGCGGTACAGGAAACGGGCGGTGCAGCGGCGGCAGCAGACCGGCCGCCGCCGCCAAACCGAGAGAGACAAGAGATGGGCGCCCCCGACATCATCAAGCAGCACCTGATCGACCCCGAGATCTGCATACGCTGCAATACCTGCGAAGACACCTGCCCGATCGACGCGATCACCCACGACGACCGCAACTACGTGGTCAGGGCCGACGTATGCAACGGCTGCGGCGCCTGCCTGCCGCCCTGCCCGACCGGCGCCATCGACAACTGGCGTTTGCTGCCCAAGCGTGACGCCTATCCCGTCGAAGCCCAGCTGCTGTGGGATGAACTGCCGGCAAGCGTCCCGTTGCCGGCGGACCTGGGCGCCCCCGCGGAGCCGGACGGGCCCGCGCCAGATGGCGTGCCGGTGGCGCCACCGGAGGCGCTGGCGCAGCAGGTAGAGACCAGCCGCCACGCCTCGCCGAGGGCGCCGTGGTCGGCCGCGCATCCCTATGTGAACCTGCACGGCGTGCGCGCGCCGGTCGCGGCTGTCGTGGCCGGCAATTACCGCCTGACCGCCGAGGACGCTTCCAGCGACGTCCACCACATCGTGCTGGATTTCGGGCAGCACTTTTTCCCCGTGCTCGAAGGCCAGGCCATCGGCATCGTGCCGCCCGGCACCGATGCGTCCGGCAAGCCGCACTACATCCGCATGTATTCCATCGCCAGCCCCCGCGACGGCGAGCGGCCCGGCTACAACAACCTGGCGCTCACCGTGAAGCGCGTGCTGCAGGATCACGAAGGGCGTCCGGTAGCCGGCGTGGCGTCAAACTTCCTGTGCGACCTGGCGCGTGGCGACGAAGTGCGCGTGGTGGGCCCGTTCGGCAGCACCTTCCTGATGCCGAACCACCGCGAAGCCAGCGTGATGATGATCTGCACCGGCACCGGCTCGGCCCCGATGCGCGCCATGACCGAGCGGATGCGCCGCAACCTGGACCATTTCGCCGGCCAGCGCATGCTGTTCTTCGGCGCGCGCAATGCGCGCGAATTGCCGTACTTCGGCCCGCTGATGAAGTTGCCGCCGAGCTTTCTCGATATCCATTTCGCCTTTTCGCGCGATCCCGGCCAGCCCCGCCGCTATGTGCAGGACGCCATCCGCGAGGCCAGCGCGCGCGTGTGCGAGTTGCTCAACGACCCGCACGGCCATGTCTACATCTGCGGGCTCAAGGGCATGGAGGAAGGCGTGCTGAACGCGTTCGCGCACGCCTGCGCCGCCACCGGCCTGCCCTGGCCGGAGCTGGAGGCGGCCATGAAGGCGGAGGGCCGCCTGCATATCGAGACCTATTGAGCGAATGACAGGGTACGCAAGAGACGCAGGGACCACGCCGGGACTTCCCGGGAGATTATCCGCAAGGTGTTGTTTAGTGCTTCCCTTGCGAAACGTGGCGCCTATAATGTTTCTCAAGAAACAGGAGCGAGGCGATGCAAACCAGGCAAGTTTCCGACCATGTATCCGAGCGTATTCCTGACCGTGGCTCAGCAGCCAGTCCGGATCCCGGCACCACCCTGACCAAGGCCGTCATGCGCGCGGCCGGCTTCCTGGGCATCAGCCAGGCAGGCGTGGCCAGCGTGCTGGGCATCAGCACGGCATCGGTGTCGCGCATGGCTTCGGGCGGCTACGTGCTCGATTCGCACCGCAAGGAGTGGGAGTTCGGCGTGCTGTTCGTGCGCCTGTTCCGCTCGCTCGACGCCATCCTGGGCCACAGCGACCAGGCCCGCCTCTGGCTGGCCAACGAAAACCTGGCTCTCGGCGGCAAGCCGAGCGATCTGATCCGCACTACCGAGGGCCTGGTACGTGTCGTCCACTATCTGGATGCAACCCGCGGTCGCGTCTGAGCGCCGGCCGTTCGCGCTGACGCTCTGGCGCGCGGTGGAGGCGCAGCACGTGGTCTCGACCATGCCGCTGGTCGACAGCCTGGAAGAACAGGCCGTGCTGGAGGCCGTGCTCGATGCCGGCAAGCCCGCCGTGCCGGCCGAGGCGCGCCACCTCCACTATCTCCTGTTCACGCCGTTCCGCTACCCGCCTTCGCTCTGGGGCTCGCGTTTTCGTGGAGAGCAGGATCCGGGCGTGTTCTATGGCGCGGAGCAGATCCGCACCGCCTGCGCCGAGCTTGGCTACTGGCGCTGGCGCTTCCTGCGCGACAGCCCCGCGCTGCCGCGCATCGACGCGCGTCCGCACACGTTGTTCCAGGTCAGCGTGCGCACCGACGGCATCGCACTCGATGCGCCCCCGTTCGCGGAAGACGCGGCCAGATGGACCGACCCCGACAACTACGATGCCTGCCATGCGCTGGCACGTTCAGCGCGCGAGGCCGGCCTCGGCATGATCCGCTATACCTCGGTGCGCGATCCCGGCCACGGCCCCTGCGCGGCACTCCTGACGCCACGCGCCTTTGCCGAACCACACCCGCTCGTGACGACCACCTGGATGCTGACCGTGCGGCCCGACCGCGTCATCTGGCAGCGCGACGACCTGTTGCAGCGCGACAGTTTCCAGTTCCCCGCCGACTCCTGGCTGCCGGCCGCGACAGCGCCCCGGCGCGAGTGAACGCCGCGCCGCGCCGCGCCATGCAGTCCAACCTGCATGGCGTTCCCGCTGCGCCCCCCGACACCAAATTGTGACTGGGGTGTTGCAATGCAAAAGGAATTACCATATAATCTTTTTCTTCGACGGACGCGGGGTGGAGCAGTTGGCAGCTCGTCGGGCTCATAACCCGAAGGTCGCAGGTTCAAGTCCTGCCCCCGCAACCAACGCCGTGCAGTTCGATGCAACGGTCGTCGAGACACAAGACAACGCCCATCACGGGCGTTTTTTGTTTTGTGCGCCGGACGATCTACATCGGCATCCGGACATTCCCGAATCCCCCCTGCCCCAGCGCATCCCACCGCCCGGCAGCGTCCGTCGGCGGTGATACACTTTCGCCATTCCTCCCGGACGCCCCTCATGAAATTCTGCTCGAACTGCGGCCATGCGGTCGTGCTGCGCATCCCCGAAGGCGACTCGCGCCCGCGCCACCTGTGCGAGAGCTGCGGCACCATCCATTACGTCAACCCGCGCAATGTGGTCGGCACCATTCCCGTGTGGGAGGACAAGGTCCTTCTGTGCAAGCGCGCGATCGAACCCCGCTATGGCTTCTGGACGCTGCCGGCCGGCTTCATGGAAATCGGCGAGACCACCGCGCAGGGCGCCGCGCGCGAGACACTGGAGGAAGCCGGCGCGCGCGTACAGGTCGGCGAACTGTTTTCGATCCTGAATGTGCCGCATGTCCATCAGGTGCACATGTTCTACCTGGCCACGCTGGAGGATCTCGATATCAGCGCGGGCGAGGAAAGCCTGGAAGTGAAGCTGGTGGAAGAGGCGGACGTTCCGTGGGACGAACTGGCCTTCCCCACCGTGATCCACTCGCTGCGATGCTTCTTCGCCGACCGTGCCGCGGGCCGGCTGGCCGACGGCAGCTTCCGCCTGCACAGCCTGGATATCGACAAGCCGATGCGCCCGCTTACCAGCCGCGCCACGGTCGAGCCCTGATTCCTGGTCCATCCATCCCGAGGCAAACCCCCGCTGCCCGCAAGCCCGTCAATCCTGCATGATCACCTGGCTGGATCCGCATGATCCGTTTCCGCCGGTCGAGCGTGCGCTCGGCCCGGGCACGGACGCGCCCGGCTTGCTCGCGGCCAGCCGCGAACTGTCGGCCCAGCGCCTGCTGCTGGCTTACCGGCAAGGCATCTTCCCCTGGTACGCCGAGGGCCAGCCGGTGCTGTGGTGGAGCACGGACCCCCGCATGGTGCTGGCGCCGCAGGCGCTGCGCGTCTCCGCCACCTTCCGCAAGACCCTCAAGCGCGTGCTGCGCGACCCGGACTGGGAAATCCGCATCGACGTCGATTTCGTCGAGGTAATGCAGGCCTGCGCCCTCACGCCCCGCGACGGACAGCACGGCACTTGGATCACCGAAGACATCATCGCCGCCTATGGTGCACTGCATCGCAACGGCCTGGCCCACTGCGTGGAAAGCTGGTACCGCGGCGAGCGCGTGGGCGGCCTGTACGGCGTGGCGCTGGGGCGCATGTTCTACGGTGAATCGATGTTTGCGCGGCGCACCGATGCGTCCAAGATCGCACTGGCCGCCTTATGCGCGTTCCTCGGCATGCACGGCGTGGCGATGATAGACTGCCAGCAGGAAACCGACCACCTGGCCTCGCTCGGCGCCAGCCCGATTCCCCGCGCGGAGTTCGCGGCGCATGTGCGCATCGCCACCCGCCAGCCGGAAATCGTGCCGTGGCGCTTCGACAAGACGGTGCTGCAGCATTGGACTCAGGCTGCGGATCCGGCCCAGGCCTAGCGGGTCGCCCGGCGCCTTGGCCGCAAGCCCGGCGGGCGCGGCGCGGACGGCTTCCCCGCCTTGCCGTTTCACCTCTGGCCGTTGCAGACACATGAGCAAGCTAAAGGAACTACCCCTTTCCGCGCTGCAGTTCTACGCCACTGCGCCCTACGCTTGCAGCTATCTCGACGGGCGCATGGCGCGCTCGCAGGTAGCCACCCCGGCCCACCTGATCAATGCCGACGTCTATTCGCGGCTGGTGCGTGCCGGCTTTCGCCGCAGCGGCATCTTCACCTACCGGCCCTACTGCGACGAATGCCACGCCTGCACGCCCTGCCGCGTGCTGGTGGACCGCTTCCAGCCGGACCGCAGCCAGCGCCGCGCCTGGCGGCAGCACCAGGACCTGCAGGCGCTGGTGGCGCCGCTGACCTACGTCGAAGAGCACTACGCGCTATATCTGCTGTACCAGTCGATGCGCCACGCCGGCGGCGGCATGGACCAGGACAGCCGCGACCAGTACGAGCAGTTCCTGCTGCAAAGCCGCGTCAACTCCCGCCTGGTGGAGTTCCGCGAGCCGCCGGGCTCGCCGCAGGCCGGGCGCCTGCGCATGGTCAGCATGATCGACGTGCTCGACGACGGACTGTCTTCGGTCTACACCTTCTACGATCCGCTGGAGACGGGCGCCAGCTATGGCACCTACAACATCCTGTGGCAGATCCGGCAGGCGCGGGAACTCGCCCTGCCCCATCTCTACCTTGGCTACTGGATCGCCGACAGCCGCAAGATGGCCTACAAGGCGCGCTACCAGCCGCTCCAGGTGCTGACCGGCAACCAGTGGCGCTCGTTCGACGCGCCGCCCGTCCCTGCGCCACCGGGCTCGCCGACGGCGGCACCCGTGATCCCGTCGCAGCCCGGCGACGAGGACGGCGCAAGCGAGAACCTGCCCGGCCGGTAGCCAGGCGCCGGCCTGCGGCGTTGTGCAAACCCGGCAGGCCCGGCAGGCCTGGTGGCGGCTCAACCGTTACAATGCCGGCCTGGTCCCGACTTCCAAGCTGACTCCCCGTGCTGAACGCGCTCTACCCCCTGTTTCGCCCCGCCCTGTTTTCGATGGATGCGGAGGATGCCCACCACTTCACCCTGAACAACCTGCGGCGCGCCAAACGCCTGGGGCTGGCGGGCTGCCTCGGCAACACCATCGCCGACGACCCGCGCACCGTGATGGGCGTGCGCTTCCCCAACCCTGTCGGCCTGGCCGCCGGGCTGGACAAGGATGGCGCCTATATCGACGGGCTGTCCGCCTTCGGCTTCGGCTTTATCGAGGTGGGCACCGTGACGCCGCGCGCGCAGGCCGGCAATCCGCGCCCGCGCATGTTCCGCCTGCCGCAGGCCGATGCGCTGATCAACCGCATGGGCTTCAACAACGGCGGCGTGGACGCCTTCATCGCCAACGTCAATGCGTCCGAATGGAAAGCCAGGGGCGGTGTGCTGGGCCTGAACATCGGCAAGAACGCCGACACCCCGATCGAGCGTGCGGTGGACGACTACCTGCACTGCCTGGAGCGCGTCTATCCGCACGCCAGCTACGTCACGGTCAACATCTCCTCGCCCAATACCAAGAACCTGCGCCAGCTGCAGGGCGCGAGCGAGCTGGACAGCCTGCTCTCCACGCTCAAGGACGCGCAGCAGCGCCTGGCCGACCAGCACAAGCGCTATGTGCCGCTGGCGCTCAAGATCGCCCCCGATCTCGATGCCGACCAGATCGGCAATATCGGCGACGCCCTGGTCCGCCACCGCATCGACGGCGTGATCGCCACCAACACCACCATCGCGCGCGACGCGGTCAAGGGCATGCCGCACGGCGAGGAAGCCGGCGGCCTGTCCGGCCGGCCGGTGTTCGCGGCTTCCACGCGCGTGGTGGAAGGCCTGCGCGCGGTGGTCGGCGACGCGGTACCCATCGTGGGCGTGGGCGGCATCTTCAGCGGCGCCGACGCACGCGCCAAGATCGCCGCCGGCGCGCAACTGGTGCAGGTGTACAGCGGACTGATCTACCGCGGGCCGGCACTGGTCAAGGAATGCGCGGACGCGCTGCGCGCCTGACGCGCACGGCCGCACGCCGGCATACTGCCGTAGCCGTATCGTCTGCGCCTCGCACTCGTCCACCCCACCCTCAGCGTGACAAGGAACGCCATGGAAACCATCCGTCTGGGCCGCAGTGACCTGCAGGTCTCGCGCATCTGCCTCGGCACCATGACCTTCGGCGAGCAGAACACCGAAGCCGAAGGCCACGACCAGCTCGATTACGCCGTGTCGCGCGGCATCAACTTCATCGATACCGCCGAGATGTACCCGGTCAAGCCGCGCGCCGAGACCTACGGCAGCACCGAGCGCATCGTCGGAAGCTGGCTCAAGCGCCAGCAGCGCGACCGCATCGTGCTGGCCACCAAGGTCGCCGGCCCGGCGCGCATGCCGTGGATCCGCAATGGCGGCGACCTGACGCCGGAGAGCATCCGCGCCGCCGTGGACGCCTCGCTGGCGCGCCTGCAGACCGACTACATCGATCTCTACCAGATCCACTGGCCGGCCCGCAACGCGCCGATCTTCGGGCAAAAGCAGTTCGACCCGGCCAAGGAGCGCGAATGCGCGTCGGTCCAGGCCCAGCTCGAAGCCATGGGCGAGCTGGTGCGCGCCGGCAAGATCCGCTACGTGGGGGTGTCCAACGAGACGCCGTGGGGCGTGGCGGAGTTCGTCAAGCAGGCCGAGCTGCACGGCCTGCCGCGCATCGCCACCGTCCAGAATCCGTACAACCTGCTCAATCGCAGCTTCGAGCAAGGCACGGACGAGGCCTGCTTCCGCACCGACGTGAGCCTGCTGGTGTACAGCCCGCTGGCCTTCGGCCAGCTGACCGGCAAATACATCGGCGGCACGCCCGAGCAGCCGGTGTTCGACACGCAGGCCCAGGGACGCCTGACGCGCTTCCCGCCCGAGTGGAGCCCGCGCTACCTGCGCCCGGACAGCCTGGCCGCCTCGGCCCGCTACGTGAAGCTGGCGCGCGAACACGGCATCTCGCCGGCCACGCTGGCGCTGGCCTGGACCTACTCGCGCTGGTTCGCGGCGAGCACGATCGTCGGCGCCACTTCGGTGGAACAACTGCGCGAGAACATCGATGCCTGGCAGGTGCCGCTTTCGGCAGACATCGCCGCGGGTATCGAGCGCATCCACGCCGCGATCCACAACCCTGCCCAGTAAGCCCCTGCCGCGCCCGGCTTGCTCCCCACCGACGCACTAGAACGGGGCAAACCGGGCAAATCGCGCGGCGAAAATGGTATCCTCGCAGGCTTATCGCCGTCGCAACCGTGGCGCCGCAGCGAGGCGCCTGCCCGCCGCCAGGCGGCTCGCCACGCCACGGAGCGGCTGGCCCGTGCCGACCGGATCCGGTCGGCGGCCAGTCAGGACGGCGGACCGAGCCTGATCGGCAACAACGAACAGCGGCTTACCACCCAGAACCCATATCCGGGGGAGAACAAGACCATGAAGTGCCTGAAGACATCGACCAAGACCATCCTGGGCAGCGCCGTCGCCCTCGCGCTGCTGTACGGCGGCGCCGTGCAGGCCCAGACCGTCAAGGTGCTTTCGATCGTCGACCACCCCGCGCTCGACGCCATCCGTGATGGCGTGCGCGACGAACTGAAGACCGCCGGCTACGACGCCGACAAGAACCTGAAGTGGGAATACCAGAGCGCGCAGGGCAACACCGGCACCGCCGCCCAGATCGCCCGCAAGTTCGTCGGCGACCAGCCCAGCGTGATCGTTGCCATCGCGACGCCGTCGGCCCAGTCCGTGGTTGCCGCCACCAAGTCGGTGCCGGTGGTGTATTCCGGCGTGACCGATCCGGTCGCTGCCCAGCTGGTGAAGGGCTGGGGCGCTTCGGGCACCAACGTGACCGGCGTGTCGGACAAGCTGCCGCTGGACCGCCAGGTTGCGCTGATCAAGCGCGTGGTGCCCAAGGTCAAGACCGTGGGCATGGTCTACAACCCGGGCGAAGCCAACTCGGTGGTGGTGGTCAAGGAACTGAAGGCCTTGCTGGCCAAGGACGGCCTGGCGCTCAAGGAAGCCGCCGCACCGCGCACGGTTGACATCGGCGCCGCCGCCAAGAGCCTGATCGGCAAGGTCGACGTGATCTACACCAACACCGACAACAATGTGGTGTCGGCGTACGAAGCCCTGGTCAAGGTCGCCAACGAATCGAAGATCCCGCTGGTGGCGGCTGACACCGACAGCGTGAAGCGCGGCGCCATCGCGGCCCTGGGCATCAACTACGGCGACCTCGGCCACCAGACCGGCAAGGTGGTGGTGCGCATCCTGAAGGGCGAGAAGCCCGGCGCGATCGCCTCCGAGACCAGCGACAAGCTCGAACTGTTCGTGAACACCGGCGCGGCCGAAAAGCAAGGCGTGACGCTGTCGCCCGAGCTGATCAAGGAAGCGAAGACCGTCATCAAGTAATACGGCACGCTGACCCCGCGCGCCCTGGCGCGCGGTTGGCCCCGCCGCCGGCCTTACCCGGGCCCGCCCCGGAACGCCCGTGGCGCGCCGCCTGATCCGGGCGGCGCGCCAGGCGTTTCAGATCCGGCCCCCCGTGCCGGAAACAGCAACTGGATTTCCCCATGTCCCTCTTTTCCATCCTGGGTGCACTGGAGATCGGCCTGATCTTCAGCCTCGTCGCCCTGGGGGTGCTGATTTCCTTCCGCATCCTCAACTTTCCCGACCTGACCGTCGACGGCAGCTTCCCGCTGGGCGGCGCCGTGGCGGCCACGCTGATTGCCGCGGGCCAGGATCCCTTCGTGGCCACCGCGCTGGCGATCGTGGCGGGCGCCTTTGCCGGCTTCGTCACCGGCTGGCTCAATGTGCGCCTCAAGATCATGGACCTGCTGGCCAGTATCCTGATGATGATCGCGCTGTACTCGGTCAACCTGCGCATCATGGGCAAGCCCAATGTGCCGCTGATCACCGAATCCACCATCTTCACCATCCTGCAGCCTGACTGGCTGCCGGATTACATGTTGCGCCCCGCACTGCTGCTGGTCGTGGTGATCGTGGCCAAGCTCGGCCTCGACTGGTTCTTCTCCTCGCAGCTCGGCCTGGCCATGCGCGCCACCGGCGCCAACCCGCGCATGGCGCGCTCCCAGGGCATCGCCACCGGCCGCGCCACGCTGGCCGGCATGGCGCTGTCCAACGGCCTGGTGGCACTGGCGGGCGCGCTGTTCGCGCAGACCCAGGGCGGCTCCGACATCTCCATGGGCATAGGCACTATCGTGATCGGCCTGGCCGCGGTGATCATCGGCGAAAGCATCCTGCCGGCGCGCCGGCTGGTGTACACCACGCTGGCCGTGGTGCTGGGCGCCATCCTGTACCGCTTCTTCATCGCGCTCGCGCTCAACAGCGAGTTCATCGGCCTCAAGGCGCAAGACCTGAACCTGGTCACCGCCGTGCTGGTCACCGGCGCCCTGGTGCTGCCGGGCACCCGCAAGAAGCTGTTCGGCCGCAAGGGAGGTGCCTGAGATGCTGCGCGCACAAGACCTGAAACTCACCTTCAATCCCGGCACCCCGATCGAGACGCGCGCCCTGCGCGGCCTCAGCCTGGATATCCCGACCGGCCAGTTCGTGGCCGTGATCGGCTCCAACGGCGCCGGCAAGTCGACCTTCCTCAACGCCATCAGTGGCGACCAGATGGTGGACACGGGGCGCATCACCATCGATGACGTCGATGTCACCCGCAAGCCGGCCTGGGACCGCGCTCCCCTGGTGGCGCGCGTGTTCCAGGACCCGATGGCGGGCACCTGCGAGGCGCTGACGATCGAGGAAAACATGGCGCTGGCCATGGCGCGCGGCAGCCGCCGCGGCTTCCGCGCAGCGCTCAACAAGCCCTCGCGCGAGCTGTTCCGCGACAAGCTGCGCCTGCTCAACCTGGGCCTGGAAAACCGCCTGACGGACCGTATCGGCCTGCTCTCGGGCGGCCAGCGCCAGGCGGTCAGCCTGCTGATGGCCTCGTTGCAGCCCTCGCGCATCCTGCTGCTCGACGAGCACACCGCCGCGCTGGATCCCAAGACCGCCGCCTTCGTGCTGGAGCTGACCGCCAAGATCGTGGAAGAGAGCAAGCTCACCACCATGATGGTCACGCACAGCATGCGACAGGCGCTGGACTACGGCCAGCGCACGGTGATGCTGCACCAGGGACAAGTGGTGCTCGACGTCTCCGGCGAACAGCGTGCCGGGCTCGACGTGCCGGATCTGCTGCGCATGTTCGAGCAGACGCGGCATGAGCAGCTCGATGACGATGCGTTGCTGCTGAGCTGATCCCCGCTCCGGCACGAATGCAAAAGGCCCCCGCCATTCCCGGCGGGGGCCTTTTGCTTTTTCCCTTCCGGTGCGCGATGGCAGGGTCGGCGACGCCGATGCTCAGACGGTAGCCGCCTTGTCCAGCCACCGCTTCATCTGGTCGGTCACCGCCGAACTCGAGAATGAGCAGCTGTCCTGCGCGAACACGGCCGACATCTCCAGCCTGCGCAGCAGTTCTTCCATCGCCTGCCCGAACACGGGCGGCAGCGTCAGCGCGGGCGCGGCTTCGCGCCAGGCGCGCACCAGTGCGTCGGCGCCCAGCGAGCCGCCCAGATGCTGCTCCAGCGCCGCGCGCATGCCCGCCAGTGCTGTCGAATTTCCTGTAGAAGCACTCATCGGCGCGCCCTCCTTTCCTTGTAGAGTTCGCGGAACGTGCGGCCGCCGGGGGCCGGCATGTCGCGGGTTTCGGTCCAGCCGCGGCCAGCCATCGGCAGGCTGGCGATCAGCTTGTTGCTGCCGCCCATGCGCGCCAGCAAGCGCGCGCCGATGCGGGTGGCGAAAGCATAGAGGCCTGGCCGGCTGGCCACGTAGCCCCAGGCCTTCAGGCCGAGCCGCTCCTGCCAGGGCCGCAGGCCGCGCTCCATCTGTTTTTCGCGCAGCTTGCGCAGCAGGTCCGAGAGCGGGATCGAGGCCGGGCAAACGCGGTTGCATTCGCCGCACAGCGTAGCCGCCTGCGGAAGGTCCAGCGCATTGTTCAGCCCGACATAGCTAGGCGTCAGCACGCTGCCCATCGGCCCGGGGTAGACCCAGCCGTAGGCATGCCCGCCGATCTTCTGGTAGACCGGGCAGTGGTTCATGCAGGCGCCGCAGCGGATGCAGCGCAGCATCTCCTGGAACTCGCCGCCGATCAGGCCACTGCGCCCGCCGTCGACCAGCACGAAGTACATATGCTCCGGGCCGTCGCGCTCGCCTTCGGCGCGCGGGCCGGTGAGCAGCGAGAAATAGTTGGAGATCGCCTGGCCGGTGGCCGAGCGCGGCAGCAGGCGCATCACGGTGGCCAGGTCTTCCAGCGTGGGCAGCACCTTCTCGATGCCGGTCACGGCCACGTGCACGCGCGGCATCACCGTGCACATGCCTTCGTTGCCCTCGTTGGTCACCACGGCCACCGAGCCGGTCTCGGCGATGATGAAATTGCCGCCGGTCACGCCCATGTCGGCCGAGAGGAATTCCGGGCGCAGCACTTCGCGCGCCTCTCGCGTCATCTCGGGAATATCGGTCAGGCGTGGCTTGTGGTGGACCCGGGCGAACAGGTCGGCGATCTCTTCCTTGTCCTTGTGCACCACCGGCGCAATGATGTGCGAGGGCGGCTCGGCATCGTTGATCTGCAGGATGTACTCGCCAAGATCGGTCTCGATGCTCTGCACGCCCATCTCGCCGAGCACCTGGTTCAGGCGCATCTCCTCGGTCACCATCGACTTGCTCTTGATGACCTTCTTCACGCCGTGCTTCTGCGCGATCTCCGCGACCAGCCGCGCGGCGTCGGCGGTGGTCTCGGCAAACAGCACGGTAGCGCCGCGGCGGGTGGCGTTTTCCTCGAAGGTGGCGAGCCACACGTCGAGGTTGTCCAGCGCGCGGTTGCGGCGCTCCTTGAGCGCTTCGCGCGTGGCATCGAAGTCGATGTCGCGGATCGCGTCGGCGCGCGCCGTGACGAACTTGGTGGAGAGCTTCTTGAGGTTCTGCTGCAGGCGCTGGTCGGCCAGCTTCTGGCCCGCGCGCGCCTTGAATTCCATGCTGCGAACTTGCATAGCGGGGATCTCGCTGAAGTCTGTCTGAGGTCGGTCTGAGGTCGGTCTGAGGTCTGTCGTCAGGCGGCGGCGCTCAGGCGTCGCCGGCCAGCACCTGCGCGATATGCAGGACCTGGGTACGCGTATCGCCCGTGCGGCGCAGGCGGCCTTCGATATTCAGGATGCAGCCCAGGTCGCCCAGCACCACGGCATCGGCGCCGCTGGCCTTGATATTGGCGCACTTCTCGTCGACGATGGCGGTCGAGATGTTGCCGTACTTGACCGAGAAGGTGCCACCGAACCCGCAGCACGCCTCGCAGTCCTTCATCTCGCTGAGCTGCACGCCGGGCAGTTGCGCCAGCAAGGCGCGCGGCTGGCTCTTGACGCCCAGCTCCCGCAGCCCGGAGCAGGAATCGTGGTAAGTGATGTGGCCGGCGAACTTCGAATCGAACTCGCCCAGCCGGGCGACGTTGACGAGGAAGTCGGTCAGCTCGAACACGCGGGCGCGCAGGGTTTCGTAGCGGCCGTTGAGCTCCGGGTCGTCGCGCAGCAGGTCGGCATAGTGATGCAGCACCATGCCGCCGCACGAGCCGGACGGGATCACCACGTAGTCGAACATCTCGAACTCGCGCAGGAATTTCTCCGCCAGGTCACGCGCCACGGCGCGCTCGCCAGAATTGTAGGCAGGCTGCCCGCAGCAGGTCTGTGCCTCGGGGACCATCACTTCGTATCCCGCCTTCTCCAGCAGCTTCAGCACCGAAAAGCCGATCTCCGGACGCATGAGGTCCACCAGACAGGTGGCGAACAGGCCAACTCGCATTGTTTCCCTTTTTTCCAGACCCCGAAACGTCGCAATTATGCGCTTTCGCGCACCGCGGCGCATCCCTCGGCTGGATGGCACGCGGGTAAATTTGCCAGCTTGCGCAAACGTCTGCGGCGATGCGCGCCGGCCGCGGAATGCGAGGTTTCGTGCGGCAATCGCATTTCACCTATTGAAATTTTCACAATGCGAGATAGAATCAGGCAACCGCTTAATTTGCCGCACGGCAACATTTCCCCATGGCAGAAGCAGAGAAAGAACCCGGCAAGACGTCCATCCAGGTCATCGAGCGCATGATGACCCTGCTGGACTCGCTGGCGCAGCATGCCGATCCCGTGAGCCTGAAGGAGCTGTCGCTGGCCACTGGCCTGCATCCCTCCACCGCGCACCGCATCCTCAACGATATGGTGGCCTGCCGCTTCGTCGATCGCTCCGATCCCGGCAGCTACCGGCTCGGCATGCGGCTGCTGGAACTTGGCAACCTGGTCAAGGCACGCCTGTCGGTACGTGACGCGGCGCTGGCACCGATGCGCGCGCTGCATCGCGTGACGGGACAGACCGTCAACCTGTCGGTGCGCCAGGGCGACGAGATCGTGTACATCGAGCGCGCCTACAGCGAACGCTCCGGCATGCAGGTGGTGCGCGCCATTGGCGGACGCGCGCCGCTGCACCTGACTTCGGTCGGCAAGCTGTTCCTGGCGGCCGACGAGGTTAGCCGGGTGCGCAACTATGCCACCCGTACTGGCCTGGCCGGCCATACGCGTACCTCCATCACCGACCCGGTCAAGCTCGAGCGCGAGCTCAACTGGGTGCGCACCAACGGCTACGCACGCGACAACGAGGAACTCGAGCTCGGCGTGCGTTGCATCGCAGCCGGCATCTATGACGATTCGCGCCGGCTGGTCGCCGGCCTGTCGCTGTCGGCCCCCGCCGACCGCCTGCAGGACAGCTGGCTGCAGAACCTGAAGGACACCGCGCTGCAGATCTCGCGCGGCATGGGCTACGCAACCGACGTGGCAGCCTGATCCCGGGCGGCGCGAGGGTTCTCCCGAAGCACTGCCTCGCGTCTTTAAAGGGTTTACCCGTGGTTTTCAGATAACCTGAATAGCCGTATGCTGCGGGGCATGCGAACCAAGGCCATTACGCTTACCGAACAGGTCACCCAGCAATTGCGCGCGGAGATCGCGGACGGAATCCATCCCGTCGGCGCCCGCCTGCCCTCGGGCAAGCAGCTCGCAGAGCGCTACGGCGTCAGCCCCGCCGTGATTCGCGAAGTCACGGAGCACCTGCGCTCGCAGGGACTGGTGGAAAGCCGTCAGGGGCTCGGCAGCACGGTGTTGTCCCGTGTCGGCAACGCCGGCTTCCGGCTGCCGCAGGAAATCGGCATGGACCGCGACGAGCTTGCCAGCATCTACGAGCTGCGGCTCGACCTGGAGAGCGCCGCCGCGGCCCTGGCCGCGCAGCGGCGCACCGCGGCAGACTTGACGCACATGCAGGCGCTGCTCGACCAGCTTGCCACGCAGTTGCACGACCCGCACCGCAGCGTAGAAGCCGATACGGCCTTCCATGTGGCAATCGCGGCGGCCACGCACAATCCCTACTACCTGCAGCTGCTGCAATACCTGAACCTCCAATTGCACCAGGCCGTGCACGCGGCGCGGCTCAATACGCGCCAGCAGGAAGGCTTGTCGGAGCAGGTCCACCAGGAACACCTGGCCATCTTCCATGCCATCCGCGCAGGCGACGCCGGGCGCGCGTGCGCGGCCGCGGTATCGCACCTGCAAGGCGCGGCCGTACGGCTGGGCCTGCCGATCGCATCGCGCATCCCGAATCCATCCCATCCAGCGGCCTGAGCCGCGCCGTCCTACCGGATTGAACCACCATGCAAAATCCCGCTTTCCTGCCCCGCCTGGTCGAAGCCCTGGGCCCCGACGTGGTCGCCACCGAGCCTGACCAGGTAGCGCCCTGGCTTGCCGACTGGCGCGGCCTCTACCGTGGCAACGCTCAGGCCGTGGTACGGCCGCGCTCGGCGGATGACGTGGCGCGCTGCCTGGCACTGTGCCAGCAGGCGGCGGTGCCGGTGGTGCCGCGCGGCGGCAATACCGGGCTGTGCGGAGGCGCCGCGCCGGACAGCAGCCCCGCCAACGTCGTGCTGAGCCTGGACCGCATGAATGCAATCCGCTCGATCGACACCATCGCCAACACGATGGTGGCCGAAGCCGGCTGCATTCTCGGCAACCTGCGGCGCGCGGCGGCCGAGGCCCATCGCCTGCTGCCGCTCAGCCTGGCGGCCGAGGACTCCTGCCAGATCGGCGGCAACCTCGCGACCAACGCCGGCGGCGTCAACGTGGTGCGCTACGGCATGACGCGCGAGCTGGTGCTGGGCGTGGAAGCCGTGCTGCCGAACGGCGAGATCTTCCATGGGCTGCGCGCCTTGCGCAAGGACAACACCGGCTATGACCTCAAGCAATTGCTGATTGGTTCGGAAGGCACGCTCGGCGTGATCACGGCCGCCGCGCTGCGACTGTTCCCGCGCACCGATGCACGCTCAGTGGTGCTGGCCGCGGTGGCGTCGCCGCAGCAGTCGCTCGCGCTGTTCGAGCTGCTCTTTGAACAATGCGGCGCGCGCCTGCAGGCGTTCGAGTTCTTCACCGGCGATTGCGTCGACCTGGTCCTCAGGCATGCCGAAGGCGTCCAGGAACCGTTCGGCCAGCGCTATCCGGCCTACGTGCTGGTGGAACTGGCGGACACCACCGACGAGGAGGCGCTCAACGCGCTGCTCGAACGCGTGATTGGCGAAGCGCTGGAGCGCGAACTGTGCCTGGACGCGGCGGTTTCGGCCTCGCTCGCGCAGCTGCAAGGCTTGTGGAAACTGCGCGAGGAAATCTCGGAGGCGCAGCGTGCCGACGGCCCGCACCTGAAGCACGATGTCTCGCTGCCGATCGAACAGATCCCGGCGTTCATGGTGTCGATGGAGACGCGCCTGAAGGCGCTCAGCCCCAGCATCCGCCCGTTTATCTTCGGCCACTTCGGCGACGGCAACCTCCACTACAACCTGTCGCGTCCCGCCGGCGCCGAGCGCGACTGGGCGGCCGTGCACGGCAAGGCGCTGAGCGCCGAGGTGCTGGACGAAGTGGCGCGCTACGGCGGCAGCATCAGCGCCGAGCACGGCATCGGCCAGCTCAAGCGCGATGATTTCCTGCGCCTCAAGGATCCGCTGGAGCTGCGCCTGATGCAGGGCATCAAGCAGTTGCTCGATCCGGCCGGCATCATGAATCCCGGCAAGCTGCTCTGAGCGCCCTGCCCGCGTGCGCTACCCAACAAAAAACGCGCCGTCACCGGCGCGTTTTTTGTTCTTCGAATTGCGCGGACCGATGGCCAGGCTCGCCGCCTGGCCGCTCACTCCGGGGCCGCCATCAGATGCCACGAGGCTGCTGGGCGGCCAGAACCGCCTGGGGGCTGTTGGGCGTCCCTTGCGTCAGGTTGGGCGAGGTTGGGAAAGGGCGGGCCGGGCTGGAGGGCGAATGCTCCAGCCAGTCCTTCACGCGGGTTGCGTCGGCGAAACGCGAGAGCTTGCCCACCGAATCGAGGAACACCATCACCACGTTGCGGCCGTTCACGCGCGCCTGCATCACCAGGCACTGGCCAGCCTCGGAGATAAAACCGGTCTTCTGCAGGCCGATCTCCCAGTTGCCGCCTCGCACCAGGCGGTTGGTGCTGACGTAGTGCTGGGTGCGGCCAAGCACATTGACTTCATGCTCGGTCTGCGTGGAGTACTCGCGGATGGTGGGATTGCGGTAGGCCGCGTTGACCATGCGCACCAGGTCTACCGCGCTCGAGACATTGCTGCTCGACAGACCGCTGGAATCGACGAAGTGGCTGTCGTTCATGCCCAGCTCGCGCGCCTTGCGGTTCATCGCCTGCACGAAGGCCGGCAAGCCGCCCGGGTAGCTGCGGCCCAGCACGGATGCAGCACGGTTCTCGGAAGACATCAGCGCCAGCAGCAGTAGTTCCTGGCGGCTGAGCTGCGTGCCGAAACGCAGGCGCGAGCTGCTGTGCTTCTCGTTGTCGCGATCGTCTTCGCTGATGGTGAGGACTTCATCCATCGGCAGGTGCGAGTCCATCACGACCAGTGCCGTCATCAGCTTGGTGATGGAGGCGATGGGCAGGACCGCAGCGGAATTCTTCTGGAACAGCACCTCGTTGGTGCTCTGGTCCATCACCAGCGCCACGCTGGAACGCAGCGCCAGCGCATCTTCCGTGTTGCGCAGGCCGAGCGCCTCGCCGAGCGACGGCTTGGCCGGCGTGAACGCCGCATGCACCGGCATCGCCTGGCGTTGTGCGATCACATGGCGCTTGCCGTTCCTGAGCACGACCACCTTGCGCGTGGTAACGCGCTCGGCAGTGCTGGCAGCCTGCTTGGATTTAGAGGAATTTGCCGATTTTTTTTCGGACTTGGAGACTTTTGTCGACTTTTTGCTGGATTGTGCCGTTTCCGATTTGGTGGCGGCATCGACCGTGGGGGCGGCCAGCATGGAGACGGTCAGCAGCATGGAAGCCGCTACCGTCGTCAGAGGGACAGAGCCGAAGAATCTGGAGAATAGGGTGGAATCAGACCGGAACATGATTCATTCAGCGCGCAGCTAGGATGGCGCCAGTTTAGGAAAAAAAGAAATTGTTAGCAAGATTAAAGACTTACGAAGCCTCTTTAAAGTTCGATTTGCAAACAATTCCACATTATGAAAAAAGCGGGTCAGACATCACACAACACGTGGCGCTCGCCCGACTCGGACTGTGGTAATTCCACCGCAAGCACGCACCACGCCAGCCCGGATCGAGAAGGCATCCGGCGACCGGAAAAAACGGGTTGCGCACTGCATCGATACACGACGGTTACTCTGCTATCTGCTCCTCAAGAAAGAAAACGCGCGAACTCGCTTACCGGTTCACGCTCCGTACTAAGGGTATTCTCTATGGCCGCCGGGTCGGCATGGCCCAGCGACATGCCGCAGACCACCATTTCGTCCGCCGTCAGCCGCAAGTGGCGGGCAATGACCGCATGGAACTGGGTGAACGCAGCCTGCGGACAGGTATCCAGGCCGCGCGCACGCGCGGCCACCATGATGCTTTGCAGGAACATGCCGTAGTCCAGCCAGCTGCCCTGCTCCAGGATGCGATCGATGGTGAAGATCATGCCCACCGGCGCGCCGAAGAACGTGAAGTTGCGCGAATGCTGCGCACGCATGCGGGCATTGTCCTCGCGGCTGATCTGCAGCAGGCTGTACAGGTCCCAGCCGACCTTGCGGCGGCGGTCGATATAGGGCGTGACCCACTCGCGCGGATAGTACGGATATTCCTCGCGGTATTTGCTGTCGCGCTGCGGATCGTCATAGGCGGCGAGCACGTCGGCCGACAGCCTGAGCTTGGCGTCGCCGGTCAGGACGTACACCCTCCACGGCTGCACGTTGGTGCCGGAAGGGGCGCGGCTGGCCACGGCCAGGATCTCGTTGACCACTTCGCGCGGCACCGGCGTATCGAGGAAAGCGCGCACCGAGCGCCGCGTGACGATGGCCTGGTCGACCAGCATGGCATCCCGCTTCTGCTGCGAATCCATACACCTGGGCTCCTTTGCGCCTCGTCTCACTGCGCCGCGGCAGGCGCTTCGTCCACCAGCGCCTGCAGGGCATTGCGCAGCGCGGCCGGCAACGGCACCGGGCGGCGCGTGGCGCGGTCCACATAGACATGGACGAAATGCCCTTGCGCGGCGGCAATCTCTTCGTCGTTGCGGAACAGGCCGACCTCGTAGCGCACGCTCGAATTGCCCAGCCGCGCCACGCGCAGCCCGGCCACCACCGTGTCGGGGAAACTCAGTGCGGAGAAATAATTGCACTGCGTCTCGATGACCAGCCCGATGGTTTCGCCAGCTTCGATGTCGAGCACGCCCTGCCGGATCAGGTAGGTGTTCACGACGGTATCGAAATAACTGTAGTAGATGACGTTGTTGACGTGGCCATAGACATCGTTGTCCATCCAACGCGTGGTGATCGGCTGGAAGTGGCGATAGGCGCTGCGGAGATCGGCGTTCGGCTTCATCGGGGCACGGTATGGAGGGATTAGCGGCGGATCACCAGGGCTACGCCGCCGGCGGCGAGGGCCATGCCAAGCGCGGCCAGCGGCGGAAAGCTCTCGCCGAACAGCAGCCACGCCATGGCGGCCGTGGTGGGCGGCGTGAGGTACATCAGGCTCGACACCTTGGTGGCCGCGCCCTGGCGGATCAGCAGGAAGAGCAGCGAGATGGCGCCGATGGACAGCGCCACCACCGACCAGGCCAGCGCGCAGATCATCTCGGCATTCCAATCGACATGGCGCGTCTCGGTCAGGAACATGAACGGCAGGCAGGCCAGCGCAGCCGCGGCAAACTGGATCACGGAACCCATGCGCAGGTCGAATACCGGGCAGTACCGCTTCTGGTAGAGCGTGCCGAAGGTGATCGAGAACAGCGCCCCCACCGCCAGCAGCAGACTCGGCACGGACAAGCCGGTGGCGGTGAGCTTGTTGGCCACCACCAGGCCGACGCCGGCGAGGCCGAGCAGCAGCCCCAGCCATTGCCGCCGGCGAATGGTCTCGCCCATGCGCGCGGCCGCCACCGCGGTCAGGACCGGTTGCATGCCGACGATCAGCGCCGACACCCCCGCCGGCATGCCCAGCTTGACCGCAGCCCATACGCCGCCCAGGTAGCCCGCCTGCAGGAACAGGCCGGCCAGCGCGATATGCCCCACCATGCGCCAGTCAGTGGCGCCGCCGCGGCGCGGCAGCCGCACCCGCGCCGCCACCACGAAGGGCACCATCAGCACCAGGACGCCGGCAAAGCGCAGGAACAGGAAGGTCATGGGCTCCGCATGCGGCATGCCGTATTTCGCCACGATGAAGCCGGTGCTCCAGATGACGACGAACAGCCAAGGCATGGCCGCCACCCACAATGTGCCGCGCAGCGCGCCGGCCTGGCTGCCGGCGCTCATCGGGAGACCGCCTGCGCAATGCCACCGGCGGTGGCCGGGTTCGGGCGCGCCGCATAGCGCGCTTGATACCGGGCCGCCAGCCCGATGGTTTGTGCGTGTACCGCCACGGTGTCCTCGATATGGTTGCCGTAGCCGCCGGCCATGGCCACGGCTACGGGCAGGCCCCGTCGCAGGGCGGCATCGAACACCAGGGTGTCGCGGCGGGCCAGGCCGGCGAGCGTCAGCTTGAGGCGGCCGAGACGGTCGCCCTCATGCGGATCCGCGCCGGCGAGATAGATGATCAGGTCCGGCGCGAAGCGCGCGAACAGCGTATCGAGCGCACCTTGCAGCGCCTCGGCATAGGCGTCGTCGTCGCAGCCGTCTGGCAGGCCCACGTCGAGGTCGCTCGCTTCCTTGCGGAAGGGGTAGTTCTTCTCGCCGTGCAGCGAGAGCGTGAAGACGAAAGGGTCATCACGCAGGATGGAGGCGGTGCCATTGCCCTGGTGCACATCCAGGTCCACCACCGCCACGCGTGTCACGAGGCCATCGCGGCGCAGCTGGCGCGCGGCGATGGCGGCATCGTTGAAGACGCAGAATCCGCCGCCCTTGTCGGCATAGGCATGGTGCGTGCCGCCGGCCAGGTTGACGGCAATGCCCTCGCGCAGCGCGGTGCGGCAGGCCTCGATGGTGGCGCCGGCCGAGCGCCGCGAACGCTCCACCATCGCCTCCGACCATGGGAAGCCGATCTCGCGCTGGCGCGCCGCATCGAGCTGCCCGCGCGAGACGCTATCGACATATTCGCGTGTGTGCGCCAGCAACAGGGCGTCGTCCCCGGCACGCGGCGCCTCGACCAGCGCCAGCCCGGCAACGTCGCGCACGACCGCCTCCCTCAGCATGCTGTACTTGCACATCGGGAAGCGGTGGCCCTCGGGCAGGGGCAGGACGAAATGATCAGCGTAGAAGGCAAGCATGAAGGGAAACCGGCGGCGGACGACCGGTTGCATCGACACAGGCAGCGATTCCGGCAGACCGCGATGGTAGCACCGCCCCGCCCCGGGCGTCCGCGCAGAACGATCGGCAAGTGGCGGCAGCACCTCACGATATGACCAGCCGGCGTGACCCTTCTGCTACTTGCCGATGGGTTCAGCGAAACTTCTTTGTGCAATGCACAAGAAGCGCTTGACACCCGATTTCTTTCCCCTAGAATAGGAATTGTTGCGGCGCACCATCCGAGTTTGCCAGGCAAACGGAACGCGCCGATAACCCCCAACGCCTGGGGCTGGCAGACGAAAAGTTGTTGTTCGTCATGGCTTTGACATCTGGGCGGCCTAATTTTGCATGATCTTGAACTTCATTTTTGGAGACTCGCATGAACTTCACCCCGGAACAAGTCGCCGCGGCGCAAAAAGCTAATCTGGAAACCCTGGTTGGCCTGACCACCAAGGCCTTCGAAGGCGTTGAAAAGCTGGTCGAACTGAACCTGCAAGTGGTCAAGGCCACTTTCGCCGAAAACGTCGACAACGCCAAGAAGGCGCTGTCCGCCAAGGACCCCCAGGAATTCCTGGCCATCCAGGCTTCGCTGGTGCAGCCGGTCGCAGAAAAGACCCTGGCCTACAGCCGTCACCTGTACGAAATCGCTTCGGAAACCCAGTCGGAATTCACCAAGGTGGCTGAAGCCCAACTGGCCGAAAACTCGAAGAAGGTGCAATCCCTGGTCGAGAACCTCGCCAAGAATGCACCGGCCGGTTCGGAATCGACCGTGGCCATCGTGAAGTCGGCGATCAGCGCCGCCAACAACGCCTACGAGTCGGTCCAGAAGGCCACCAAGCAGGCTGTTGAAATTGCTGAAAGCAACTTCCAGGCAGCCGCTTCGGCCGCCACCAAGGCCGCCCAGCAAGCCAGCGCCACGGCTCGCACCGCGACCAAGAAGGCTCCGACCGCCGCCTAAGCAGCGCGCACGGTAGACGAACCGGCTTCGGCCGGTTCGTTGGCAAAGCGCCGCTGGACCGTCCAGTGCGTTTTGCCAACGAAGGGACTCAGGAACCCGGTGAGGCAACCAGCCCCCCAAGTCCCCTGCCCTCGACCGATGTCTCCTCGGTATCCCGGTTTCCTTGTATTCCAGTACCGTTAATGCCCGGCCATGCGCCGGGTTTTTTTGTGCGCGCGGCGCGCAGCCACCGGCACACCGCCCGGGTTCGCCCCCTCCCCCGATTCCATGCCGCCCCACCTCTGGCAGCGAGGTTTTTCTCGCGGCAGAGCCGCGCAGGATTGTGGTTTAAAACGCTTGGCCGTTAATTGCAAAGCTTGAGAAAAGAAAGCCCACCGCGAAGGGTGGGCTTTCATCTTGCTGGCCGGTTGCTCAGCGCTTGCGCGGCGGCGGCACGTCGGTGCAGACGCCTTCGTAGATCTCCGCGGCCATGCCGATCGACTCGCCCAGCGTCGGGTGCGGGTGGATCGTCTTGCCGATATCGACGGCATCCGCGCCCATCTCGATGGCCAGGCAGACTTCGCTGATCAGGTCGCCGGCATGCATGCCGACGATGCCGCCACCGATGATGCGGTGGGTTTCCTCGTCGAAGATCAGCTTGGTGAAGCCTTCGTCGCGACCGTTGGCGATGGCGCGGCCGGAGGCAGCCCAGGGGAACACGCTCTTGGCGTACTTGACGCCCTGCTCCTTGCACTGCTCTTCGGTCAGGCCGGCCCAGGCCACTTCCGGATCGGTATAGGCCACCGACGGGATCTGCTTGACGTCGAAGTAGGCCTTCTCGCCGTGCGCGGCCTCGGCGGCGACGTGCGCCTCGTGCACGGCCTTGTGCGCCAGCATCGGCTGGCCGACGATGTCGCCGATCGCAAAGATGTGCGGCACGTTGGTGCGCAGCTGCTTGTCGACCTCGATGAAACCACGGTCGGTCACGGCCACGCCGGCCTTCTCGGCACTGATCTTCTTGCCGTTCGGCACGCGGCCCACGGACACCAGCACCAGGTCATAGCGCTGCGGTTCGGCCGGCGCCTGCTCGCCTTCGAACTTGACGTAGATGCCATCGGGCTTCGCTTCCACGCCGACCGTCTTGGTCTTGAGCATGACCTTGTCGAAGCGCAGCTTGTTCATCTTGTCCCAGACCTTGACGAGGTCGCGGTCGGCGCCCTGCATCAGGCCATCCAGCATTTCCACCACGTCGATGCTCGCACCCAGCGTGCTGTACACGGTGGCCATTTCCAGCCCGATGATGCCGCCGCCGATGACCAGCATCTTGTTCGGCACCTCCGGCAGTTCCAGCGCGCCGGTGGAATCGACGATGCGCGGGTCTTCGGGGATGAACGGCAGCTTGACCGCCTGGCTGCCGGCCGCGATCACCGCCTTCTCGAAGCGGATCACGGTCTTCTTGCCGGTGGTGGCCTTGCCGTCGCCCTCGGTCTCCTGCACTTCCAGGTGATGCGGGTCGAGGAAGTTGCCGATGCCGCGCAGGACCTGCACCTTGCGTGCCTTGGCCATGCCCGCCAGGCCGCCAGTCAGCTTGCCGACCACGGTTTCCTTGTAGTGGCGCAGGCCGTCGAGGTCGATCTTGGCTTCGCCGAACAGGATGCCGTGGGCAGCCAGCGCCTTGGCTTCGTCGATCACGGCGGCGTTATGCAGCAGTGCCTTGGACGGGATGCAGCCCACATTCAGGCAGACACCGCCGAGCGTGCCGTAGCGCTCGACCAGCACGGTGTTCATGCCGAGGTCGGCGCTGCGGAAGGCGGCCGAGTAGCCGCCGGGGCCTGCACCCAGCACCAGCATGTCGCACGTGATATCGGCGCTGCCCGCATGCGTGGCGGCAGCCGGTGCCGGCGCGGCGGCAGCTACGGGGGCCGGCGCCGAAGCAGCCGGTGCCGGCGCAGCGGCCGGTGCGGCCGGCGCGGCCGCGGCGCTGCTTTCCACCGTGCAGATCACCGCGCCCTTGGCGACCTTGTCGCCCACCTTGACGCGCACCTCGACCACCTTGCCACCCGCCGATGCCGGCACGTCCATGCTGGCCTTGTCGGACTCGAGCACGATCAGCGACTGCTCCACCTCGATCGTATCGCCGGCCTTGACCAGCACCTCGATGACTTCCACCGCGTCGAAATCGCCGATATCCGGCACCTGGACTTCGATCACACTCATGCTTTGCTCCTCAAGGACGCGCCCCGCCTCAGATGTGGGCCGCGTCGTCGTTATTGGTTGCCCCGTCGCCGGGCATGTCGCGCAACTGCACCACCTGTACTTCGATCGGCCCCGCCGAACTCTTGTCGAACTCCACCCCCGCGTCCACGCCGATGCCGGCAATGTCTGCCGCGCTCAGCTCCGGCCGGTCGAATACCGCGTGCATGGCGCCGAGCGCATAGTTGCGCCCCGAGCCGATGCCCCAGAAACGATCGAAGGAGAACACTTCGCGGTACGAATAGACGCCGAAGATACCCGCCGGGTTGGCGATCAGGCAGACGATCTGCGACGACTCGTAGGGGTCGTCCTCGTCTTCCTTGGTGTTGATGAAATACTCGTTCTTGAGTTTTTCATGCACCTTGAGAAAAGTCCGGAAGACATCGTCCCGCGAGCCCAGCCGGCAGTCCTCGCCCAGCCCGGCCAGCAGGCTGCGCATGACCGGGAAATGCGCGGTGGTCCCGGCCAGCGCCACGAAGCTCTCGCCCACCGGGAACACCTTCTGGTTGCGCTCATAGGCACGCGTGAGCCGCGTGTCGCCGAACGTCACCAGCGCATCGGCTGCAATCGCCACTTCACCGGCCTTCTTGACGACAACGCAGGTGGTCATGGATTTCGCTTCCTGTTGGCGGCGATCAGGGGTCGGCGGACAGTAGTCCGGCGGTTGGAAGGCACGCGCGGCGAACCGCGCGCGCCCTGCCCGCCTTAAAGGATGATGCGGCGGAAGTCCGCCAGCAGCTGGCCGATATACGCGTTGAAACGCGCCGCGTCGGCACCGTCGATGACACGATGGTCGTACGACAGCGACAGCGGCAGGATCAGGCGCGGCACGAACTGCTTGCCATCCCAGACCGGTTTCATGGCCGACTTGCTGGCGCCCATGATGGCCACTTCCGGCGCGTTGATGATCGGCGTGAAATGCGTGCCGCCGATGCCGCCCAGGGACGAGATCGAGAAGCAGCCACCCTGCATCTGGTCCGGCTTGAGCTTGCCGTCGCGCGCGGCCTTGGCGAGTTCGCCCATTTCCCGGCTGATCTCGATCACGCCCTTCTTGTCCGCGTCCTTGAGCACCGGCACGACCAGCCCGTTCGGCGTATCGGCCGCGAAGCCGACGTTGAAGTACTTTTTGTAGACGAGGTTGTCGCCGTCGAGCGAGGCATTGAAGTTCGGGAACTTCTTCAGCGCCGCCACGGTGGCCTTGATGATGAAGGCCAGCATGGTGACCTTGACGCCGGACTTCTCGTTTTCCTTGTTCAGCTGCACGCGGAAGGCTTCCAGCTCGGTGATGTCCGCCTCGTCATTGTTGGTGACGTGGGGAATCATGACCCAGTTGCGGTGCAGGTTGGCGCCCGAGATCTTCTTGATGCGCGACAGCGGTTTGCTGTCCACCTCGCCGAAGCGGCTGAAATCGACCTTCGGCCACGGCAGCAGGTTCAGCCCTGCGCCGCCGGCCGGGGCAGCCGCGGCTTGCGCCGGCGCCGCGGCCTGGCCGCTCATCACACCCTTGACGAAGGCCTGGACGTCGTCCTGGGTGATACGGCCCTTGGGACCGGTGCCCGCCACGCGCGACACGTCCACGCCCAGTTCGCGCGCGAACTTGCGTACCGAGGGGCTGGCGTGGGCGGCGCTGCCAGTCACGCCGGAGGACGGCGCGGCGGCGGGTGCAGCCGGCGCGGCCTGCGGCGCCGGAGCCGGTGCGGCGGCAGCCGGGGCCGCGGGAGCCGGCGCGCTGGCGGGAGCCGCTGCAGGCGCGGCAGGCGCGGCGCCTGCACCTTCGAGGATCAGGATCAGCGTGCCTTCGGCCACGTTGTCGCCGATCTTCACCTTGACTTCCTTGACCACGCCGGCGGCGGGCGAAGGCACGTCCATGGTGGCCTTGTCGGACTCGAGCGTGACCAGTGCGTCTTCGGCGCTGATGGTGTCGCCCGGCTTGACGTGGACTTCGATCACGGGCACGGAATCATAGTCGCCGATGTCCGGCACCTTGACTTCGATCGGGCCCGAAGACGCGGCGGCCGGCGCGGGAGCGCTTGCCGGGGCCGGTGCCGCCACCGGGGCGGGAGCGGGCGCGGCGGCCGCCGGGGCCGGTGCGGCTGCTGCCGGCGTGGCGGCGGCCTGGCCGGCCGGTTCCAGCATGACCAGCACGGTGCCTTCGGCAACGTTGTCGCCGACCTTGATCTTGACTTCCTTGACGGTGCCGCCCTGCGGCGACGGCACGTCCATCGTGGCCTTGTCCGATTCCAGCGTCACCAGGGCGTCTTCCGCCTTGATGGTGTCGCCCGGTTTCACGTGCACTTCGATGACGGGAACGGCGTCGTAATCGCCGATATCCGGCACCTTGATTTCAATCGCTTGACTCATTCAGTGTCTCCTGGGCAGGACAACGGGCACGACAAGCACAAGCGGCGAGGTTACCCTCACCGCCCGAATCTGTCACGCCGCCACGCCGCAAGGCGCCGGATCGGGGTCCGGGCGCCGGCGGCGCGGTTGCCTTCCTGCGGGGGTTCGTGCGGTCAGCCGGCTTAGACCGACATCGGGTTCGGCTTGCTGGGGTCGAGGTTGTACTTCTTGATGGCTTCGGCCACCTTGTCGCGGCCGATCGCACCTTCGTCGGCCAGCGCCTTCAGTGCCGCCAGCGTCACCCAGTGACGGTCGACCTCGAAGAAGTGGCGCAGCTTTTCGCGGGTGTCCGAGCGGCCGAAGCCGTCGGTGCCCAGCACCACATAGCGGCGCTGCACGAACGGACGGATCTGTTCGGCGAACGCGCGGATGTAGTCGGTGGAGGCGATCACCGGGCCGCGCACGCCCTTGAGCTTCTGCGCGACGAACGACTCGCGCGGCGTCTCGGTCGGGTGCAGCAGGTTGAAGCGCTCGACGTCGTGGCCTTCGCGGGCCAGCTCGGTGAAGCTCGGGCAGCTCCACAGGTCCGATTCCACGCCCCAGTCCTTCTTGAGCAGATCGGCCGCGGCGATGACTTCGCGGAAGATCGTGCCCGAGCCCAGCAACTGCACGCGCGGCGCGTTGCTGTTTTCCACGCCCTTGCGGAACTGGTACATGCCCTTGACGATGTCCTTCTCCGAGCCGGCCGGCATTTCCGGGTGCTCGTAGTTCTCGTTCATCACCGTCAGGTAGTAGTACACGTCTTCCTGCTCGACGTACATGCGGCGCATGCCGTCCTGCATGACCACCGCCAGTTCGTACTGGAAGGTCGGGTCGTACGAGATGCAGTTCGGGATGACGGCGTGGAACACGTGCGAATGGCCGTCTTCGTGCTGCAGGCCTTCGCCGTTGAGCGTGGTGCGGCCCGAGGTGCCGCCCAGCAGGAAGCCGCGCGAGCGCATGTCCGCCGCCGCCCAGCACAGGTCGCCGATGCGCTGGATGCCGAACATCGAGTAGTAGATGTAGAACGGGATCATCTGCACGCCGTGCGTCGAGTACGACGTGGCGGCCGCGATCCAGTCGCACATGGCGCCGGCTTCGTTGATGCCTTCCTGCAGCACCTGGCCAGTCTGCGATTCCTTGTAGAACATCAGCTGGTCATGATCCTGCGGCACGTACTTCTGGCCTTCCTGGTTCCAGATGCCGACCTGGCGGAACAGCCCTTCCATGCCGAAGGTGCGCGACTCGTCGGGCACGATGGGCACCACGTGCTTGCCGATCTGCTTGTCCTTGAGCAGCGTGTTCAGGATCCGCACGAAGGCCATGGTGGTGGACACCTCGCGGCCCTCGCTGGTGGCCTTGAGCAGGGCATCGAAAGCCGACAGCTCGGGAATCTGCAAGGGCTCGGCCTTGAGGCGGCGGGCCGGCAGGTAGCCGCCGAGATCCATGCGGCGGGCGCGCATGTATTCCAGTTCCTTCGAGCCTTCTTCGAAGGTGAGGTAGGGCACGTCCTCGATCTTGTCGTCGGCGACCGGAATGTTGAACTGGTCGCGGAACGCGCGGATCGACTCCACCGGCATCTTCTTCTGCTGGTGAGCCACGTTCATGGCCTGGCCGGCATCGCCCATGCCATAGCCCTTGATGGTCTTGGCCAGGATCAGCGTCGGCTGGCCCTTGTGTTCGCTGGCTGCCTTGTAGGCGGCGTAGATCTTGTGCGGGTCATGGCCGCCGCGGTTCAGGCGCCAGATGTCGTCGTCGGACCAGTCGGCCACCATCGCCTTGAGTTCCGGCGTGTTGAAGAAGAACTCGCGCACGTAGGCGCCGTCCTTGGCCTTGAAGGTCTGGTACTCGCCGTCCACGCATTCCATCATGCGCTTCATCAGCAGGCCCTTGGTATCGCGCGCCAGCAGCGAATCCCAGCGGCTGCCCCACACCACCTTGATGACGTTCCAGCCCGAGCCGCGGAACTCGGATTCCAGTTCCTGGATGATCTTGCCGTTGCCGCGCACCGGGCCGTCCAGGCGCTGCAGGTTGCAGTTGATGACGAAGACCAGGTTGTCGAGCTTCTCGCGCCCGGCCATGCCGATCGCGCCGAGCGATTCCGGCTCGTCGGTCTCGCCGTCGCCCAGGAAGGCCCAGACCTTGCGGTCGCCGGCCTTGGCCAGGCCGCGGCTGTCCAGGTACTTCATGAATCGGGCCTGGTAGATGGCCATGATCGGGCCCAGACCCATCGACACGGTCGGGAACTGCCAGAAATCCGGCATCAGCCACGGGTGCGGGTAGGACGAGATGCCCTTGCCGTCGACTTCCTGGCGGAAATTATCGAGCTGGTCGGTGGTCAGGCGGCCGAGCAGGAAGGCGCGCGAATACACGCCCGGGGCCGAGTGGCCCTGCACGAAGACCAGGTCACCGCCGCTCTGCTCCGACGGCGCGCGCCAGAAATGGTTGTAGCCGACGTCATACAGCGTGGCCGCCGAGGCAAACGACGAGATGTGGCCGCCGACATTGGTGTGCTTGTTGGCGCGCAGCACCATCGCCATGGCGTTCCAGCGGGTGTACGAGCGGATGCGGTGCTCGACGTCCTGGTCGCCGGGAATGCGGGCCTGCTGCTCTACCGGGATGGTGTTGATGTACTGCGTTTCGGCGTGGAACGGCTGGGTAACGCCGTTCACGCGTGCGTATTCGATCTGCTTGTCGATCAGGAAGGCAGCGCGGTCGGTGCCTTCGGCGGCAATCACGCCTTGCAGGGCGTCGAGCCACTCATGGGTTTCCTGGGGGTCGGCGTCGTTGGCGCTGCTGGCGCCGAGGATCTGCTCTGGTACAGCTGACATGACTGTCTCCTGGTAAATGCGTGCCGCGGCGCTCCCGCATGGTTGTCGCGGAAACGCCGTCCTGACGGTATGACTACGGTACGGTGCCCGGGCTGCAAACACACCGCCTGGCGCTTTCGCCAGCGGCAGACACAGCCCCTCCGTCCGCACTTTTGGGTCGGTCCGATTTTATGGAAGCAGATTGGGCAAGACAAGCCAAATTTTCAAATTGCGATATTGTTTCTCATAATGCGGAATATTGCGGCGCCGCATCACAAATCGGCGCCGGCCCTTGCCGCTGAACGCTTCCGGCGCGGCTCCCCTTCGGCACCGATGACGCACTGCCGCATTGGCGCTTACCCCAAGCGACGCGGGGTAGCAATCCCGCTACACTGGCCGGTCAGTCGTCAATCCCGCCATGCCTTCCCTCAAAGATTTTCTGTCCCACCTGCGCGCCGCCGTCGTGCCGCCCTCCGCTTCCGGCACCGCCAAGCCAGGTGGCGGCGACCCGGCGCCGGCCGCCCCGCCGGCCCCGCTCACGCCCCTTGCACAGCTCGATTCGCTGGGCCACACGGACGAGTCGCCTGCCGTCAACGGGCCGCCGCGCGGCCTCTGGTGGCTGCGCTGGCGCAACCTGGTGGCAACCAGCTGGTTCATGTTCATTCCGCTGGTGGCCATCGTGCTGTTCACCGTGGCGATGGGCGTGATCCTGTGGTCGCTGCATGAAACCGAGCGCCAGCAACAGCGCGACGCGCTCTATCGCGATGCCGCCTGGGCCCAGCAGCGCGTGCGCCTGTCCTTGCTGAGCAACCAGGACCAGCTGGCGTCGCTGGCGCGCGACATTGCCGCCGCGCAGCTCGACCAGGGCGCCTATCGCACCGCCGCCCAGGAAATCCTGCGCGAGAACCCCGAGATCGTCTTCGTCAACTGGCTCGACGCCACCCACCGCGGACGCTGGTCGCTGCCCTCCACCTCGGAGTTCGCCAACCGGCTGCGCGAGACCCAGGACCAGCCGCTCGAACCCGAGGTGCTCGACACCTTCGACGCCGCCCGCGAAACCCAGCGCGTGGTGTACTCGCGCCCGCTGGTCAACGACCGCGGCGACAGCTTCATGTTGATGGAAGTGCCGATCGTGCGGGACAACGAGTTCCTCGGCACGCTGGGCGCGCTCTACTCGATCAACGGCATCCTGACCCACCTGCTGCCGCCGGAGTTGACCGAGCGCTACCGTTTTTCGCTGATCGACAAGAACAACCAGATCCGCGCCAGCACCTCGCTGCGGCCGGTGCCGGGCAATGCGCTGTCCTACGAGGTGCTGCTCGACCCGCCCGGGCATTCGCTGTCGCTGCGCGCCGACGCCTACCCGCCCGCCTCCAACCTGCCCAACAACATGCTGCTGTGGCTGGTGGTGGGACTGTCGTGCTTCCTGCTGTGGAGCCTGTGGAGCATGTGGCGGCACACCAGCCGCCGCTCCGAGGCGCAGCGTGCCCTGCTGGCCGAGACTTCGTTCCGGCGGGCGATGGAAAACTCCATGCTGATCGGGCTGCGCGCGCTCGACCTGAACGGCCGCATCACCTACGTCAACCCCGCCTTCTGCCGCATGACCGGCTGGCAGGATGCCGACCTGGTCGGCCGCGTGCCGCCCTTCCCCTACTGGCCGCCCAACGACCAGCCGGAGATGCAGAAGCAGATCGACCTGACACTGCAAGGCAAGTCGCCGGCGGGCGGCTACGAGATGCGTGTCATGCGCCGCGACGGCAGCAGCTTCTATGCGCGCATGTATGTCTCGCCGCTGGTGGACGGCCGCGGCCGCCATACCGGCTGGATGAGCTCGATGACGGATATCACCGAGCCCAAGCGCGCCCGCGAGGAACTCGCCGCCGCGCACGACCGTTTCACCACGGTGCTGGAAAGCCTGGATGCGGCCGTGTCGGTGCTGGCCACGGACAAGCCCGAGCTGCTGTTCGCCAACCGCTATTACCGCCAGCTGTTCGGCTGGGAAGCCGAAGGCCATCTCAAGCTGGCCGGCGGCGAGGTCGACAAGGAACAGGTGTCGAGCGACGCCACTGACTTCATCGACGCCTATGCCGGGCTGCCCGCGTCCGAGCTGATGCCCTACTCGTCGGACGCGCGCGAGGTCTTCGTGCCCGACATGCAGAAGTGGTTCGAGGTGCGCCGCCGCTATATCCAGTGGGTGGACGGCCACCTGGCGCAGATGCAGATCGCCACCGACATCACCGTGCGCAAGGCCGCCGAGGAAATGGCGCGCCAGCACGAAGAGCGGATCCAGTTCACCAGCCGCCTGACCACCATGGGCGAGATGGCGTCGTCGCTGGCGCACGAGCTCAACCAGCCGCTGGCGGCCATCAACAACTACTGCATGGGCGCCGTGGCCAGGCTGCGCTCGGGCCGCAGCACGCCCGAGGACCTCATCCCGATCCTGGAGAAGACCTCTGCGCAGGCAGTGCGCGCCGGTACCATCATCAGCCGCATCCGCGGCTTCGTGAAACGCAGCCAGCCCCAGCGGCGCGAGGCGGCCCTGCACGATATCGTGGCCGATGCGGTGGGCCTGGCCGACCTGGAAGCCACCCGGCGCCGCGTGACCATCCTCACGCGCCTGCCGGCGCCGCCGATGTTGCTGTTCGTCGATCCGGTGCTGATCGAGCAGGTGCTGGTCAACCTACTCAAGAACGCCGTCGAGGCCATGGCCGGCCTGCCCGCCATGCGCTCGACCGGCGTGGTGCGCCTGCATGCGCGCGTGGAACCCGGCGAGTTCGGCAACAATATGCGCATCGACGTGATCGACCAGGGCCCCGGCGTGGACGAGGCCACCAAGGAACGCCTGTTTGAACCATTCTTCAGCACCAAGTCCGACGGCATGGGCATGGGCCTGAATATCTGCCGCTCCATCATCGAATCCCACCAGGGAAGGCTATGGGTGGAGAACAATGTCGACGGCATCGGCTGCACCTTCAAGATCATGCTGCCGCTGCAACCGGCGCTGATCGACCAGTAGGCTGCGCGCGACACGACCCGAGCCAGGCGGCCCTCGCCGGGGGGTAACCCCCGCGGGCCCCTGTCGCTAGCCGGCCGGGGCGGTTACACTTGGCGACAAATGACTTTGTTGTCCCAGGAGACTTCATGAACGTGACGCCAAACCCTACCTCCCACCGCGGCGAGACCGTCTTTATCGTCGACGACGATGAAGCCATGCGCGACTCGCTGACCTGGCTGCTGGAGGGCAATGGCTACCAGGTTCGCAGCTTTACCAGCGCCGAGCAGTTTCTCTCCGCCTACGACGCCGGCCAGGTTTCGTGCCTGATCCTGGACGTGCGGATGCCGGGCATGAGCGGGCCCGAGCTGCAGGAGCGCATGATCGCGGAGAACATCAATATCCCGATCGTCTTCATCACCGGCCACGGCGACGTGCCGATGGCGGTCTCTACGATGAAGAAGGGCGCGATCGATTTCATCGAGAAGCCGTTCGACGAGTCCGAACTGCGCTCGCTGGTCGAACGCATGCTGCAGAAGGCGCGCACCGACCATTCCGCCGCGCGCGAGCAGCGCGCCGCCAAGGACCTGCTGGGCAAGCTCACCACGCGCGAGCAACAGGTGCTCGAGCGCATCGTCGCAGGCCGCCTGAACAAGCAGATCGCCGACGACCTGGGCATTTCCATCAAGACCGTGGAGGCGCACCGCGCCAACATCATGGAAAAGCTCAACGTCAACACCGTGGCCGACCTGCTGCGCCTGGCCCTGTCGAAGAACAGCTGAGCGCAAGCGGCATGCGCCCGTAGCGCGGTCCCGCCCGGGGGCCCGCTACATGGCCATATGGCCAGATGGCCATATGGCCATCTGGCCACCTTGCCTTCCCCGCGCGGGGAGGCGCACTGTGGCCCTGATACCCCTCCCGCTCACGCCTCCGGGTCCCGGAGATACTCCTCGTCGCGAAAGGTCACGACCCATTGCGGCTTGTAGACCACGAACACCGCGACCAGCATGCCGGTCAGGAAGGCCTCGCCAAACGCCAGGATCAGCACCGCCGTCAGCGTGTCCGACAGCGTCAGCACGCCGTCGCCCATGCTGAGGCTGCGCCATGCGGCCTGCGCCGCCCCGGCGCCCAGCGCGGCCAGCCCGGCCGCGAAGTAGCCATGACCGAGAATGAAGACAAAGGGGTGGCGTGGCAGCAGCTGGCGCATGGCGCCCTGCAGCGCCGCTGAAATCAGCGCCGGCAGCAAACCCATCCACGCATAGCGGGGCCACAAGGATGGCCAGTCGATGCCGCTCCAGGTCTCCCCTGCCAGGTAGCCGAGGCCCAGCAGCGATACCAGATCCGCCACCAACAGCGACAGCAGCGCCAGCGGCAGCCCGAACAGCGTCACCATCAGCGTGGCGCCAGACAGCTGGAATGCCAGCGCGCCCGGCAGCGCCACCCTGGCCGTCCACAGCAGCGTCACGAACAGCAGCGCACCCAGCCAGCCGTGCTGCAGTTCGTCGCGCCGGAGCAGTTGCCAGGGCCGGCGCCATAGCGCCCAGGCCAGCCCGGCAAGGCTGAGCGCCGCCAGCAAGGCTTGCGCGCCCTGCCCGCCGGGCGCGAGGAAATAGGTCAGTGCGTGCATGCAGGGATGCTACCAGTGCCCCTGGCGGCATCGCCCCCGGTTGCGTCAACCTTTATAATTCCGCTTTATCCCTTCTTCCCACCTTCCCCTCCGATCCCATGCCAGCCCAACTCATCGACGGCAACGCCCTTGCCAAGCAACTCCGCGCGGAAGCCGCCCAGCGCGCCGCCCGCCTTACCGAGCGCGGCCACCGGCCGGGCCTGGCCGTGGTCCTGGTCGGCGATGACCAGGCCAGCCAGGTCTACGTGCGCAACAAGGTGAAGGCCTGCGACGACAACGGCTTCCACTCCTCGCTGGACCGCTATCCGGCCGACCTGAGCGAAGCCGACCTGCTGGCGCGCATCGACGCCCTCAATCGCGACCCGAACATCCACGGCATCCTGGTGCAACTGCCCCTGCCCAAGCATATCGACAGCCACAAAGTGCTCGAAGCGATTGCCCCGGAGAAGGACGTGGATGGCTTCCACGTAGCCAATGCCGGCGCCCTGATGACGGGCGCCCCCCTGTTCCGCCCCTGCACGCCGTACGGCTGCATGAAGATGCTGGAATCGGTGCAGTTCCCGTTGCGCGGTGCCCGCGCCGTGGTGGTGGGCGCCTCCAATATCGTCGGCAAGCCGATGGCGATGCTGCTGCTCCAGGCCGGCGCCACGGTCACCATCTGCAACAGCAAGACGCGCGACCTGGCCGCCCATACCCGCGACGCCGACGTGATCGTGGCCGCGGTGGGACGCCGGAACATCATCACCGCCGACATGGTCAAGCCCGGCGCGGCCGTGA
This sequence comes from Cupriavidus sp. 2TAF22, assembly GCF_052115045.1. Classification (NCBI taxonomy): domain Bacteria; kingdom Pseudomonadati; phylum Pseudomonadota; class Betaproteobacteria; order Burkholderiales; family Burkholderiaceae; genus Cupriavidus; species Cupriavidus sp. 2TAF22. The sequence goes on from NZ_JBFRFX010000013.1 coordinate 252,885, forward strand.
TCGACGTGGGCATGAACCGCGACGACAATGGCAAGCTGTGCGGCGACGTGGACTTCGCCGGCGTCAAGGAAGTGGCCGGCTATATCACGCCGGTGCCCGGCGGCGTGGGCCCGATGACCATCACCATGCTGCTCATCAACACGCTGGAAGCCGCAGAGCGAGCCGCCGGCTGAGGCCGCCCGCCGCCATCGCGGCACTGGAAAACCTGCCACCCCGCCCCAATGTGCGGGGTATTGCCTTTATGGGCTCTGCCAAGAGAGACGTCATGGACCAAGCCGCCAACGCTAACGCCGCCAATCCGCTGCTGGATTTCACCGACCTGCCCCGTTTCTCCGATATCCGCCCCGAGCATATCGGGCCGGCGCTGGACGTGCTGCTGGCCACCGCGCAGGCCGCCGTCGAGCGTGCCGAGGCGCCCGCCACCGAAGCCACCTGGGCCAATGCCGTGGAAGCGCTCGAGACCGCCACCGAGCCGCTCGGCCGCGCGTGGGGCGTGGTCGGGCACCTGAGCGCGGTCGCAGACACGCCCGCGTTGCGCCAGGCGCACGCCGATAACCTGCCGCGCATGACCGAGTTCTGGTCCTCGCTGGGGCAGAGCCTGGCGCTGTACGAGAAATACAAGGCCCTCGCCGCCAGCCCCGAATTCGCCACCATGAGCGCGGCGCGCCGCCAGCTCATGGAGAATGAACTGCGCGGCTTCCGCCTGGGAGGCGCCGAACTGCCCGAAGACAAGAAACCGCGCTTCGCCGCCATCCAGGAACAGCAGGCCCAGCTGTCCAAGGCCTTCTCGGATCACGTGCTCGACGCGACCAACGGCTATGCGCTGGTGATCGAGGACGAAAGCCGGCTGGGCGGCCTGCCCGCGGACGCGCTGGAAGCCGCGCGCGGCGCGGCCGAGAAGGACGGCAAGGCGGGCTGGAAGTTCACCCTGCACTTCCCTTCCTATTTCCCGGTGCTGCAGTACGCCGACGACCGTACGCTGCGCCAGACCATGTACGAAGCCAGCGTCACGCGCGCGTCGGAGCTGGCCGGACAATACGGCCAGGGCAAGTCCGAATGGGACAACACCGCCAATATGCGCGAGCAGCTGGCGCTGCGCCGCGAGGAGGCCCTCCTGCTCGGCTATGGCTCCTACGGCGAAGTTTCGCTGGTGCCCAAGATGGCGGAATCGCCGGCGGAGGTGCTGCGCTTCCTGGACGAGCTGGCTGCCCGTGCCCGCCCGTTCGCCGAGCAGGACTGGGCCGAACTCAAGGCCTTTGCCGCCAGCGAGCTGGGCCTGGCCGAACTGGCGCCGTGGGACGTGGCCTACGCTTCGGAAAAGCTGCGCGAACAGCGCTACGCGTTCTCCGAGCAGGAGGTCAAGCAATACTTCCCGGAGCCCCAGGTGCTCAAGGGGCTGTTCGGCGTGGTGGAAAAGCTGTTCTCGGTCAGCATCGAAGCCGACCAGGCCCAGACCTGGCACCAGGACGTGCGCTTTTTCCGCGTGGTATCGCCCGGTGGCAACCTGCTGGCGCAGTTCTATATCGACCTCTATGCCCGCGAAGGCAAGCGCGGCGGCGCCTGGATGGACGACGCGCGCGGGCGCAAGCTGCTCGCTGACGGCCGCGTGCAGACGCCGGTGGCCTACCTGACCTGCAATTTCTCCGCGCCGGTGGGCGGCAAGCCCGCGCTGTTCACGCACGACGAAGTCATCACGCTGTTCCACGAGTTCGGCCACGGCCTGCACCATATGCTTACCCAGGTGGGCGAACTGGGCGTGTCGGGCATCAACGGCGTGGAATGGGATGCGGTGGAGCTGCCGTCGCAGTTCATGGAGAACTTCTGCTGGGAATACGAAGTGCTGGCCGGCATGACCGCGCATGCCGACAGCGGCGAGCCGCTGCCGCGCGCGCTGTTCGAGCGCATGCTGGCCGCCAAGAATTTCCAAAACGGCATGATGACGCTGCGCCAGATCGTGTTCTCCTCGTTCGACATGCATCTGCATACCGACTTCGACCCCGCCGGCGAGAAGTCCGTGCTGGCGCTGTCGCGCGAGATCAACGACCGCGCCCACGTGGTGCCGCAGCATCCGCTGTCGCGCTGGCCGAACACCTTCAGCCATATTTTCGCGGGCGGCTACGCGGCCGGCTACTACAGCTACAAGTGGGCGGAAGTGCTGTCGGCCGATGTGTACGCGGCCTTCGAGGATGCCGCCAAGCTGTCGGGCTCCGTGCTGGACGCCGAAACCGGCGAGCGCTACCGCCGCGAGATCCTGTCGGTGGGCGGCAGCCGCCCGGCGATGGAGTCCTTCACCGCGTTCCGCGGCCGCGCGCCGCAGATCGATGCGCTGCTGCGCCATGGCGGCATGGCACTGGCGTGAGCCCCGCGGCACTGGCCCGGGCCCGCGCATAGCGCAGCCGGCCAGGAACACGGGGGAGCGGACGGGCGGCTCGGTGCGCGCCGTCCCGCCGTTTCTCCTTGTCCGCCGTTTCTCCTTGCCCGGCGTCGCCCGCGCGCGGCTTTGCCGGCAGGGACCTTGTCCTCGCATGGAGAGGCATGTCCGGCACCCGCAATCAAAAAGCCGCAAGGTGACGGCCCAGACCACTCCGAATTGGCTAGACAGGCCCAGTCAAGTAAGATGCGGGCCATGAGCTACCTGCCGCCTGCCGCCGCCTACGCGCACATCAAGAACTACCTCAAGGAGGGCCTCAGCGCCGGACGCTGGCCGCCAGGCACCCTGATGCCGTCGGAGTCCGAGCTGGTGACCCAGTTCAGCGTCAGCCGCATGACCGCCAACCGCGCCGTGCGCGAGCTGCAGGCCGAGGGACTGGTCGAGCGCGTGCAGGGCGTCGGCACCTTTGCCACCCAGCCCTATCGCGCGTCCTCCACGCTGACGATCCGCGATCTCCATGACGAAATCACCGAGCGTGGCCACAAGCATCGCTCCGAGGTGCACCTGGCGCGGGCCGAAACGGTAAGCGACACCCTTGCCCCGCGCATGGGCCTGCCGGCCGGCAGCAAGGTCTTCCACACGCTCATCGTCCACAGCGAGAACGGCGTGCCGCTGCTGTGCGAAGACCGCTACGTCAACCCTGCCCGTGCGCCGGACTATCTCGGCGTGGACTTCACCAGGACCACGCCGACCAACTACCTGCTGACGGTGGCGCCGCTGTGGGAGGCGCAGTATTCCATCGAAGCGCAACTGCCCACCGCGGAAGAAGCGCAACTGCTCGGCATCAAGCCCGGCGAGCCCTGCCTGGTCGTGGTACGCCGCACCGAGAGCCAGGGCTCGCCGATCACGCTGGCGCGCCTGGTGCATCCGGGCTCGCGCTATACCATAGAGGGTTCGTTCAAGCCCTGAAGATGGCCACGCGCATTTGCCCTGGCCGCCTACGAACCTCCACCAAAGGGATACCCAGCTTTCATGAGAATCGCAACCTGCAATCTTCATTAGCGACTCCGGACGATTCTCAGTGGCTCAGCTTTCCGCCGAAAACTAGGGCTCATCAAGGGTTTTAGGCGCACACAGTCTCACTGCGCATCGTATTGGCGCGTCTTTTTTGGGTAGCTGGTTGGGTAGCTAGAATCGCTATAATGCGCTGGCTACCCAACGAGGATCCCATGCCCCGTATCACCTACGCCCTTGACGATATCCAACTCCGCCGCTGGGTCGCGGCCGGCGAACCCGTTGCCAAGGCGGATGGCGACGGGCTGACGTTCACCCTATCTGGCGCAGGGACTGCCGCCTGGGTTCTGCGGTACCGCATTCCCGGCGGCCGGCGCAAGGAACTCACCCTCGGCAACTACCCAGACCTATCGCTCGCGGCGGCGCGCAAAGCTGCTCGCGCGCACCGCGTTGCCATCGACAACGGGATGGACCCAGCAGCCGAGAAACGCCAGGAAAAGGCCAAGACCGCCGCCGCCTGGTCGGTCCGCACCCTCGTGCAGGACTTCCGAGAAAAGCGCCTCTCCCAGGATGTTGGGCACCCACTTGCGGAGGGCACCGTCTACTACCGGAACTGGGATCTCGACAACGTGGTGCTGCCAAAACTGGGCAGCATGGAGGTGCGGAAAGTAACCCCGACCGACATCGTCGCGGCCATTGAGGGTGCCAACCGATCTTGGACCGTCAGCAAGCGGATCTTGACCACACTGTCGCAGGTATTCGACCACGCTTGCGGGCGCCGCATCATCGTCGCGAACCCGTGTGCTGGCGTCAAGCTGACCGCCTTGATGGGTCCGCGGCCCCCGGTGCGCAAGCGGCTAATGCTCACGGCGGAGGAGCTGACGTCTATCCTGCCGGGGATCGACGAGACCATCGGGCGGGAGAATGGGCTGTCGCTGCGAATCCTGCTGGCCACCTGCGTGCGCACGAACGAACTGGTGAAGACGCTGAAGGACGATGTCGACCTGGACCGCCGCGCCTGGTTCGTGCGGGATGAAACGGTCAAGACGCGCCGCGGCTTCCTCGTCCCGCTGACACCCATCGTCACCGAATGGTTTGAAGAGCTGATCGCCCTCTCCGGTGGCTCGCAGTGGCTGCTGCCGGCACGCCGGGCCGACCGTGTCGCGCGGCATGGCGACACGCACATCGGCAATAGCACGCTATGGGCGGCCATCGACCGCGCGTTCGAGCGCGGGGGGCTGAAGATCCGCCGGTTCACGCCCCACGACACCCGCAGCACGGCCAAGGGCCACATGATGAACATGGGGATCGCGAAGGAGATCACCGAGCTGGCGCTCAACCACGCGCTGAAGGGGATGGAGGCCATCTACGACGTTCGCGAGGAGATCCCGGAGCGACGCGCAGCGCTGGAGAGGTGGTCGGAATTCATCGCGGCATGCGCGGAAGGGACAGTGGCAGACGTCGTGCAACTGCCCTCGGCACGAACGCGCGCGGCCTGATTCGGGCGCTGCGGGCCGGCCGCACCATACTGTATATCCATACAGTTAACTCAACTATCCGCGCTTGGCTTCGGACGACTTTTACACTGTATATCCATACAGTGTTTTCGGAGTGCGCCCATGTTCACCTGCGATCCCGGTACCGTCTACCTATACAGCCACTCCCACGGAGCGGCGCGTTTGGCCGTTCGCTGCCTCCACCTGGCCATCGAGGATCCGCTGCTCACCGCTGACACCTGGAATCCTGAGGTTGAGGCCGCTGCCCAGGCCGCGAGCGCGACGATCACCCTGACGGGAGTCGATACCGCGGCGATCGTGACGCTGCCCTGGAGCCTTGACCGCCTGGCGGTCAACTACCAGGGCGCTTCACTGAGCTTCCAGCTCGCCAACAGCATCCAGTTCACCGGCCCCCGCTCGATCCGCCTGCGCACCCGCGGCGAGCGCCACTATGCCACCCCGCAGGAGATGGCATGTTCCCTGTGACCTACGACGCGGCATCGATCTTCCTGGAAACCCACTTCCTGCCCGGCGATACGGCCGAGTTGCGCCTCGACTGCGAAGGCGTCACCGTAACGGCCAGCGCGGTGACCGTGCACGGCATCGAAACGCGCCACATTGAGAAGATGTGGTGGACGGCCGACTACCTGTCGTTCGAGCAGGACGGCCAGCAACACCGGATCAAGGTGGGCCGGCCGGCAGTGAAGCCGCCGCTGCGCGCGTACTTTCCACGCACCTGAGGCTCGTCATGGGTAACAGCAAACTCTCCGCTGGCTGCCAGATCCACGAGCCCGACAGTGCCGAGCCTGCCGGGCCGTCGGAAAATGGCATCCTCGCCCGGGTTCCGGGCAACTACATCTCCGATGCTGGCAAGCAGCTGCCACCACCCAGCTATGACGGTCCCACCGAGGGCGAGACGGTAATCCTCGGCGGACAGGCGGGCCTCGTGCGCATCTTCTTCAGGCGCATGATCGCGCGCCGCGGCAAGCACTCGCACTGCTTCTGGGCTGCCTACCGGGCCGAGCCAGTCGACGGCGCCGAGTGAGATACTAGGAGCCCAAGCCCACGGGAGCCCACCCATGTGCAACAACTACGCCCCGGTGCAGCGCCAGCTGCTGCGTGACGTGTATGGCGTCGAGCCGCTTGCGCTCGACTATCCCGCGGAGACCTGGCCGGACTATGCCGCGCCGATCATCGTGGGCAACAGCGACGGCGCGCGCCAGGCGCTGATGGGCACGTTCGGCATGGTGCCAAAGTCGCGGATACCATCGGGCGTGGCCAAGTTCGACACAACCAATGCGCGATCGGAGACGGTCGGCGAGAAGCGCTCGTTCTCGGGGCCGTGGAAGAAAGGACAGGTCTGCCTGGTGCCGGCCACCAGCTTCTTCGAGCCGAACTACGAGTCAGGGCCCAAGTCCGTGCGCTGGCGCATCTGGCTGAAAGGCGAGCCCGAGTTTGCGATCGCCGGCCTGTGGCGCGACTGGGTCGAAGAAGGCGGCAGCCAGCTGTTCAGCTTCACCATGCTGACCATCAATTCGGAAAAGCACCCACTGATGAACCGCTTCCACGCCCCGGGCAAGGAAAAACGAATGATCGTGATCGTGCCGCGGGCGGAGTGGGATGACTGGCTGACCTGTCGGGATCCCGAACGCGCGCGCAGATTCATGCGCCCCTACCCGCCGGAGTTGATGGCAGCCGAGCCGGCGCCGCGCGAACCGCGGGCGAAAACCATCGCGTAGAGCGCCCCAAGTGTCACCACGGCGCGCATGTGCAGCGCGCGTTTTCGTCACCTCCCCGTATCCAGGCGGCTCTCAGCATCCTCCCCCTTTCGCGAAAGCGCCCCCGAGCATCCATTTGCTAACGCAATCCGCGAAGGTAGGCCGGTGCCCGACATCGGAGTCCGCATAGCACAACTAGAACGAACGCATGACCAAGGGCATGAGGTGACCAAATGTCAATCGCGACTGTCAGCGTAGTGCTAACCGAAGAGTCACATTGGGCGGTAGAGTCCAGTGATAACGATGGGGTCCGCATCAAATACGCCTCTCGCGGAGAGGCGATCTCCGCCGGCTTGCAGATGGCAATAGACAAGCGGGCCGTCCTGAAGATCCACGCGAGGAGGATTAGTCCTGAATCGGCTCTATGACAAAGCCCTCGCGCTCAAGCTGGGGGGCAAGCGCGCGGGCAGTGGTCAGCGTGTCCGTGTGATGGCTTCAAGGACAGCGCCGCCCTTGGGCGTGATGCAGGGTCGGCGCCCTGAAGCGATTTCCCCCAGGTAGATAAGCTGGTGCTCGCGGAGCGCTTCCAAATCCGCGCGATCCAGTCCAGTGTGATCCAGGGCGCCTTGGACTAGCATGAGTGTCGCTACTTCATGGGGGCTCAGCATGCTTGCCTCTTATATTTTTGAACGGCAGCGGGGAACGTAGATTGCAACCATTGATCGAGACCGGTCTCCCGCTCTGCCGCCTAGGTTGCAACTTATGAGATCGTTGACCGCCAGGCGCCAATGCATTCAACACACTCCATTCCGGATCTTCAAGCTCTTTCCTGCTTATTAAGGGAAACCCCTCGGCTTGACCGGTGGGCGCGGGCATTTTTTCGTATTGTCATGTAGTGGGACTACGCAGCTCCTCGTCATGACGGGCAGCGGTGTGCCGACTAACCCATTTGCCTGATGGACGCAATCCAATACTTCTGCCACAGTGCTTTCCCGACTCCCTTGAGGGCACCATCCATGACCGTTGACTGGTTCCTGATTGACGCGCCTCGCGTCGTGCCGGACGAATTTTCCGCCTGGGAGGTGGCCGAGAGCCATTGGACAGAGCTGTTTTACCGGCTGCTCGACGCGAAGGCGGGCAGCCTCGCAGAACGTGAGCTAGAACACCAGGTAATGGCGGCCAAGCGGGAAGCCGATCGCCTTGAGCGGGTCGCCCGCGCGATTTGGGCGCGCGAGCAATGTCAAGGGCGGATGAGTGGGAGCGCCTAGGAGGCGATCTCCATCCAGCAGGAATATGCTTGCGAGAGTTGAAAGTACGCGTCTTCAGGGCCATTTACGCTACAGGCTTATTTCCCCCAGCGCGCCGCTGGCGCCCGGAATCACTATGATCGAAGTTCTTGCAGCCCCCCAACCGCCTGCCAAGGCCGTCTTCCAGCGGCTATGCGGGGTGGTAGACCAAGCCTGTCAGCAGCACTGCGCCCGATCTGCCGTCCTCGCCGCGCAGGCGCAGGGATTGAGCGGTGGTCGGCTGCCCGATGCAGGGGCGGAGCAGTACGCGTACACCGATGCAGACGGCAACCGTGTTCGTCTCCAGCTCCACCCTATGGACAGGCCCGGAGGGGCCGGCCTGTTGACACAATTGATCCTGACCCTCACCCCCGCCGACGGACTCACTCGCACCCATCTCCGACAATGCGAAGATCAGCCGACGGCATGATGCCCCGGCCTTAAGGCGCGCGCAGACACGGAGCGGAGGCATTCAACCAAACGGCCAATAGCAACGCTTCGTACGCTCCACTACCCTCCTATCTGCATTACTTTGATGGACGGCCCCGCCGCTGCCATTCCCGCTCTTCCCGATTCAAGCAGCGGCGGTTTTTTTGTTCGAGTGAATCACCAACCACTTCATCGACGCTGAGCCCTCACCTCGTTCCCCCAGGTCTGTCAGCCGCGTCCGTGGACTTACGATGCCTGGCAGCCCATGCTCCCGGCGCCCACCAAGTCCCGCATAACCCCGTCCTGCCACGCGTCATAATCGGCCGTGGCCGGCGCGTGAGGCACCACACAAAACGCAGCCAGCGCACTATCAAGCGCAGGCAGCTTGCTTGGCTGCGTCGAAGGTGTCGGCGAGCTTTCGCACCCGGAATCATCAGGGCGGCAATCCTCAGGCAAAGGCTTCGCATTCTTCAGTACCTTCTGGATGGCGTCGGGCCGCCTGCGCTCCACTATCCCGCGGAGACCTGGCCGGACTATGCCGGGGACGCGCCTGCGCGGTAGGACGATTCCCGACGGCGCGTTCGGCCGCCCTGGCCTAGGATTAAGAAGTCTCTTCAGGAGAAACTGAGATGCATAAGGACTTTGTAGTCTGTGCCAACCGTGCCGGTTGGGTGCTAAAGGTATGTGGCGCAGTCACCGCCATCCTCGAATTTGAAAGTCGAGACGAAGCGATGAGCTTCGGAAACGCCATAGCAGTCAGGAAGGGGGTCGACTTAGTGCTCGAGGAACAGAGTTCGTCACTGCCGTTGGCGGCATAGCCGGAGTCCCATCCTGGGAGGTCGTCGTGACACATAGGGGAAATTTCCACGTCATCCCTCATGGCAAAGGTTGGGACGTTAGGCAGGAGGGTGCCGTGCGGGCACGATTCCACTATGAGACCCTGGAAGATGCGATCAAGGCTGGGAGCGCACTTGCCGAGCGCGAAAAGGTCGAGTTGCTGGTGCACGACAGTGAAGGCCAAATTCGCTCTCGTAGTGATCTTGGCAACTGATCACCCCCGTCGCTAGGCCACCAGGATTAAGTGCGGAGACAGACATCCGCAGTGCTGGTACCGCTCGTATGCTGAAATCCCCAAGGGCCAGTTCCTTTAACCCGCCCATCCCCGTCGATCCACCGGCATCGACAGGGCGCTTTTCTTTTCAAAGCTGATCAGGAGCCTGCGCCGATTTCCCGACCCTGCCGCCGGGGTTGAAAGTCCCTTCAATGCGGGTATAGAGTCCCTTCAACTCAAAGGCTACTACCAACCCTACGGGACCTCTCCTATGCTTGAGGCACGCGTGTGGCGAGGGGGCATCATCCCCCGATCACACGCAGTGCCGCGACTTTCCTCCCCTCGGTCGCGGCACTTTCTATTTATCGCGAAACGCAAGGTGGCACTGCAGAAACTGGTGACCGGGGGAGGCTCTATCACGACAATGGGCCTGTCACCTTGGCCGTAGCCTGTGGGCCGTCGTCGTATGGCGCCCGCCGCGCCGCAGGCCTACAACGAAGGCATGCGCCCACCGGGAGACCACCATGCAGTCGCGCCAGCCTGCCCCTACCCTAGCAGACCTATCACCGATGCTGCTCACCGACCGGCAGGCGGTACCGAGCACTGGCGAATGGCACTGGGAGATCAAGTACGAAGGCTACCGTCTTCTGGCCACCACCGGCACGCCGACGCTGCAGACGCGCGGTGGCTCGGACGCGACACGCTGGTTTCCGGAGATCGCCGAGGCGCTGTGCAAGTTGCCACCCGGCAACGTCGTGGACGGTGAGGTGTGCGTCCTGAACGACCTTGGCATCAGCGACTTCGACCGCCTGCACCGGCGCGCGGCACGCCGCCGCTGGCACGTGGGCGCCGACCTGGTGGCCTACTGCGTCTTCGATCTGCTCGTGGCCGGCGACCGGGACTTCCGCGCGCAGCCGATCGAGAAGCGTAAGATCGCGCTGCACCGACTTCTCGGCGACAAAGGGCGCCCTTAGGCGCCCCCGGCGGCGGTCAATGACTGTTCCGTCCGGGCCTTCACCCCAGCCACCTCCAGCGCGCGCTTACAGTGTATCAAGGGCGCCTCAGCGCGCCTTCCCTCATAGGCAGGGATTAATGCGTCGTCAGCGAGTCGTAGGCCCGCTCGCAGGCTTGGCCGGCAATGCCGGCGACGTCAGCGTACCCAGCCAGGATTCCCGCGCGCTGGTCAGCCCGGCTGAGCACGTCGGCAAGCGTTCCGATAGGGCCACCTAGCGCAGCTTCATGCGACCCGCCCGAGCTCATGGATGCCGATCCGGCGCCACGCGAGCTACGGGCGAAGGCTGCCGAGTAGAGGTCCCGCACGGAACCCGATGGCCGCCTAGCACCGTGCTATGGTTGCGCCATCACAATGACCAACAACGGAATGCGGATGAAGCGAATCCTCGCTGTAGCGCTGATGGCCATGTCCGGTATGGCCTGGGCCACCCTGCAGATGGCGGAGGTCGTGATTATCGACGGCGAGCCGACCGCGCTGCTCGCCGAGCCACTCGCTCCACTGCTCGATCGACCGGAGGTCGCGAGCGGCCTACGCAGTCAGGTGGGTACCAGCCTATGCACCGCTAGCTGGCGCGGCTATCAGGGAACCTGGGAGATCCGGGACGATGCCTTGTATCTGGTTAAGCTCAACACTTCGCCCTGTCACGACCCCAGGGAGGTGCCGATCGGCACCGTCATTCCTGATGCAGCGGCACCTTTGAAGGCTACCTGGTTCTCTGGCGACCTCACGATTCCCATGACCACGAGGCGCAGGAATTGGCATCTGGAAGAAGGGTTCCTGCTTGAGCGCTACGAATTGCTCACGATTGCCGAGGGTGTGGTGAAGGAACGCAGGACCATTGAGCGGACAAGAGGAGTGCAGGGCAGCGCTCAAAAAGCTGTTGACCGATCCGCCGGAAAGCCTGCTGTACCTATTCAGCGGTGAGGATTGGAAGTGGCTCTATGACAACGCCCTCGCGCTCAAGCTGGAGGGCATCGTAGGGAAGCGCGCGGGCAGCGGCTACGCCTGCGGCAAGCGGAACCCGGACCGGATCCAATGTAAAGCGGTCGGACCGGCACGGTACCGTACCGACAGACTGTAGGCGCCGCCTTATAGTTGCGGCAGACGTGGTCCCCCAGTTCGAAGGATGTGCCTTCCAAGCGAAGGCCGGCCGCACCGCATCCACTACCGAACTGCTGAGGGACCCGTCGCAAACAGCCTGTTTGGAGGGCGTATGCAAGCCCAGAATCAGAGTGTGGTCCTCTATTCCGACGCGGCGGATGGTTGGTACTTCGCAGAGATTGACGGGATAGCCGTCTATCGCTTCGGCCCCTTCGAGTCACGCAAGATTGTCGAAGACCTCGTGCCGGTTCTTTTCCCCGAAGCTCCGGTGTTGGCATTGCTGGATCCACTGACCTCAGCCGATGACAACGCCATAATGATCCTTGCCAATGGTGGTCGGGTATCAGAAATCTCCAGCGAACACGCCACGTTGGCGGCGCTCCGGGAATCCCTGGCCCGCGTGCTCTCAAAGGTCGGTGAACTCGTCAAGCCCGGGCTTCGAGCACCGTGGAACGTGGATCGCCGAGCGCGAACGACGTCCGGCGTTGCTGAAACAGGAGAGTATCGACAGCCATAGCATCGAGACTACCGGCAGGCCGCCACCGCCGCCTCCAGCCTGATCTCGTACGCCGAGCGCTGCTGCCTCGCCACCAGCGCCGTCCGCCCCTTCGTGGAGGTACGCAGCCGGGGACCTGCTAGCGCCTTCACTTTGCACGGCAAGGCCAGCGGAACGGTCGTCCTGCATCGTGCCCCTCCCCGGCGCCGGCCTTCGCTTGTGATTCAGTACGCCACTGCTAGACTTATTTTCGCCCGGGCTAGAAGGCAAATCATGACAACGTTCCAGCGCGGCAACCTATTTATAGTCACGTCCGTAGAGGAGTTGCCTTCGGGGCGATACCGGGGATTCTTGACCCTATCCGGAGGTGATGAAGCCGATACACGGCACACCTGCGCAAAGTGCCGAGACAACCCGCTTGATGCCCGTAACGATGCGGATGCTGACGTTGAATACGCCTATAGGCAATACCTTTCCGCTCGCATTGGCGGCAGTCCAAGGCCGCACTGAACACTGGCCCCATGCTACGATTTTTCCTCGTTGAAACGGGGGCGCAATGGAGAGCCAGAAACGCGTGGGGTATCACGATCTGACAGCCTATACGCAGCTCCTGTCCTCCGGGAAGCATCAGAGGTTCGTCCTGGTGAAGCACCACACACTCGCTGGCATTGTTCAGACGGTCTTTCGAGCGGGAAGATCGACCACGGAGGAAGCTGAGGCGTTTGCACAAGCGGAAGCCAGAATGGAGCGTCTGATAGGACTTCTCAATGACTAGGCAATCGCCACCAACATCGACTCGCCCCGCCTTTTCGGCTGGTCGTTTCGTTCAGTGCATTAGTCAGGCCACGCTTCCACCGTTTTCCGGTGCCGCACCGCACATTCCCCCAACGCCCCCAGCAAGTCCCCCATAACCCATTCCTGCCAAGCGTCATAGGCGGCCGCCGCCGGCGCGTCCGGTACGACGCAGGGTGCAGCGAGCGCACTATCGAGCGGCGGCGGCTTGTTGGGTCGCGGCAACGGCTTCGGCGAGCTTGCGCACGCGGAAATCATCAGGGCGACAGCCAGCAGGCAAAGGCGATGCATTCTTGAAGTCCTTGCGGATGGCGTCCAGCTTGGCGCCCAGGATGGATTGGATGCCGGCAAACTCGCCGGCCTTTTGATGGATGAGTGCGCCGGCCTCGCGCAGGTCCTGCAGCGCCAGGTTGGCGCTGCCCAGGTCGGCCTGCGCGCGGGCGGCTGTCAGCTCGGCGAGCTGCGCATCCTTGCGCCAGCCGTTGACAACCCAGCCGGCGCCGAAGACCGCCACCAGCACGACGCCGGCAGCAATGGCCCGTCTCACATCAGGCATAGCTCTTTCTCCGTTTGACGCCGGGTCACCAGCCCCGGCAGCACGCGCCCCTTGGCCATGACCCAGCGCGACAGCTCAGCGCAGGCCCCGGCCACGTCGCCGGCATTGAGCTTGCGCAGCAGCGTGCTGCTACGAAACGCGGCCGGCCCGACGTTGTAGACGAACGAGGCCAGCGCCGCGCGCCGTGTGGGCGGCAGGGGCACTGTCACCGCCCCGTCGACCACGGCCAGCGCCTTGCCCAGCTCGCCGCGCATTAGCGCCTCACACTCGGCGTCGCTCTTGCGCTGGCCGAGCTTCACGCCGGCCGTGATGCCGCTGCAGATGGTCGGGATCCCGACGGGATCCAGATAAGCCACGTTGCTGCGGCCCTCATAGAAGCCCACCACCACCGTCGCGATGGCCACCGCGCCGCCGGCGAGCGCCGCCGCAATCCTCTGCTGGATGCCCATCTCAGCCCCTCCGCGTGCGTGCGCGCCACCACGGCCGAATGGCCCTGGCCCACAGCGAATGCGCGATCAACCCCAGTACGTAAAGCAGCGTGGCCGCGCTCGCCCAATCGGCCACCCCATACCCCATGAACGACATCACCGTCACCGGCGCCGCCGGAGCGACCTTCACCACCTCTGATGCCATTTCGGCTTGAATCACTTCTGTTCCCCGGAAAAGAAAAAGCCCGCACGCGGCGGGCTGAACAATGCTTTTTTTGTGAAGGTGGAGCGAACCGCCGAGGCTTACACCTCAGGCAGCAGCGCGGTTGGGTCATGCGCCGCGTACACGGCCTGCACCCCCACCTTTACCGCCTCGGGCGTGTCGTCGAAGAACTCGATGTTGCCGAGCGGCGTCCACGAAAAATGCTCGCCAATCAGCCCGCCATAGGCTTTCAGCTCATCAAAAAAGGTCGGGCCGATCGGCTTCTTTTCGTTGCTTTGGTTTTCAGGCATGACCCCTCCTTAGCCGTGAATCATCACGGTGTTGTTGGCACCACCGAGCAGGGTGGCTTGCGATGTCGACGAGGTGGAGCCGTACAGCGTCGAAGTGTGATTCCCCTCCGCCATCCCGTTCACCAGAGAGCCGCTGATGAACTGCTGACGCAGGAATGTGGTCCCCGAAATGCTGATCTCGGAGGCCGCCCCGGCCAGCGCACCATCGATATACGTGGCCGCCGTGGTGAGCCCGCCCGACGTGTTATTTGACAGGCGCCCCATCGCCTGAAACGTCCCGCCATCGCTGCCACTGAGCAGCTCATTCCAGACCAGGAACTCGACGCGCAGCGCGCTCGTCACCTCGGCCAGCGCGGTGTTCGTGAAAGCGACATCGGTCAGCAGCGTCGCAATGCCTCGCTTAAGCCGCCGGTTGAACCAATTCAGGCAAAACATCTGCAGCGCCGAGTCAACAAAGTTCTTGGCCGCCGTGGTGCGGATCAGGCCGACGAGCGTCCGCGAGGGATCCCCATTCTTGATCTGCACACCATTCGTATCCGTGGCGCGCACCGTCGTCGACGGTTCCAGCGCCATCACACCACCCGCCGTCATGTACGCATACACGTAGTAGTTGGTGCTTGCCGCCAGCCCGGTGTTGTCAATCGATACCCCGGCCGCCGGGATCTGTTGCGGCGCCCCGGCAATGATCAGGCCATTGCCATCGAACGCCGACAGCTTGAGCTGCGTGCCACTCACCACCGATAGGCGACACTGACCATGCCCACCACGCGGCAGCAGCGCCATGATCGCCTGCACCAGCTGGTTGCGCTTCGTTTCATCCGGCGCGATCCCGGCCTGCGCACAGACTGCCAACACCTCGTCGGTGATCGCGTTGCCCCAGCTCGCCGGGATCAGCGAGCCGATCCGGCCAATCGTGGCGTCCTCGTCGACAAACTTGCCGTCGACCAACCCGACGCCCGGGACACTTTTCGGGTAATCCATATCACTCCTCGTAGTTGAACAGGACGATCGTGTGGGCCGGCGCGTAGCGCTTCAGCAGACACTCAATGCCCTCGTTTTGGTTCATACCGAACCGCTCACCCCATTGCGTGACACCCCAGCGCCGCCCGCCCTCAATGCGGCGCCCGAGATTCACTGTCCAGAAAAACTGCTTTCCCCAGGTGCCAAAGCGGTCCCGCCCGAAGCGCGACCGCCCGAAGCGGGGCGCGCGATGCTCGGTGATCGTGGCGTCGAGATAGCCCTGCCCCCACGCGATCGACAGGAAATAGGGAATGCTTTGGCCACCCACCGCGACATGCCGGGCCCGAACCGCCTTGCGCCGATCCTCGAATGAGGGCGTCGCCCCCATGCACGGATCCGGCAGCGCCATGACGCGCTCCCAATCCGGCACCAGCTCGCGCACGGTGAGCGGATCCGCCTCCTCGATCATGTCGCCGGCCCGCGCATCGACGCGCGCAAACTCGGGCGCGAGGCCGGCGAGCAGCGCGTGAATCGCCGCCGCCTGCTCGACTTCCCATGCCGGCCCCGGTGGCAGCAGCGCGCTCAACTGCTGCGCGTATTCCGCGTCGGTCCTTACGGCAGCCATGCAATGCCTCCGAAGGTCGGGATCTCATTGACCGCCAGCACCACGCTGGCCGCCGGCGCGACCAGTTGGTGATCGTTCTCGCCGGGCGACTGACTGATCGCCTCACCCAGGTGCGTGCGGATCACCGTGACCCCGAGATCGCCCTCGCGCTTGAGCAGATCGCGCAGCGACTGCTCGATGGCCGCACGAGTCTGCGTGGTGTCGGGAATCGCCTTGATCTGGAAGGCGATCACCTTGGCCGCCGGCGCGAGCACATACAGCTCGGCCGTGACCGGGCGCGTCGCCTCGATGTGCGCCTTGACCTGGTCGAGCACGGCCTGCACCGGGATCGGGCTCGCATCGTTGTCGCGCACCACGAACAGCCCCACGGTGCCCGGCCCCATGTAGTTGCGAATGCACCAGGCGCGCGTGATGCCGGTGACCTCCAGCGCCCATGTCACGTAGTCGTCCGCTGCGCCGCCTTGCGGCACGATCTGGTAGGAGCGGATCACGCGCGAGCGCAGCGATTCGATCGTTTCCTGATCGGTGCCGCCCACGATCCCGCCCACCCCCACCACACCAGCAGCCGCGACGCCAAGCACGGGCGACACCAGCTCCATCGCCGCCCCCTCGGCCACGTCCCCGCCGCGGCCGGGATCCACCGCCGTCACCGTGACCGTGGCCTGCGCGCCGGCAAATTCGACGGGCGTGACCACCGCGTAGCGCCGGCCGTCCGGCGTCTGCAGGATCGTTCCCGCATCGATGACGGCCGGCGCCTGCCCATTCATGGCGACCGGGCCGGTGGAGGCGATCGCCTCGCCGCGCGGCGTTTTGAGGCGCAGCCTGGCGATGCGCAGCAGCATCTCCTCGTCACAGGTATCCGGCAGGATCTGGTCGGCCGCCCACTTGATATGACCATGCAGGCCGGACGTGGCGCCGGCATGCACGCGGCTGATCACGACCTGGTCGGAGCGGCGCAGCGCATCGACCGCCTTGGCGGTCAGATCCGCATCGGCGCGCTGCACGAGTTGCGGGAGTGTCGGAGTGCTAAACGCCATGCTGTACCTGCCAAATGTCATCGAAGTTGAACGGCGGCAGCGGACCGCCGTCGTCGGATAGCGTCACCACCAGGTTGACGCGCGTGCGGTCGGGCGTGGTCACCTGCACGTCCACCGTGCGCACCAGCTCGTCGTCGATCATCCACTGCAGCGCTTCGCGCGCGTACGCCTCGGCCGCGCGCAGCACCTCGGGCACAACCGTCTTGCGGCGCAGAAGCCAGAGGCGCGAGCCGATCCGGTCGCCGGCCACGGCCGGGAAGGTGTCGCCCCACCAGCCCATACGCTGGTCGTCGTCGAGCTGGTCGTCGGCCCCTGCGCGCCGCCAGGTGAACAGGCTGATCTCGGCCGCGCGATAGAGCAGCGCCTGCTGCGCGGTCGTCGTCATAGCTGCATCTCCCCGGTGATCGCGCCGGTTTCGGGATGCTTGTGGTGCAGCACCGGCTTGCCCGCGATTTCCACGTCAACCGCCGCCTTGACCTTTCCGCCGGCCTCGAAGTCCTTTTGCGTTGTCACCTTGGGCGCATTCAGCTCGATGGCCACCTCGGCGTTGACGCGAAAGGTGCCCGTGGTCAGCTCGGCGATCTTGCCGTTCTTGAGCACCAGCGCCTGCCCCTCGCCGGTGAAGATCGCCACCTCACCGGGCTGCAGGCCCTGCAAGCGCGCCCGGCGATCGGTGACCATGAGGGCGACACCGTGCGAGCGATCGCCGCCCAGGAACGCCACCAGCGCCTCGGCACCCTCTGTCGGGCAACTGGTGAACCCATACGGCTCAAAGTGCTCCACGTTGTCCTTCACCTCGCGCGCGGTGAGGCGCAGCTGCAGCGTCTGCAGCTTGCGGCCGGCGTTGGCCAGCACCACCCCGCCACGCGCGAGCATGCCTGTCACAAACTGGTTCATTTCCTTTTTTCCCAATCGGCCGGCAGCAGGTACTCGAAGTCATCCTTCCCCTTGCCGGTCTTGTCCCGTTTTCGGCGCTTGCTTGGATCCGGCGGCTCAGCCTCGAAACCATCCGGCGGCGCCACCGTGAGCTTTGCCTTAGTGCCGCCCTGGTTGCTCAGGCTGTACTCGATCTCGGTGATCAGGAGATCCCGGTCGAAGCCCACCAGCGGATCGACGACGCGCACGATCTGGTTGTGCCGCCATAGCGCCCCGTTGGACTGCCGCCAGCCTCGCACCTCATAAGTGGCCTGCAGCGCCTTGCTGATCCGGTTCTCGCGCTCCCACGCCACGCGCTGGCGTGCCAGCTCGGGCGTCATCTGCCCACGCTCGTGGAGCACCAGCACGCGCTTGCGCGGGATTCGCGCGTCTGTCGCTCGCGCCTCGACCTCGCTGGCCGCCAGGCCATAGACCTCATCCGTCCCGGCCCGCTGCCCCTTGCTGACGTACTCGGAAAACACATTCGCGAAGTCCAGCGGCGCGTCACCACTGAGCAGATTGACGCCGCGCTCAAGGCGATCGACCGCCCGGCCAGCACTACCCGGCCGGGCGATCACAAGCCGCCCCTGCGCGTCATCGGTGGACAACAGCCGAGACAGGCGCAGCAGCCGATCAATGGACTCGAACGCCGTCTCGCCAGGCTGGATCGTGTGGTCGGCGAGCGCCGCGTTGTCCTGCAGCTCACTGCGCACCGTGATGCCAAACGGTTGCGCGAGCGCCTGCACGATGCGCAGCACGCCCTGATTGCGCCACTGGCCGGGCGCGTTGTCAGCGCCACAGTCCACCAGATCGCCCGTCAGCGACCGGCCAGTCACCGAGGTGGAGATCTCCCGGCTATCCCACCGCACGGGCGTCGCATCGACCCAGCCGGTCAGCATCAGCTCGCCACCGATGCGGACCTCGCAGCGATCGCCCTGCCGGATCATGCGCGGCCGGTCACCGCCGCCCGGCCACTTCCACGTAATGCCGACCGAGAAGTCCCGCGCCTGGCGCTCGATGCCCGCCCCGATCCGCACGTCTTTCCAGCCGCCGTAGTCCATGCCGTTGACGGTCAGCGTTACCTCGCTCGCATCGCTCATTTCATGGCCACCTGCAGAGGCGCCGGCGGCAGAAAGCCGGGATGCGACGCACGGTTACGCACCACGATCTCGTCGGCCCGCGTGGCGTCGCCAAAGCGCGCATACGCGAGAACCAGCGCCGGCACCGGCTGGCCAGGCGTGACGGTCGTCAGCCTCACCGCCGGCCGCGCCACGGCCGCCAGGTGCCGCGACACCTGAATCCGCGCATCGGTCAGCAGCTGGTAGTGCCACTGCGGTGCGGCCTGCGCCTGCCCCCAAATCGCCTCTGTGACCTCTTCGCGCACGTCGAGCACGTCGTCAGCCACCGGGATCTCCGGCCGCTCGATCGGCTGCTGCACCTGCACGTCCACAGACGGGGCTGTCGGCAATGGCGCCGGCGCGGTGGCCACCGGCATCTCGCCCACCTCCTTGACGGTGTCGGCGATCAGCAGATCCTGCGTGAGCTTCACCGTGGCATCGTGGACCGCCGCCGCTGCCTCACCCTGCGGCGGCACGATTGCCGCGAGCGACGATACCGCCGAGGCCTTGCCGAACAGGCTACCCAGCCCACTGCCGAAGCCATCGAACGCATGGAAGGCGCCCGGCAGGTTGGCCATCACGCCGCGAATCGTGCCGGTCAGCTCGCCCGGCGCGTTGAGCACCAGGCTGGCGAGGTTCTGCGCGGTCCCGATCGCCGCGGCCAGCGGCGCGGCGTACTGCTGCAGCGCGCCGAACGTGCCGGCGGCGGCCTTGGACAGTTGCGCGACATTGACCTGCGCCGTGTTGACCGCGGCCATGGCCTGCTCGAAGCGTGTCAGCCCGCCCTCGGCCAGCGCCGCGCCGGCAGCGGAGGCCGCCTTGCCGGTGTTGACCTTGGCGGTCGGGTTGAGCAGCTCGCTCGACTCGGTGAAGGTCAGATCGAAGCGGGCCATGCCGCCCTCGGCGTAAGCGTGGGACATTTCGCCCTCACCCGCCGCGACCTGCATCGTGCCCAGCCACGGATGCACCAGCTCGCCAGGCCCCTCCTGCTCAAGCGCCTTGAGCAGGGCATCGCGCTTGTCCATATAGTCCGCGCCGATGACGAAGGCGGTGACCTTGTACGCCCGCGTTGCCCGCCCCATGTCCTCGACATAGGGCACGTTCTTGCCCGGGTATTCGTGCGTGACCGTGCGTCGCCCCACGGGCACCTTGTCCCCATCCACCTGGAACGGGACGCCGCGGAATGACGCCGGGCGCAACTTGTCGCGCCAGCTGGCCATGCTTTCTCCTTTAGGATGCCCCGGACAGCGACCGGAAGCCGACGCGCGGGGTCATGGTGAGCCCCGGCTGATTGGTATTGCCTGGATCGACACGGGTGCCCGGCGGCGCGTTCTCGAACCGCACCACCATGTCGCCGCGCAGCTGCTGCGCCTGGGCCGTCTGCCCAGACAGGGATGCCGTCCAGTCCCGCAAGCCCTGCGTGCCGGAGCGCACCCCGTTGCCGAGTGCCTCGGTGGCGGCCGGGCGCGAGTCCTGGAACAGCGCGCCGACCTTCTGACCGACCCACTGCGCGCCGCTCATCAGCGGCTCGATGTACGGCCGGACCCGGTCCCACAGGCCGCGGAACCACGCGACGATGGGCTCCCAGTTGGAAATGATCAGACCGAGGGGCGTGAAGTTGTAGAACAGGGCTTTGATGCCCTGCCACGCGACGCCAGTGACCGCTACCACCGCGCCCCAAAGCGCGCCGAAGAACTCCTTGATCGGCTCCCAGTTGCGGATGATCGGCGCCAGCACGGTCCAGTCCAGCGCGACCTTGATCCAGCCCCATGCGACCTCGGCGTAACCCTTGATCGCCGACCAGATGCCCGCGAAGAACGGCGCCACCGTCGACCAGTTGGCGATCAACAGGCCAGCCGCCAGCGCGATGCCGCGCACCACCAGGCCGACCGGAGACAGACTCAGGATGCCGTTAAGCAGCGCCATGGCGCCCGACACCCCCACCACCGCCAGCTTGAGCACCAAGAGGCCCGCAGCAGCGCCCAGGACGCCCTGAATCACGCCCGGGCTGGCATTGGCGAATGCAGCCACGCCATCGACCAGCGGGCCAGCCACCGCGAGGAAGTTATTGAGTGGCGGCAGCAGGATGTTGCCGACCGCGATGCCGACACCGGCGACCCGGTTCTGCATCAACTGCATGTTGTTCGCCGTGGTGTCCGCGCGGGCCGCGTATTCGGCCTGCATCGAGCCGGCGTACTTCGAGGCGTCACCCACCTTCTCGAAGTTGGCCTTGAGCAGATCCATGTTGGTGAGCAGCGGCGCGATCGCCCCGATGGATTCCTTGCCGAACAGCCCGTCGAGCACCGATGCCTGCTTCGACTTGTCCACCTTGCCGATGGCCGTCAGCACGCGCAGCATCGTGCCCTGCGCGTCCTTCTGCATATCTACGGCGAGCCGCTTGGCATCGAGTCGCAGCGCCTTGAACGTCTGCTGCTGCTCTTTCGTCGCACTGGTGCCCGAGGTGAGCGTGAGCATCATGTTCTTGATGCCAGTCGCGGCGATCTCCTCCTGCACCCCCATGCCCGCCAGCGTTGCACCCATGGCGGCGATCTGGCTGGCCGCGAAGCCGGCCACCTCGCCCAGGGGGCCGATCCGCGTCACGATCTCGGAGATCTTGTTCGCCTTGGCCGGCCCCGTGTTGCCGAGGTAGTTGATCTGGTCGGCCAGCGTGACCACCTCGGTCTGCCCCAGCTTGAACGACGTGCGCCAGGTGGCCATCATCTCGCCGGCCGTCGCAGCGCTCTGGTCGAACGCCACGCCCATCTTGACGGCGTCCTCGGAGAACTGCAGCAGCTCCTCGTGAGACTTGGCGAATCCGGCCTGGCCGCCGGCGGCGGTGATGGCCGCGATGTCCTTGGCGGCCATCGGCAGGCGCTTGGACATGTTGACGATGTCCTGCCCCATTTCCTTGAATTCGCCCGGCGTCTCGAAGTTGACCACCTTGCGCACGTCGGCCATCGCCGATTCGAAGTCGATCGCCGCCCTGGTCGCGGCGATCACCGGCGCCGCCAGGGCGCCACCCGCCAGCACGTCGCCGAACGAAAGGCTGCCCATGCCATCGGCCTTGAGCCCCTTCCGGAAACCAGCGAGGTTCTTGCGGATGCCTGCCAGCGTGGGCGACAGCTTGTCGACGCCGGTGATCAGCGCCTTGAGTTGAAACTTATCGGCCATCCCCTACTCCGTGTCCGGCACGCTTTGCCGGTTGATGCGCATGGCGTGGTCGTACTGCTCCGCGATGATGCTGACCGGCCGGTCGAGCACCACCTCGGGATCCACCTTCCAGAAGCTGGCAAGGTCGTACGCGACGCGGATCAGGTCGTCGGCGTCGGTGACTTGCCCTTGAAGAAAAAACCGGCGACCGCCCAGCACAGCGCATTGAAATCGGACAGATCGAGTTCGTCGACAGCCGACATCGGAATGCCGCCGCACTTGACCAGGTACTGCGCCGCGGCGGTCGGGTTGAGCTGCACGTTCTCGTCTTTGTCGATCCAGTACGGCATGGCCTTGATGACCCGGGCGTCGGCCGGCTTGGGCTCGCGCAGCACGATCTCGTCGATCGCCTCACCGTGCGCGTTGACGGGCTTGGTGAGCTTGATGGTGGTTGTCGTCATTGCCACTTGCCCTCCACGCCATTGAACTCGAGCGACACCTTGCCGTCATCGCCAGCAGCGGACGGCTCGCCGACCACGTAAGCGCCGGTGAGCACGTAAGTCTTTCCGTTCTTGAACTCGATCGTGACCACCATGTCGATCGCGTCCTGCAGCTTGGTGAGCGGGAAGTCCTTGGTGAACGACATGTCCGCCTTGATGTAGGGGACCAGATCCTCCTCTTTGATCATCCCGGGGCGGATGCTTTCGCGCTTGTACTTCGTGATGGGCGCCTCGCCCGCGCCCTGGCAATCGAACTGCGTACCGTCCGCCTTGACGTAGACGGTACCGGCAATTTTTTGACCCATATCGGTCTCCTAAAATGCAAACGGCCCGCACGATGGCGGGCCGCGAGGTTGAGACAGCCGGTGCTTACGCGGCGGCCTGGTCGGGGTACTGCAGGCGGAACTGGTTGAGCAGCGCGAAGACACGCAGCTGGTTCACATAGTCCGGCGGGAACAGCACGTTGACCCGGTTCGAATTGTTCGCGTCACGTTCCACCACCAGGTACTGCGCGAAGAGATCGGCGTTCTCCACGATGCCGTCACGCTCCAGCCGCATGTACGCGGCGATCAGCTCGTTGCGGATGATGGACGGGGTGACGATGGCCTGCCCTTCCCCGAACCGCGTGCCATCGTTGGCCAGCTTGTGACGCCCGAACTTGCTGGTGACGATTGAGCGCAGGTAGCGCACCACGTAGGCCGTGGTGTGCATCGTCTCGCTGTCGAGATACGAGTCGTCGGCCTGCCCGTAGGCGTTCTTCTGGTACGTCGTGATGGCGCGCTCGATGCGCAGGGTGCCATCGCCCGAGGCAAAGGTGGCGATGCCATTGTTGAGCAGCGCCTGACGCTCCTGCAACAGGAACCGCTCGCCGGCCGGCGCCGCGTCGATGCCAAGCAGCTGGCCGGTTTGCGTGGGGCGAGCCACGTCCGCCGAGATAAACACCGCCTGGCGCGCGACGAACGCCGCCGCCACTTCCCATACGGGCGAGGCCACATTGGCCTCGATGCCGCCCATGGTCATGTGCTGATCATTGCGCACCGAACCGGCCGCAACCAGCGCGCCGACCGCGCCACGAATCGCCGTGTAGACGTGGCCGTAGAGTTGCGCCATCCATGCCCAGCGCCCGGAGATGTCGCTCATCCAGTCCGCGCAGGCATTCAGTGTGGTGGAGTCGGTCCACGGTTGGCAGACGAACTCGAACTCTTCGTCACCCGCCCCCGCCAGCACCGCGTCCATGTCCGGATTGCCGGCACCTGACGCCATCGCCGTCACCGTGACGGTCAGGCCCGCCGGCGTGCGCTCGCCATTGGTCAGGCCGGCGCGGTTCATCTCCAGACGGATGTCGTTGCCGGTGGCACCCTTCCACTTACAGGTGACTGTCACGTCGGCGGTCGCCGCCACTGCCTTGGCGGGCATGTTGAGCGCCGCGTTGATGGCGTTGGCCAGCGCAGTGGCGACGGCCGCTGCTGCCATGCCACTGGCCACCGTCACCTGCAGCCGGCGGCCCGCGACATACACCGACAGGATGCCCGCCTCGGTGGCAGTGCCGGCGATCGCGAACTTGCCCGTCGCGGCCACGCCGGACGCCAGCTTGACCGGGAGCATCCAGATCTGCCCCATCGGATCGCCGAGGCGGAATTTGCGGTACATGGCGGAGAGCATGGAGCCCTCGCCCGTGATCGCATCGACGTCCGCCTGGCGCGTCGCCAGATACAGCTTGCCGGCCACCCCCGTCGCGTCGTCGCTGGCCTGCCCGATCAGCAGGCGCTTCATTGTGGCGGAGCCGCCGCCGGCCTGCGAGTTGTCGACCTCGGCGAAGAACAGCGGGACGCGGAGGTCGTTCGGAATGTTGCTGAATGGCACGGACATTACTTGCCCCCCTTACCCGTCTTGCCGGCCGGGGCCACTTCGGCCTCACTGGCTTGGCCCTGGACTTCGGCCACGCTTTCGACGGCGGCCCCCGGCTCGCCCTCGATCGTCACGTCGCCATCGTTGATGCGACGCACCCAGTAAGGAGTGCGGACCACGGCGCGCCCCTCGGGCGGCAGGTTGTCGCGGTATTGCGGATCCGGCACCACGCGCCCCTCAGCCGGGGTCACGTGGACCGTCTTGCGGTCAGCGTTCATGGTCATCCTTCGTCTAGCTCCACGCGGAGCACGGTTTCGATCCGGCCATCGGGGCCGGGCTTGTTCAGGTTGGGATCCGCCATCGGGTCGATGGCGTCGAGATTGATCGTGATGCCCTCAATAGGAGGCAGGCCCGCCAACTCCAGCTCCTCGAAGGTTTCCGGCGCACTCCCATGGCCCAGGGTCCACTCGCACCGAAACGTGAAGCGGTACAACACCCGGCCACGGTCGATCAGCAGCAGCTGGCCGCCGTCGTACATGACGCGTTCGTAGTCGTCGGACGGCTTCCAGCCGGCCAGCGCGCGCAGCAGCTCGGCGCGGATGTCATGCAGTGGATCGGCGACGGACTGACCACGCTCGTCGCCCGTCTTGAGCGCCACCACCACGTCGAACTCGTCGACGATGGCCTGGCGGATGCCGGTCTGCTCGGCGTTGTCACCGGGATCGTCGGCCGTCATCACGACATAGGCGGCCGGCATCGACAGCAGCGCGCTGTCGCGCACCACTTCGAACTCCAAGCCACCGGCCACGCGGCCGCCAAACGTCGGCGCGTAACGGCGTAGCTGGTCGATTACCGGGGAGAGTTTCATGGCAAGAAAAAGCCCCGCGCGCGGCGGGGCTGGTGAGAGGTTGTGGCGTTGTCACTTCACCCGCAGACCAGCCGCGAGCGCAGCACTCAAGAGATTCCGCACCGGCCCCGCCTGGGCTTCCAAGGCATCCGCCATGTAGTTGGCACGGGGCTGGACGCGGTACGGGCCGCTGGACTGGGCCTTGTGGTCCTTTCGCCTGGTCGCACCCCTGCGGACGCCGTAATACAGATAGGCGAAGTAGGGATCGCTCGCCGGCACGTCCTTGCCGGTCTTTGGCTCGATGCGCACCAGAAAGCCGGATCGGCTGACCTTGGCCCGGATGGACTTGGCCAGGCGCCCCGTCCGCCTGGACGGGTAGCCGCCCCCTTTGGATGCGCCCTGCTTCGTCACGCGGCCACGGGCATCTTTCACGACCAGGGCGCCCGCTTGGCGCATGGCGCGCCGAATCTGCTTCTTGTCGAAGTCGATCGAGCGATCAAATCCCTCGAAGCCTTCGACGTGCACATAAAAGCCGGACTTAGCCATGGCGCAGCTCCTCCACCTCGATCATGGTGAAGCGCTTGGCGCCGTTCATATGGGCCGCGCGCTTGACCCGGTAGACCGCGTCACCGTGTACGACTTCGTGCGCGTCGGTGAGCCCATCGAGGTAGCGGACGATCACGCGATGCGTGACGGCCGAGTCGGTGGCGGCGCTTTCCATGTACGTCGCCGCGCTGACGGGCACGACCTTGGCCCAGCGCGGCATCGTGGCCGGAAAGGTCTGCTCCACGTCGACGACGCCGACCGGCAGATCCAGCCGCCGGCGGATCTGCACCCGCCGATCCAGCTCCCCTGCGCCGGGCTCCCGCAAAATGGTGACTTCACTGAGCATCGCCCCTCCTAGAGCCCAATGCCGCAGCGGTAATCCGCCAGCAGCCAGTCGTACATGTTGAAATCGGACTCGGACAAGGTGGTGGCCGACACCTCGCGCTTGGCATACAGCTCGGCGAACAGCATGAGGATCGCCAGGCAGATGTCCTCGGGCACGGTCGCGAAGCCCACATCGAACTCGATCTGGAAGCCGGATCCCGCCGGCCACGCCTTGACGGGCCGCACCAGCAGCCCGCGCGCGACCTCCTCGGTGCGGTACGCCAGCAGCGGCACGGTCTGCCGCGCGCCGCTGGCGTCGAGATACGAGACCGACGTGACCGTCGCGGGCCCGTAGCCGCGCACCAGGATCTCGCCGAGCTGCTCGTCATCGTCGAGCAGCGCCCGATATTGCTGTGCACGCAGCGGCCGACGCAGGTAGGTTTCGGTCGCCCGCCGAACACCCGCGAGCCGAGCCTGCAGGTTGGGATCAGCGTCGATGCCGTCGATCCTCGCCTGCTCCATGGCCTGCGCCAGCGAGACCGGCTCGTCGGCAGGCTCCGTCACGGTCTCGTAACGCATGGTCAGCCCTGGGCGATCGACTCGGCGTAGGCGACCGCCTCTTTCGCGGTGTCGACCACGCCGGCCTTCTCTGCCGCGAGAGCGACGGCCTTGGGCAGCGTCACCACCTGATTGGGCGCACCGTGCTCGCAGTCCACCAGCACGCGTGCCTTGACGGGCACCGCAGCCCTGTCCGCCTTCTTGGCTGCAGCCTCCGCTGCAGCAGCCTGCTCCGCGGCGATGCGCGCCGCCTCGGCGCCGTTATCCTCGACACCGCCCACGGTACCGCCGTTGTCTTCGTTGGTTAGATCGCTCATTGCGACTCCTAAAGCTGGGTTGGTAGGGACGGCCCAGCCGGGCCATCCAGCGCGATCGCCTCGGCTTAGGTGGCCGAGTTCTGGTAGGCCTTGACGGCCAACAGGTCCATCAGGTTGCCGCCGCTGCGCGCCCAGGCCAGGAAGCCAACTTGACCTTTCGACGCATAGGCAGAATCGGCAAAGCGGAACAGCGTCACCTCGAGCGCGTCGCGGATCATGTACTTGTCGTGCTGGCCGTACGAGATCGATTTCGCGTTCGCCGCCATCGCGGGTACGTGGCTATTGAGGGTCACAGGCTTGCCGAGCAGCTCGTCGGGCGCGCCCTTGGTGATGCCGCCCTCGTAACCGGGCGTCCAGATCGGGCGACCGTTGGCGTCCTTGAGCTTGCGCACCACCTTGCGGGTGCTCTGCGCGAACATCCAGCGGGCGCCGGCCTGGTACGCCTCGTCGACCGACTCCTGCAGGTCAACCAGGTCATCGAAGCCCACCGAGGTGGTGCTGCCCGTGGCGCCGGTCTTGCCCACCGCGGCCGCCGTGATCAGGCCCGTCGGCTCGCCGGTGCCGGTACCCACCGTGAACTTGCGGTTGGCCGCGCGCGAGATGCGGGTGGCCATGCGATTGAACGCCAGCGACTCGATATTCAGCGTGCTGTCCTGCAGCAGCTGGATCGGCACCGTGATGATCTTGGAGCCGAACATGTACACGTTGAGCGGTCGCGTGCCGAAGGAAATGTCGGCCGTGCCCGCCTGGGTGTTCTCGGGGACGATTTCGCCTTCCTCGGTGGTGCCGTCCGTGGTCGGAAAGCCCATCGGGTTGCCGGTAGCCGTGCGGATGGTCTCCGCCACATCGCGCATGCCACCATAAGCCGACATCGCATCGATGAAGCGGGTTGCCACGTCGGTTTGCACGGTGTAGCCACCTTCGGCGGGCGTGGTGGTGGACATGGTGTTGCGCACCAGCTGCCATTCGTCAGACGTCAGCGCGGTCGGACCATTGCGCAGCCACTTGTCGAAGAGCGCACGTGCCTTGGCGGTTTGCGGGTCGACCGCCGCTGCCGGCGGCGCAGCACCGCCACGGCCGGGCTCTTGGCCGGTGATCTCGTTAAAGGCGTTGTCGGCCTCGATGTCCAGCAGCCGCTGGTGGTTCTCGATCTCGGCATTCACGGCCTCGATCTGCGCCAGCAGGTCATCGTATTTCTTCTGGTCATCGGTGGACCATTTGGCGTCGCCCTTGCTGGCCAGGATGTTGCGAGCGTCGCGGGCCAGTGCCGCTTTCTTCTCGCGCAGTGCTTGGATCATGTGTTCTCCAGAGATGGAAATGAAAAAGCCCGCCGTGGTTTCCCAGGGCGGGCGGTTTGGCAACGCGAGAGGCGTTACGCGGCTTCGAGCAACCGAAGTCGCCGCGCGTTGCTGGCGGCGATCTCGGCAAGGTCCGGCTCGTTGGCCGGCGGCGCAGTGAGCGCTGCCGGTGCGTTCTGGTAGGCGGCGAGGTTCCATGCCTTGGCGTCGCCGCCCGACTTCGCCGCGGGCACGACGCGGTCGACGAAGCCATGTTCTTTGGCCTCATCGGCGGTGAACCACGTTTCGGCGGCCATCCACGCGACGATCTGGGCCTCGTCTTTGCCCGTCTTGCGCTTGTAGTCGGCCACGATGGTGCCGTCGACCTTATCGAGCAGCGCAGCCATTTCCGTCATGGACGCCTTGTTGCCGATGGCCACCGCCCAGGCGTTGTGGATCATGAAGAACGCGCCCTCGCTGATCTCGACCTCGCTGGCGGCCAGGGCAACGTAGGTGGCCGCGCTGGCGGCGATCCCGTCGATGTGCGCGATGACCTTGCCCGGATAGTTGGCGATCGCGGTGGCCATGGCGCGCCCGTCCATCACATCGCCGCCGGGCGAATTGATGCGCAGATGCACCACGTCGGCCGTCATGGCGGCCAGCGCCTTGGCGAACCCATCAGCGGGCACGCCCCAGTCGCCGATCACGTCGTACAGATACAGCGTGTCGCCCTCGGCGCGAATGCCTGGGCCGGCTTTGGCTTCGTTACGCAGCAGCTGACTAAGCCGGTTCTTGAGTGCCTTCATTTGGCTTATCTCCGTTGGGTTTCGCCACAGGGGCAAAGAGCTTGTCGCCACCCACGATGGGCGGCATGTTCTCGATCGCGCGGACTTCGTTCGGCACCATCCAGCCTGGTGATTGCGTACCACCGAGCGCGGTCTTAAAGAATTCGGCACGGCT
Source organism: Cupriavidus sp. 2TAF22 (assembly GCF_052115045.1). Lineage (NCBI taxonomy): Bacteria > Pseudomonadati > Pseudomonadota > Betaproteobacteria > Burkholderiales > Burkholderiaceae > Cupriavidus > Cupriavidus sp. 2TAF22. The sequence continues at coordinate 282,133 of NZ_JBFRFX010000013.1, forward strand.
TTTCTGATCGCCACGGCGCAGGCCATCGACATTGAATTCACCGAAGTACTTGCTGGTGCGGAAGAGCTTGCGATTGACTTCCTGCTCGTTCCGATTGGTGTAGGGCTGCAGGGTGTACATGACGAAGCCGATCCCCTGCTGCTCGATCCCACTGCCCCAGTTGGTGGCCCCTTCCGGATCGCCGACCATAAAGGGCGGCACGCCGAACGAGCGGCAGATGTCGGCGTTGGACATCTTCAGCTGCTCGATGAGCTGCGCGTCGGCCATCGACATCTGGATGGTCTTGAGCGTCACGCCCTCGGTGAGCACCATGGGCGCCCCGACGTTCTGGTAGCCGCGATACTTGCGCTCAAACTCGCTGCGCATCATTTCGCGCTTGTCCGGATCCATCTTCTTGTCGGTCTGAAAGAAGAATGGCGTGTGCAGCCCCTGACTCATGAACCGCCCACGGAATTCGTCCGTGGTCAGGTTGAAACCGATTTGCTGCTTGGCCGCGTACTGGATCACCGAGAGACTTCGGCGCCCGTCAAAGCCGAAGCCGGGGAAATGCAGCACGTCGTCCTGGTCGTAGCCGCGGCGCACGCCCAGATCCTGCACGTAGTACGCGAGCCGGTCTCCCTTGCGCTCGACCAGCACATCAGCCGGATGATGCGGCACGACCTGAACCGGCGTGCCGGCGCTGTTGCGCCGCAGGGTGGCGAAGCCGTCCCCGTGGAACAGAATCGACTTGATGATGTACTCCCAGAACGTCGCGGCCGAGAAGCGCGGCGTGGGCTGCTCGTTGAAGAGCCACCACAGCGGCGTCTCCCATCGCTGCCGCCCGCCGCCGGCGGTGCGCTCGTAAAAATGCAGAGGCAGGGACGCCATGGCGCCGGCAATGAGCCGCGTGCAGGCGAACACCATCGCCACGCGCGCGGCCGTGTCTTCGGTCACGGCCTTACCCGCCGCCGAGGGTTGCCCGCCGCCGCCAAAGTACTCCATGAGCGTCGGGTCCGACGATTGAACGATGACCGACTGATTGTGAAAGGTCGGCTCCACCCGCCCCGCCGGCGGCTCGTCGGCCGGCGGGGAATCTGACGCCACGCTGGCGCCGCGCAAAAAGTCAAAGAAGCCCATATCAGTCCAAGGTGGCGTAGCCGCTCTCAATTTCGTTGGATTCCGTCACACCGACGAGTCGGCCGACAGCCATCACGCCGGCCACGATGCCGTCGATGCGCCCGGTCGCGCGCTGCTTTGACAACTTCCGGTTGCCCGCCGGGTCTTCCTCGGTGACCGCATTCGCGGCGTTCCATGTCATCACCGGATTCCCGTCGTGCGCCAGCAGCTGGTCGAGCAGAAGCCGCTCGAACTCGTCGACAGCCGGCCCCATGTCTTTGAAGCCCTGCCCGAACTTGTAGAACGGCGGCAGGCTCAGCCCCTCCTGCTCGATGAGCGCCTCGTAATCCTCGACACGCCACCGATCCGCCGCGATCTCGCGCAGATCGAACATCGCACTGACCTCGGCGAGCCGGCGCAGCACAAACAGCTTGTTGATGGCGCGGCCCGGCACCGCCTCTAGATACCCAGCATCCCGCCAGGCCAGATACGGCACGCGATCGCGCTCGGCCTTTTCGTGGAGACCATCACCCGGAAGCCAGAAGTACGGGATGATCCGCGCGATCGGGTCATCGTCGGTCGGGTCCAGCGCCACGACGAGCGAGGTCAAATCCTGCGTGCTGGAGAGGTCCAGTCCGGCGACGCCGGAGCGACCGTAGAGCGACGCAAGCGTCGGCGGCGGCTTGGGCTGGCAGGCAAACCACAGATCGGCACCAATCCACGGCGAAGCGGCCTCCGTCCATTCACAGAAGCAAAGGCGCCGCACGGTCGCCTCTTTGGACGGCATGCCGCGCGCCTGCGTCACCTGTTCGCGCAGGTACTTCATGCCCGGGATGCCATACGCGAGGCTGGGATTGGCTTTGCCCCAGCACGCCTCATCCTTGAACGGATCGTCGCCCTCATCGAGCGCACAGATGAACGCGAAGAAGCTGTCGTCGGACAACGAGCCGGCACTGACCTTGGCGCCGTAGTCGTGGTAATCCCAGCACACCGTGCGCTTGTCGGTGCCGCTATTGGTGATCATGAAGATCAGCGCCTGGCGCCGACTCTTCGTGCCGGCCCGCAGCATTTCGACGACGTGCGGACCCTTGTGTTCGTGCACCTCGTCGAGCAGCGCGATATGCGGGCGCGGCCCCGACTGGCCATCGTCGGCGCTGACCGGCCGGAAGAATGACGACGTGGGCAGATACGAGAGGTTGAATTCCCGCATGGCGCCGCCGGACTTTTCGATCCGACTGGCCAGGAGCGGCGACTGGTCGACCATGGCCACCGCATCGCGGAACAGGATCTGCGCCTGGTCCTTTTTCGTCGCCGCCGCGTAGATCTCGGCGCGCGATTCACCATCGGAGGTCAGCCCATAGAGCCCGATGCCAGCGGCCAGCGGTGACTTGCCGCTGCCCTTTGCCGTTTCGACGTAGGCGACGCGGAAACGCCGGTAACCATCGGACCCCTTCCAGCCAAACAGCGAGCCGATGATGAACGCTTGCCACGGCTGTACGTCGAACGGCTTGCCTTCGTAATCGCCACCGTTCAGGCAGAGTACATCCTCGAAGAAGCCGATGGCGCGCTGGGCCGCGGCGAGATCCCACACCAGCCCGCGAGCCGGCCCCTCCACCAGGTCGCGCAAATGCCGCGAGCACGCGGCGCGCACATGCGGCCCAGCCAGGATCTCACCGGCCACGACCGCATGCGCGTATGCGGTCGTGCGGTCATCATCCACCGAAGTACTTGCTGGCTTTTTCCCTTTCGTCACCACGGAACAACTCCCCTTGGCCGCCCGCCGGCAGCTGCACGCGCGCACGCGCCGAAGGGTTGAGGCCGAACAACGCGCCGGAGGAGCGCATGCGCTCTTCCGCTCGGTTGGCGATCTGCATCCAGACGCTGATTTGCTTGTAGCCGCTCGGCGTGGACTCGATGTAGCCCGCGTCCCGCTTCGCCGACTTGCCGCGCGCGCTGTTCTTCACCTCTTGGATCATGCCGCGGGCGTGCTTCCAGTCGGCATACGCCTGGCAGTACACGGCCAGCTCGCCCTGGTCGAGCTTGTTGATGAGGCCGAGCATGTAGAGGTCCGGCGCCAGCTCGTCCCACACTTCGCGCGCCGCATCGTCGAGCACCTCGGGACATTCGGGCGCATCCGCCACCAGTTCCCACTGCACGCCGGACTGCGTGATTTCGCTCAGCGGTTTTTTGCTTCGGTTGCCCTGGATCAGATGCACCGTCGCGGGCAACGCCTTGCGCCCGGAGTTTGAATTTCCAGCCATCGCTACCTCCCCTGTTTGCTATACCCCCCTCCCATATTTCCCGGTCGTACAAAGAAAGGGAGGCACGCGGTGTGGAAGGGGCGGCGCCAAAAGTTTTTTACCCCCCCACCCCCTCGGGAGGCACCAAAACGGGGCCTAGCCCCCTCGGTTCCAGTGGTGATTGCCGTCCAGCGGCAGGCCGTCGACACCGCAGCCCCGCAGCGTCCCGCTCTTCTCCAGCTGCTGCTTCGCGCCGTCATGACAGGGCTTGCACAGCGACTGCAGGTTCCGCTCGTCGTAGAACAACTGTTCGTCGCCACGATGCGGCGTCTTGTGGTCGACGATGGTGGCCAACGATCGGCGCCCAACCTGCGCGCAGAACGCACACCACGGGTGATCTTTCAATTGGTGGTGCCGGAGCCGAAACCATTGCTTGGTGCCGTACATGCGGCGCCAGTCTTTACGCTCCATGAACACCCCAAAAAGATTGGGCCGGTCGCAACCATGCACGACCGGCCCAACGAAAAGGCCCGCTTTCGGCGGGCCAAGGAGACACCACGACAACAGTGCGCCTGCGTGCTTACCGTTCGGAGCCCCCACTCGCCCGGAAAGCAAAAAGCCCGACCAGGTAAGAACCGGATCGGGCTTGTTTCGCTGCACGCACTGAAACCACAGCGTAGCCGAAATCTACCTAAGGAATCTCACGATTTCAAGAGCAGGTGCAAGGGTGGGTCCTTAACCCTCGGATTCTTAATGAAAAATTCGAGCGCTTTGAAAACCAGCAAATGCACGCGAAATGCCTTGGCGCGGCTCATGCCGAGTTCTTCCGCAGCGAGCCGCACGGGCATGCGCTCAATGTAGACCTTGCCGGCCAACTGGAACCACTCCAGCGGCATCTTGCGCAGCGCCTCGTGCGTGAGGTCGCACACCGGCTCCGACACCGGCACGTAGGCGCGCACCGGCATGGAACGGATCTCCTCAAGGGTGAGACAGCTTGCGCCATAGCCGTTGCGCTGGCCACCGCTCGACGCCCACTCGCCCCACGACTCCAGCCGCTCCACCACCCATGCCGGTGGCTCGTTGCCCGTACCCGATTCTGCGCGCTTTACCATCATGCCCTGCTCCAGTTTGCTCGCTTGCTCGGCGGCGGCGCGACGAGCGTTGCCAGCCTCCCGCGAGGCAGCGGCAGCGGCGGCACGCTCGCCACCTTGGCCGCGTGCACCGCCTCGTTTGCAGCGTGATTCAACCGCGCCAACTCACGCCTCCTTGCCACCTCCGCTGCGTGGACCGGCTCCCAGCCGTCCAGCTGCGCCTGCGTGATCAGCCAGCTGAGATAGCGCCACGGCGCGCGGATGCCGCCGGTCGCACACTCGCCCCGCCACTCGTCCAAAACAAGCTGGCCGAGCTTCGCGCCTAGCGGGCGCAGCCTTCGTGCAAGGTAGGCCCGCTGCTGGCCCGTCATGTCCACCGGCCACGCCAGATGCGCCTGCCACCGAACGAGGGACCTAGCCCCCTTCTCTGATTTCGGGGCCGCAGGCCCTTTCCCACCGCGCTTTGCCGGCTCGTGGCGTTCCTCTGAGAGCCGCTGCGCTTCTGACCCGGCCTGTGTTTCGCCGCCTTGGGTTTTATCGTCCTCTCGCACCGTAGGTGCGTGAGGGTCGATGGCCTTTCCATCCCTTTCGCGCCGTAGGCGAGAAGGGGTAGGGGAAGAGGCTTTTAATCCGGACTCCGGATGTGGGGCGGCTTTCGCGGTTCGGGCTGTTTTCCCGACAGCCTGTTTTCCCTTGTCCTGACTGGCTTGGCTGGCACCTGCCGGGTATGGCGAACCCTTGGCGGCTTTTTTTTGCGCGCAATTATCCGTGTCAGCGAGGAGGCAACGCAGGACCAGCTCACGATGGCCGCCCTCCTTTCGCACCAGGCCAAGGTTCACCAGCTGGTCCACGAGACGGCGAATCTGATCCCGGCTATACGCGAAGAAACGCACGCCAGGCCGCGCAAGGCGCTCGGTCCATTCCTTGATTGCCTGGTAGGAGATCGCGACAGTACGGCCCACCACACCCGTGCGGTAGTCCATGCGCGGGCGAATCCCCATGACGTAGACATTGACGGCATCCGCGCCGGCGCCGGCGAGAGCCTGCAACTCGGCGATAGTGAGCTTGATTGAAGTAGCAGACATGATGAGGTCTTACTGGCGGACTTGCGCCGCCATGGCATTGTTTGCCGCGGCTAGCGGCTTGTCGAAATCGCACAGGTCGTCCCACACGAGCGCAAGATCTGCGCTGCCGTCGTAGGTGGCGACCCAATGCTGCATGGCCTTGTCGACGCGCAACTGCGCCTCGTAGTCGGCATGCCGGATGCTGATGAGACGAAAGACGCGGCCACGACCATGCTTGATCGCAAAGACGCCGAAAGGCTCGCCACCCTTGAGGATGCGCTTTCTGATGCGCGCAAAGACAGAGAGCAACTCGCGCCGCGTGAGAGGCTTGCGCTTGCGCAACAGCGCACGCTGGCGCCCGGCCTGCGCCGAGGACAGCGAGGCCGGCAACAGATCAACCCGGGTCATTCGTCGCGCGCCCCCGGCTGCTGGACCTGCGCGGCCTCGACAGCCGTTGTCAGTTGCACCACCGCTTGCATGACGTCAAACGCCTCTTTCTTGATGCGCTCGCACTCCTTCGCATCAATGACGCCATCGCTCGCGTCTTCCATGACCACGGCCACCAACTCCGCGAATTCTTTCGAGAGGACGCCGACTTTTCGGATGATGTCCTGCGTTGCCGTAGGCCCTGCGGGAATGTCAACCGCCACCATGCCGTGCCGCAGATTCATCGCTTGCAACGGGGCGAACGGCCGCAGTACGTTGGCCTCCTGGCACAACTCCATGATGAGGCTGAATTCCTCGGCAGTGAGGAAATGAGAATAGATGTTCGGCCGCAGCTTGTTGCGCAGGACCGAAGGAACCACGTGCTTGTCCATGCGCCGACCCAGCGCCACCGCCAATCCCTCGACGCTGCCGGGGTAGCGGCGCGCCAAGTTGTACATCGACTCCAATGGATCGATGTCGGAATACTCGTAAGTCACGGTAACCCCCCGCAAAATTGATCGTGTCGCTTAAGCAGCACAATCGGATACTCTTCGTCAAAGCGCGGCGCTACGACCGCGCGCTCAGGAAGAAAACGTGTTCCAACCCAAGCCCAAATTTCTTCGCCGTTTGAATACCGTCGAGAGGCGGCGGAGTACCCCTCGACGTCATTCGGCGCGCTTCCGCGTCGCGCATGGTGCGGCCCTTAGCTTGCCAATAGCCTCAGCCATTCCTCGACAGGAATGAGCCAGAGCCGCGGCTCGACATAGAAAAGCTCTGGCCAGGCTCGCGGCCAATCGGCCCGTAAATCCTTGCGCGTGACCCGCCCCTCCGCGTGTCGCTCAATCAACACACACAGTTCGCACTTGAATCTCCCGCCCGCGCTAATCGCTTTGCGCAGGTAGCCCTCAGAGGTTCCCAGCGCGTTACAGAAGGCAGCGCGCTGCGCCCTATCGAGGCTGTTCAGGTAGGCCAGTAGCTTGTCCATGACGCCGGATATTACCATATTGTAATTTCCGAACAACACTCTTTGGTGTTTTACCTTAAAGTAATTGGTAGGGATAATTGTGGCCTATGACCATCGTTGACATCCGGCGCCAGCGCCTTCAACTCCTGATCTCGCAGAAGTACGGCACCCAGGCTGAATTCATCCGGCAGACCGGCATGAATCAGGGGGAAATTTCCGGCCTTTCGCGCGGCAGCAAGAGCTTTGGCGAGAAGAAGGCGCGACGTATTGAGGAGTTGGCGCACATCCCTCCCGGCTGGCTCGATCAGGCAACCGGGAGCGGAGACTTGCCGCTTTTTGGAAGTGCGGACTCTCCGGCAGACGCTTACAATTTCCCTTCTCTCGGGAACAACTTCGAAACCGGACCTGACATGAGGTCCCGGGCATACCCCGAGATATCATGGGTACAAGCGGGGATGTGGACAGAAATCGCGGATAACTTTGAACCTGCTACTGCGCAGGCCTATCACTACTGCCATAAGGATCTCGGGCCGCAAGGCTTCGTTTTGAGAGTCAAGGGCTACTCAATGACAGCGCCGGCGGGTCAGTCGCCGTCGTTCCCGGAAGGCATGCTGCTCTTCGTCAATCCGGACGTCGAAGCACAGCCTGGCAAGTTCGTCATCGTGCGCCGGAACGGCAACGAGGCAACGTTCAAAAAGCTGACCCTGGTCGACGGGGAGCTCTTTCTCGAGGCCCTCAATCCGGAGTGGCCCAACCGCTTTTTGCGCCTGCAAAAGGACGATCACATTTGTGGCGTCATCATGACCGCCACACTTGAGCTGTAACTCGCAGGGCACACCGTCCCTTAAGCGGCCCGCATTAGCCGCCCAGTAGAGCCGGCCGCGGAGCACCGCTTTTCACCTCAAAACGGACCTGACCAAGGGAGCTGGCCAATACCGTCTGCGCTTGGAGAATGCCTCCAGGACGTCGCACGGGCGAAAATATTACCAAACGGTGTTGACCTGTAATATTACTACTTGGTAATCTCGCCATCGACGGCACCGGCAGGTGCCCCTCGATGGAGAGTTCATGACCCGAAGGAATCGCCTCAAGACCGTGACCGCCCGCCGCGGCTTTCATGGTGGCCTACATTGGCTTACCCACGCCGCCCTGGCGGTGGCCGTCTACGCAGTCCATGCCTGCGCTCTTGAACACGACGAGCGCGCACCCACAGCCGTCAAGAGCGCTCCCAGCGCGGCTTAGGCACATGCCGCCGCTGCCTTTCTCAAAAGTCGCCCTGCTGAAGGAGTTTCGCCGCCTCAAGTGGAGCGGCGTCCCCGAGGAGGCGCTCGAACACACCCCTACCCGCCTCGCCCTGATCGCGTCTGTGAAGACGCGCCTGCGGGCCGAGGCCACGAAGCGCAGCGCCGCTCGCCGGCGCACGCGACCCGCCGACGACTTCAAGCGCCGCCAGGCCAACGACCTCGATTGAAGGACCCACCATGCTGATCGGACTCACCGGCCGCGGTGCCGGCCGGGCTTTCGCCGCCGACTATCTGGCGCGCACGCACGCCTTTGTCGCCGCCCCCTCTGTAACTGACGCTCTCGTCGACGAACTCAGCGCCCACCACGTCCTGGTGTTGGATCTCGCCGGCCCCGAAGACGCCCAAGAGTTGCGCGTGCGCGGCGGCATCGTCGTGCACCTGGTCGACCCGGCTCTGCCGAACTTCGGCCCTGACAACGGCATTGAGCTGCGACCCATCGACCGCGAAATCAACGCCGCGCTCGACATCTGCCGGGCTTGCGATGCGCTCGACGCGCTGGTCGGCGACGCTGAATTCATGGAGGGCTGAACCATGCGCAAATCCCGCAACAAGCCCTATCGACCTCGCCAGCTCCGCGTGCCGATGACAGCGGAGAACACGGCCAAGCTCGAACTGCAGTGGTACGTCCACCTGGACGGCTTTCTGCGCACGCCAACAGCCGATGGTTACAACACCGTGGTGACCATGGTTGCCACCACGGAACGCGCTGTTCACGCCCAGGGAATCGCCGAGTTTGATCCCTACATCCGCTCAGTCAAGCGCGCGCTTTGCAGCATCGTGGATCGCTGCGCCGATGGGACGGACGTCAACATCACCCAGCAGGAACGCGCCACGCTCGCTGCGGGCGCGTCATTCATCGAGGCAGCCATCAAACGCTGCCGCTACGACACGTTTGTCATGGCCCGCGCCGAGACCGCCGCAGAGCGCAGACGCCTCGGCGTGCATCTCACCACCGCCTGACCCCGCCGCCGCAAGAGGATTCCATGTCCACACACCTTCGCAATATCACCCTGCTGTCGACATTCGGCGCTGCTATTTCCGAGCGCCTTGCCAAGTCCATCGTGCCGCTGCACGACCTGCCCGATCACGAACTGGCGCGCCGCCTGGTGGAGAGCATTGGCCACAGCGACGCCGTCGATGTTGGCTTGTTCGCCATGCTCCTGCACAGCCGCGGGATGGATCGCAAAGCGCTAGCCACGCACGCGGTAGCGCCGCTGCTCAATGTCATCCGAAGCGAGATCGCCCAGCTCGAGCGCGCCGAGCTGGAGGAGCGCATTGCGCAGCCTTACGGCTACTGGCTCGACGGCGAGTGGTACGGCTACCAGCCCGACGAGAAGGAACCGTTGCGCCCCGGAGAAACGCGCACGCTTACCCCGGTCTGGACGCACAACGAAGCCGTAACCTTTGTGGGCGTCCCCGTCGACGGCCGCGATGACGTGGAACCGATGCCAGCCACCACCGAAGATGCCGCCCTGCTTCGCCCCTACCTCAAGGCAGGAGACGCGCAATGAACGCGAAGGCACGCCGCAACGCCGAGAGGTTCGGCACCAGCATTGGCGAGCGCCTTCCGGCCGATCACGGCCTGCGCCTCGCCGCCCCCTCACGCGGCGCTATCCGCTCGATCCGCCCACACACGGATGACCTTGCCGTGGACCAGCTCGCCACCGCCATGAAGGCGAAGCTCGCCGCATGCCGTAGCAAAGGCCGGGCGGGCTGGGACAACCCGCTGGAGTGCTCGGTGGAGCGACTCGCCCAGATGATGGCCGAAGCCGTATGCAAGGGCGACCCCATCGACGTGGCCAACTTCGCCGCGATGCTGCATGCCCGCGCCGCGGCGCACCAGGTCGTTGCCGAGCACGCCGCGCGTGCGCTGCTGCGGGGCAACCGCGAGGCCTGCGCCGAGGATCGCGTCAACGCTTGCCGCTATCAGGCCATCCGCGACCTCGATCACAGCGCCGAGCTGCAGGCCGCACTCCGCATTGGCGGCTCCGCCCTGGACTCCGCCACCGACCAGACCATTACCAACGAAGAGAGCGCACACGCATGACCACGTTTCTGTTTCCCGACGAAGAAGAGAGCCACGCCTACTGGTCGACGCGCGAATTCAAGGCATGGGCCGTGACGCTCACGACCGGCCCGGAGAAGAAGCCCACCGCTCGGCACGTCATGTATGTACGGGCTCGCACAGCTGAGTCAGCCAAGTCCTGCGCGCTCGAAAACAACTTCGCCGTGAAAGGCCGGATTCGCGCGCACGCGCGGCTGGCCACCTGGCGCGAGCTTGGCTGCATGAGGGCCGTCGCATGAACCAAAGGACGCCAAGAGACAGCGGGTGGCGGCATGACCGACCGCTACCAAGCGGATATCCACCCGTATCCGCGATTTACCAATGAAGTGAGTATGGAAGTAACAGCACAACGAATCATCGAATTGACCCCGCCAGGCTTGGCGAATTGGAGCGAAAAGTGAACGTCGTCACCAACATTGAACAAAAGGCAGGCACGGCGCCGGCAGTGGCGCCCAAAACGCAGCGCCTTTACCGCGTCCGCGAGGTGATGGGCCAGCTTAGCATCTCCAAGGCAACGGTCTACCGCATGGTGGCCGCTGGTACACTCCGCCTCGTAAAGATCGGCCCACGCTCGAGCGGCATCACGGCAGAGAGCATCGAGGCGCTCCTGCAGGGGTCGAAAGGCTAGCAGAATGAAGTTGGGTAGCTAGATGGGTAGCCAGAAGACATTTTTCAGAATAATCAACCCGGAAAGCCTTACCCATCATAGAACAAGATAAACCATGAGAATCGCAACCTGGAACGTCAATTCGCTCAAGGTCCGGCTGCCGCAGGTGCTGGACTGGCTGATCGAGCAGGAAAAAGCGGATACCCCCATCGACGCCCTGTGCCTGCAGGAGCTGAAGATGCCGGACGACAAGTATCCGCTGGCCGAACTGGAGAGCGCGGGTTTTCACAGCGTCTTCACCGGCCAGAAGACCTATAACGGCGTGGCGATCCTGGCGCGCAACGTGACCATGGCCACGCCCGCCGACGTGGTGCGCAATATCCCCGGCTTCGAGGACGCCCAGCAGCGCGTGGTGGCCGCGACCTATGGCGACGTGCGCCTGGTGTGCGCGTATTTCCCCAACGGCCAGGCCCCCGACTCCGACAAGTTCACCTACAAGCTGAACTGGCTGCAGGCCATGACCGCATGGCTGCGCGGGGAGATGGCGAAGTACCCGAAGCTTGCGCTGCTGGGCGACTTCAACATCGCGCCCGAGGACCGCGACGTGCACGACCCGGCGAAGTGGGAAGGCCAGAACCTGGTCTCCCCGCCCGAGCGGGAAGCCTTCCGGGCGCTGGAAGCACTCGGCCTGACCGATGCCTTCCGCATGTTCGAGCAGCCGGAAAAGAGCTTTTCCTGGTGGGATTACCGCATGTTCGCCTTCCGCCGCAACGCCGGCTTGCGCATCGACCACATCCTGCTGTCGCCGGCCTTGCGCGAATCGTGCAGCGCCTGCGTGATCGACCGGGTGCCGCGCACCTGGGAGCAGCCGTCCGACCACACGCCGGTGGTGGCCACGCTGGGCTGAGGGGGCAACCCCGGGGCGCCTTTCCGGATAGCGGGGCCGGCGGAAGGATTCAGGCTATCGGGGAAGCCACCGGCTCGCGTGAAGGCGCCCGCGCGGCTACACTTGCGACCATGAAACCGGCCACCTTCCGCCACCGCAATCTTCCCCACCTGCTGCTGCAGGCCCGTGAAACGCTGATGGCGGGCTTCCGGCCCATCCTGCGCCAGCACGGCCTGACCGAGCAGCAATGGCGCGTGGTGCGCACGCTCAACGAGCAAGGCGAGATGGAGCCGAACCAGCTCGCCGATGCCTGCCTCATCCTCAGCCCGAGCCTGACGCGGATGCTGTCGAGCATGGAGGAAGCGGGCCTGATCCTGCGCTCGCGCTCCACCACGGACCAGCGCCGCCAGCAGATCTCGCTGACGGACAAGTGCCGCGCCCTGATCGCCGAGATGGAGCCACTGATCGACCGCCGCTACGAGGAACTCGAACGCATGATCGGCGCCGAGCGGCTGGGCAAGGTCTACGGTGCGATCGACGAACTGCTGGAGAGCTTCAGCGACCAGGACCCGCGCGCATGAGCATCGCGGCCCCGGAGGGAAGGCTGGCACGCCTGCTGCCGGCGTGGCGCCACCGCGTAAGCACCGCCTCCCTGCGCGCCGACCTGGTGGCCGGCCTGCTGGGCGCCGTGCTGGTGCTGCCGCAGGGCGTGGCCTTCGCCACGCTGGCCGGCCTGCCACCGCAGTACGGCATCTACGCGGCGGTCATCCCCTGCATCGTCGCGGCCCTGTTCGGCTCGAGCTGGCACGTGATGTCCGGCCCGACCAACGCCAATTCGCTGGCGCTGTTCGCCATGCTGAGCCCGGTGGCATTTGCCGGCAGCCCGGCGTATATCAATCTCGCCCTGGCCGTGACCATCATGGTTGGCGTCCTGCAGCTGGCCGTGGGCACGCTGCGGCTGGGCACGCTGGCCAACTTCATCTCACCTTCGGTGCTGCTCGGCTTTACCTGCGGCGCGGCGACGCTGATCGGCCTCTATGCACTCAAGGACCTGTTCGGCCTGGCCGTGCCCACGGGCACCAGCGCCTTCGGCGTGGTGCGCTTCCTGTTCGACAACGCCGCCACCATCAACTGGAGCGCGTTCACCGTGGCCATGGTGACGCTGGCCGTCACGGTCGCCGTGAAGCGGGTCTGGCGCCGCCTGCCCTTCATGCTGCTAGGCCTGCTGGCGGGCTACGCGGTCGCGCTGCTGCTCAACATGCCGGACTGGAGCCAGGGCGCGCGCCATGTCAATGTGGTGGGGCCGATCCCGTCGGCAATCCCGTCCTTCCATCTTCCCGGCATCGACTGGCATGCCATCCCCGACCTGCTGGGCATTGCCGCCGCGCTGACCATCGTCGCGCTCGGGCAGTCGATCTCGATCGCCAAGGCGGTGGCACTGCGCTCCGGCCAGCATATCGACGCCAACCGCGAATTCATCGGCCAGGGCTTGTCGAATATCGCCGGCGGCCTGTTCTCCGCCTATATCTCCTGCGGCTCGCTCAACCGCTCGATGCCCAACTACGAGGCCGGCGCCCAAACCCCGCTGGCAGGCGTGTTCTCGGCCTTGCTGCTGGTGGTGCTGGTGAGCGCCAGCGCGCCGCTGCTCGCGCAGATTCCGCTGGCGGCGATCTCCGCCATGCTGCTGCTGGTCGCATGGGGCCTGTTCGATTTCGCCCGCCTGCGGCGCATTGCCAGCCTGAGCCGCGCCGAGTTCGCCATCGCCATCAGTACCTTTGCCGCCACGCTCGCCATCCGCCTGGAAATGGCGGTCCTGCTCGGCACCATCCTGTCGCTGGTGGCCTACCTGTACCGCACCTCGCGGCCCGCCGTGCGCAGCCTGGTGCCTGACGCGGATGATCCCGACCGCCGCTTCACCCCGCTCGACGAACTGCGTCGCCCGCAGCCGGAGTGCCCGCAGCTCAAGCTGCTGCGCATGGAAGGCGCGATCTACTTCGGCGCCGTCCAGTACGTCACCGACAGGTTGCACCATGCGCGCACCGCGCATCCCGGCCAGGTCCACCTGCTGGCCATGACCAAGAGCATGAACTTCATCGACCTTGCTGGCGCCGAGATGTGGGAGAGCGAGCTCACCGAGCGGCGGGCCGCCGGCGGCGACCTGTATTTCCACCGTCCGCGCACGCAGGTGCTACAGACCTGGGACCAGACCGGATTCGCGGCCAAGCTGGGCGAGGAACATATCTTCTCCACCAAGCGGCAGGCCCTGCACACCATCATCGCGCGGCTGGATCCGGCGGTGTGCCGTGAATGCCGCGCGCGCGTCTTCGAAGAATGCGCAAGCCGCCCGGGCGGGTCGCTTACCCAGGGGAGAGCCGGCATGAACCGCGAGGACACACCAGAACCAGCGCGGGAACGCGCAGCTTGACGACGATCGGGGATGGAAAGAGAAACGCCGGAGAGAACCCGGCGCCAGGCGGCTAGAAGCCGCAAACACGTGAAGCGGGCGCCCGGGATCGGACCGATGACCGGCCCGGACTGAAACCCGCTTCAGAGCGGCGCCACATGGGCGCGCTTGACTACCACCGGCTGGGCAGCGCCCTGCTCGATCAGCACCACCGCGGCACGTTCGATGGTCTCGCGCCCGGCGCGGAAAGCCTCTTCCAGCGACAGCACCTGGTCGGCGCTGAAGCCTTCCCACAGCGCCTCGCGCGTCACCACGCAAGTCACCGGTTGGCCATCGACCATGGCGTGAAATAGCAAGCCTTCATTGTTGATATCGTAACGCTCTTGCTCTTGGAATTTGATATCCATCGGTAAAGCCCTCCATTGCAAGTGATAATCCATCCTAACATGGGTCGGCCCGACTCGTCCGCAAAGGCCTACGCTTAGCGCGCCCCCAAGCAAGACTGAAGAGCCCGCGAGGAGTTCCCGTGCCATGCGCGGGCCTCTTTGGCCAGCGTTGCCCGCTCACGTCGCGCCGAATCGATCGCATGAAGGCCGCATGCGGTCCGCACGCAGGAAAAGATCACCAAACATTTGACAAACTCAAAAACGATGATAGAATCTTTTTCTTCGTTGGGGCGTTAGCTCAGTTGGTAGAGCAGCGGACTCTTAATCCGTAGGTCGAGTGTTCGAGTCACTCACGCCCCACCAGCGAATTCAAAAAGCCGGAAGCAGAAATGCTCCCGGCTTTTTTCATTTGTCGATACAACCCGGTGGATCAAACTCGGCGGATACGACTCGGCGGACACCCACCCGGCGGATGCTGCCCGCGTGGTCCGTCCATCCGGTGATGGCCACCCGTATTGATATCGCATCAATGTGACACCTGTCATCGGCACCATCGGCCGCCAGGGCATCCGTGCACGCCATCCTCCCGAAGAGCCATTCCGAAGGGCAAAAAAAAGCCCGCGCATCAGCGCAGGCTCGGGAAGGGTCAGGGGCGTTCGGGGAACGTCCCGGTGACAAGTTTGAATACATTGGAGACATGGCGCTGCCCCACTCGAGTGGGGTCGCGCGCACCCGGCAATCCGGCGTGTGTCGCGCCGCGCCTGCGGCACAGGCTCAGGCCGCCTCGCCCGCGCGCTCGAACAGCGTGCGCGCCAGGCTGCGGTGCCGCGCGAGCACGCGCGGCAACTCGACGCTCAGCAGCTCTCCGCCGCGCACCACGACCCTTCCGTTGATCACACTGGTGGCGACATTGCCGGGCGTGCAGAACACCAGCGCCGCCACCGGATCGTGGCCCGCGCCCGCATAGGCCACCGCATCCATGTCGAAGGACACGAAATCGGCCGACATGCCTGGCGCCAGCGCGCCGATATCGTCGCGGCCCAGTACCCGCGCGCCGCCCAGCGTGGCGATCTCCAGCGCTTCGCGCGCGCCCATGGCCGCCGGCCCGTAGCCTACCCGCTGCAACAGCATCGCCTGGCGCGCCTCGCCCAGCATGTGCGCGCCGTCGTTGGAGGCGCTGCCGTCCACGCCCAGGCCCACCGGCACCCCGGCGTCGCGCATCGCCCGCACCGGGGCAATGCCCGAGGCCAGCCGCATATTGGAGCACGGGCAATGGGCCACGCCGGTGCCGGTCCGCGCGAACAGTGCGATGCCCTCGTCGTCGAGCTTCACGCAGTGCGCGTGCCACACGTCGGCGCCGACCCAGCCGAGCTCCTCGGCGTACTGCGCGGGAGTCAGGCCGAACTTCTCGTGCGAGTAGGCGATGTCGTTGTCGTTCTCGGCCAGATGGGTATGCATCGACACGCCATAGCTGCGCGCCAGCAGCGCCGACTCGCGCATCAGGTCGCGCGAGACGGAAAACGGCGAGCACGGCGCCACCACCACGCGCAGCATGGCGTGGCGCGAGGCATCGTGATATTGCTCGATCAGCCGCCGGCTGTCGGCGAGAATGGCGCGCTCATCCTCCACCACCGAATCGGGCGGCAGGCCACCCTGGCTGCGGCCCACGCTCATCGAGCCGCGCGCGGCATGGAAGCGCATGCCCATCTCGCCCGCGGCGGCGATCGAGTCATCCAGGCGCGCGCCATTGGGGTAGAGGTAGAGATGGTCGCTGGTCGTGGTGCAGCCCGACAGCATCAGCCCGGCCATCGCGGTGCGCGTCGAGACGTCGATCATCTCCGGCGTCAGGTGCGACCAGAGCATGTAGAGATTGCTGAGCCAGGCGAACAGCTCGGCATCCTGCGCCGCCGGTACGGCGCGGGTCAGGCTCTGGTACATGTGGTGGTGCGTGTTGACGAGGCCGGGCGTCACGACGTGGCCACGCATGTCGAGCACCTCGGCGCGCCCCTGGTCGATCAGCTGGCGATACTGCGGCGGCAGGTCCGCGCTGGCGCCCACCCATGCGATCGCCGGGCCTTGCGCCACCAGCGCGCCGTCCGCAATCTCGCGGCGCTGAGCGTCCATGGTGACGAGCACATCGGCGTGGAGCAGGATCAGGGTCATGGCGCAATCTCCGGTTCGGGAACAAGGCAGGCCCGCGCAGTCTACGGCGCGCGCCGCGCCCGGCAAAGCATCGAATTTCGCCCACGCTGTGCGCAAAAAGAGCACAGCGCCGGCCGCGCCCGGGAAGGCACCAGAAAATGCCTGAAGGCGCTAGCGCGCAGCGTCGAACACGGCCGCCAGGCCCGCGCCGATGCAGTCCGCCATCAGGCCGGCTGCCGCGCCGAGCGGATTGCGCGCGCGCGCCACCAGCCGCAAGGTCTGGCGCGGCAGGTTGCCATCGCGCAAGGGCAGCCATGCCAGCGCGCCGCGTGCCCGCTCGTCCAGCACATCGAGCGGGTTGAGCAAGGCGATGCCGGCGCCGAGCATGACCAGGCTGCGCATCAGCGCCGTCGACGTGGTCTCCGTCACCGGCGACACCGCCAGCCCCGCGCGCGCGAAGCCCTCGTCGAGAATGCCGCGCAGCGACATCGACGGCGCCGGCAGGATCACGGGCCAGGCCAGGCATTCGGCCAGTAGCGCCGACGGCTGCGCCGCCAGCGCGTGGCCGGGCTGCACCACCACCCCGATCGGCCAGTCGCTGCCGGCGAGGATGCGGAACGCCGCCACATCCGGCATGTCGTAGCCCAGGCCGAGATCGGCATCGCCACGCTCGACGGCGCCGACGATCTCCGCCACCGGAAGATCGAGCAAGCGCACCAGGATGCCCGGATATTGCTGGCGAAAGCCATGCACCAGCGATGGCATCAGCGAACCGGCCAGGCCCGCCGTGGTGGCAACCGTGACTTCGCCCTGGCGCACGCCCTTGACGGCCTCGATCCGGCTGCGAAGCAGTTCGTGTTCGCGCAGCGTCTGCCTTACGTGCGCCAGCACCATCTCTCCCAGCGGCGTGAGCCGCAGGCGCTTGTTGATGCGTTCGAACAGGGGCGCGCCCAGCTCGGCCTCCAGGTCCAGGATCTGCCGGTTGATCGCGCTTGGCGCCACATGCAGGTGCAGCGCGGCCTGGCGGATCGAGCCGCGGCTCACCACCTCGTCAAGGTAGCGCAGGACTCTGGCGTGCATGCAGGACTCTCCGGTCTGGATCTGGGCGGGAAGGCGGGAACGAGCGCATTGTAGCCGCTGGCCCTCCCGCTCCCCGGCATCGCCGGCAGGGCGCCCCCCCCACTCCGTCGGCGTTGCGCTGACACGTTTGTCGGACAGCGCCCGCATGCCAGGGGCGGCTGCGCACGGGACAATGGCTGCGCATCCCGGCGGCATGGAGTACGCTGCCTTGAAGGATACGGATGCCGGCGCCGGCCGCCGGCGCAAAGGTGCGGCCCGCTCCGCCCGATCGACTCCTGCGGCGCCCGGTGCGCCGACCGCCATGACCGCCAAGACCAGCAAGCCGAAATCCGCCCACGGGGCCGGTGCGAAGCACAACGCAAAGCCGGCTGCCAAGGCGCTGCGCAAGACAGCGCGGAAACCCGCGGCCAAGCCCGCCAAGCCCCGGCCTCCCGCCGCCGACAAGCGCGAAGACGTCTTGCTGCGCTGCCGGAACCTGAAGATGGCGCGCTCCGCCCACGCTTACGTGCGGGGCAACACGCGCAAGTTCTACGAATGGCTGGAAGCCAAGCAGCCGCACACGCTGCCCGAAGGCCCCGCGATCTGGATCTGCGGCGACTGCCACGTCGGCAACCTCGGCCCGGTCGCGGACATCCAGGGCGACGTCGCCATCCAGATCCGCGATCTCGACCAGACCGTGATCGGCAACCCGGCGCACGACCTGATCCGCCTGGCGCTGTCGCTGGCCACCGCCGCGCGCGGCTCCGACCTGCCCGGCGTGATCACCGCGCGCATGCTGGAGAGCCTGGTGGTCGGATACGAGAGCGCCTTCGACAATCCGGACGCCGCGGCCGGATTGGTATCGCGCCGGCCCGCCGCGGTGCGCACCGTGATGCGCCTGGCGCTCGGGCGCAAGTGGAAGCATCTCGCACGCGAGCGCCTGCAGGACACCACGCCGGCCATCCCGCTCGGCAAACGGTTCTGGCCGCTCGCAAAGGACGAGCGCGAAGCGATCCGCGCACTGTTCGAACGGCGCGAGATCGCGCACCTCGCCACGCTGCTGACCTCGCGCGACGAGGGCGCGCGCGTGGAGATGGTAGACGCGGCCTACTGGGTCAAGGGCTGCAGTTCGCTGGGACGCTTGCGCTACGCCGTGCTGCTGTCGGTAGGCAGCCAGGACAGCCCGAGCCCCGAAGTCTGCCTCATCGATATCAAGGAAGCCGTGAAGGCAGCGGCACCGAGCTACCCGAAGGTCAGCATGCCGCGCGGCAACGGCGAGCGCGTGGCCGAAGGCGCGCGACATCTGTCGCCTGCGCTGGGCGACCGCATCGCCTGTTCGACCCTGCTCGACAGATCGGTCTTCATGCGCGAACTGCTGCCGCAGGATCTCAAGCTGGAGATCGACACCCTGCCACAGGAAGAGGCCAGCCGCGTGGCGATGTACCTGGGCGAGGTGGTAGGCAACGCCCACGCGCGGCAGATGGACCTCTCCACCCAGCGCGCCTGGCTGGCCGAACTCGCACGTAACCGCTCGAAGCAACTCGATGCGCCATCATGGTTGTGGACCAGCGTGCTGGATCTGATCGCCAGCCACGAGGTGGGCTACCTCGAGCATTGCCGCATGTTCGCACTCGATCAGGCCACGCGCGCCTGAGCACGCGCGTCGCCGCCGTCGACGAGCCGCGCGCCGGGACACGGCGAGGCCAGGCGGGGCGATCCGCAACTGCGCCTGCAATGAGACCCGAGACAAAAAATCATCGAACGTTTGACAAACTCAAAAACGATGATAGAATCTCTTTCTTCGTTGGGGCGTTAGCTCAGTTGGTAGAGCAGCGGACTCTTAATCCGTAGGTCGAGTGTTCGAGTCACTCACGCCCCACCAGCGAATTCAAAAAGCCGGAAGCAGAAATGCTTCCGGCTTTTTTCATTTCCACCCCTGGCATTGTTTCGAGCCCCTCCCTTCGCTCCTCGCTCGCACATTTCCCCATTCTTCCTTGTTCGCATCGCCCGCCAGGCGCATGCGCCTCGCATGCCGGATGCCCGGATGGCAAGCTGATACCGGGTTGATACCGATTCCGCCGGCCACGCTTTCACGGTTGAATTGCGCCTGAAGCACATCGCGGAACATGGTTCCGCATTACGGAACCATTCCGGTCGCTTCGCAAAACCCGTGGCAGCTTGCGCCCGCTGCCCGGGACCTCGCGGCAAGCCGGCAGGGCAGCAAACAAAAACGACGGGACAGCCGGCGCAGACCGCCACGCCCGCACCCTGGCCGGACCGCAAGCAGACCTAGAATCTTCGGAGCCTCTCTTGAAAGCAGTCTTGAAAGTCAGTAGCGCAGCTTGTCTGGTCCTCGTTGGCCTGTGCCAGGGCGCCTTTGCACAAACCTACCCCACCAAGCCGATCCGCCTGATTGTTCCGTTCGCCGCGGGCGGCACCACCGACATCGTGGCACGCTCGGTAGCCGACGGCATCGGGCGCGAGCTCGGCCAGCCGGTGGTCGTGGAAAACCGTGGCGGCGGCGGTGGCGTGATCGGCGCCGACGCGCTGGCCAAGTCCGCACCGGACGGCTACACGCTGGGCATCGCCACGGTCAGCACCATGGCGACCAACCCGGCCACCAACGCCCGCAACCCCTACGATCCGCTCAAGGACTTCGCGCCGATCACCAACCTGGTCAACGTGCCGAACGTGCTGACGGTCAATCCGAAGGTGCCGGCCAAGACCCTGCAGGAATTCGTCGCGCTGGTGAAGGCCAATCCCGGCAAGTACAGCTACGCCTCGGCAGGCAAGGGCAGCATCTCGCATCTGGACGGCGAGCTGTTCAAGTTCCTGACCAAGACGGACATGGTCCACGTTCCCTATCGTGGATCGGGCCCTGCCCTGAACGATACGCTGGCGGGCCAGGTCAGCGGCCAGTTTGACAACCTGCCGTCCTCGATGCCCCATATCCAGGCTGGCAAGCTGCGTGCCCTGGCGGTGGCCGCGCCCAAGCGCGTGGAAGGCCTGCCTGAAGTGCCGACCTTCGCCGAAGCCGGCATGAAGGACATGAACAATATGGCCTGGTACGGCCTGGTGGCGCCCGCCAACACGCCTGCGGCCATCGTCGCCAAGGTGCATGACGCCGCCGTGAAGACCCTGCAGGATCCCAACGTCAAGCGCCGCCTGGCTGAAAGCGGGGCCTACCCCGACGGCAATACGCCGCAGCAATATGCCGCCCAGATCAAGCGTGAACTGGAACTGCGCAAGAAGATCGCGCACGACCAGAACATCACGCTCGAGTAAGCACCGGGCGAATCCGGCCATCCCCGGCCGGATTCGCTGCATGCCCGCTCTGCGCCCGGGCCCGTGCGGGCCCGCGAGGTGGCCTTTCCGCCGCCTCCGCCGCCCTGCCACGCCCGCCCTCCCTGCCATACCTGTCCGCGCTTGATCTAGCGCACGATTCCTGCCTGTATTCGATGTTTCAATACAGGGGGAAGAAAGATTGACTTCGCAGGGTCCTCCCGAGTCGGTAAAGTAGCCGGGTCAGACAAGCAGTTCTACGGCCATGCCCCCTGCCCGTGGCCAATACTCACGAGGATGAAAATGCGCAACAAGACCGTATCCGCCCTGATCATTGCAGCCATGACCGCCTTTGGCGGCGCGCAACTGGCGCATGCCCAGAAGAACTACACCGATGGCGGCGACCTGTATGGCGGCAGCCATACCAACAAGGTGGACCCCAACAAGAGCGCCGCCAAGTCGGGCAAGTTCGACCCCTATACCGATGGCGCCAAGAAGTCGACCAAGTCCAGCCTGAACGCGGACGGCACCAAGGGCGCCAAGAAGAAGGCCGATCCCTACACCGATGGCGCCAAGTCCGGCAAGTTCGATCCGTACTCGGATGGTGCCAAGTCGGGCAAGCCCGATCCCTACACCGACGGCGCGAACGCCGCGCCCAAGCAGTAAGCCTGCCTGCCCGCCTCCGGCGGGCATTGCCGCGGTTGGTGCGCTAGCGCACCGTCCGCGCGCGCTGCCGGCAGCAGCATCGGTACAGCACACCGCAACTGCAACGCCCGCTTGAAACGCCGCCATGCGGAAGACGCCGCACGGGGAAACGCGGGATATATCCCGGCATGAAACAGATAGCCGCCGACAGCCTCGGGCGCTGCGCGGCTTCATGCTTCCGGTACCGCCTTTCATTGCTTGCCAGTTATTGCACCCATCTCCTTTCGGAGACCATCATGCTAGACGTGCTGATACTCATGGCTTCCTCCCTGGTGCTGGCGGTACTGATCTTCAAGGGATAGGAATACTTCGGGAAATTCCCGGCCCCGCGGGGCCGGCGGCAGATGGGGAAGGCACGGAGGCGGCGCGCGCATCTTCCCGCCGGATCACGCTGCTGCCCGCGTGCCGACGCCACCCATGGTGCCTTCCTCGCGGAAGCGGGCGTGCCATGCCAGCGCTTCTTCGATCAGGTGCGGCGTATGCCCGCCGCGCCGTCCGGCACGCGTCACATAGTCCTGCAGCAAATCGCGGTAGAGCGGATCGGCGCAGTTGGCGATGATCTGCCGGGCCCGTTCGCGCGGCGCCAGGCCGCGCAGGTCGGCAAGGCCGTGCTCGGTCACGATGATGTCGACATCATGCTCGGTGTGGTCGACATGCGAGACCATGGGCACGATGCTCGAGATCGCACCGGCCTTGGCCACGGACTTGGTGACGAACACCGAGATATGCGCGTTGCGCGCAAAATCGCCCGAGCCGCCGATACCGTTCATCATATGCGTGCCACCCACATGGGTGGAATTCACGTTGCCGTAGATGTCGCACTCCAGCGCCGTGTTGATGGTGATCAGGCCGAGCCGGCGCAGCACCTCCGGATGGTTGCTGATCTCCTGCGGGCGCAGGATCACGCGCGCCTTGTAGCGCTCCAGGTCCGCCAGGAAGCGCGCATAGACGGGGCTGCTCAAGGTGACCGACGATGCCGAAGCAAAGCTCAGCCGCCCGGCGTCCAGCAGTTCGATGGTGCTGTCCTGCAGCACTTCCGAATACATCTTCAGGTCGCGGAACGGCGAATCGATCAGGCCGTGCAGCACCGCGTTGGCAATGGTGCCGATGCCGGCCTGCAGCGGCTGCAGCGCCGGCGCCAGCCGGCCCGCGCGAACTTCATGCAGGAGGAAATCGTTCAGGTGCCCCGCGATCTGCCGGGTTTCCTGGTCGGGCGGCAAGGCGTTGGACGGGCTGTCGTCCTTCTGCGTGATCACGATCGCCGCGATCCTGGCCGGGTCCACCGGGATATACGGCAGGCCGATGCGCTGCTCGGCCGCGATCAGCGGGATCGGCTGGCGGTACGGGCGCGGCGTGGGCAGGTAGATGTCGTGTAGGCCTTCCAGCCCGGCCGGCATATTGAGATTGATCTCGACGATGACCTTGCTGGCCAGCATGGCAAAGCTGGCCGAATTGCCCACCGAAGTGGTCGGCACGATGCCGCCGGTTTCGGTGATGGCGACGGCTTCCACCACCGCCACGTCCACCGGCGCGATCTGGCGGCCGCGCAGCTGCTCCACGGTCTCCGACAGATGCTGGTCGATGAACATCACTTCGCCCGCATTGATCTTGCGCCGCAGCGTCGGATCGACCTGGAACGGCAGGCGCCGCGCCAGGACATTGGCCTCGGACAGGATCTTGTCGGTGTCGTTGCCCAGCGAAGCGCCGGTCATCAGCGTGATGCGAAGCGGCTCGGTTTGCGCGCGCCGGGCCAGCGCTTCGGGCACGGCCTTGCAGTCGCCCGCGCGGGTGAAGCCGCTCATGCCGACGGTCATGCCATCGCGGATCATCGCTGCCGCGGCTTGCGCCGGCATGACCTTGCCGAGGAGGCTGTCCAGCCGGATTCGTTCCTTGTACATCTTATGTCTCCATGAAACCTGTCCCGGCAGATTGCGGCGTGGCACTAGCCGCGGCAGGACCTGGCGCCCTGCCCTGCTAGCGTCTCCTACCGGCCGGTAAGGTGCAGATAAGCAGTGTAGCCAGAGCAGACATATTCCATCACCGATATAAAATCATGAAAACCAGTCGCAAAATTCATAGAACCTCCAGCGCCGCCGGACCTTGTCCGATCATCGCGCATGTGCCTCGCACTTGGCGCGCGGCCCGCTTCTTTATGCTCTACAGTAGTTAGCAAGCTCATGCCGCCCCGCAGATGGCGCCGCCAGAATGGCGCCGCGCGGGATACCGCCGGCATGGACCTGCCAAAACTCAAGCCGTCTGGGGGAGACACCATGCTGGCGGAAAGCGAAACGCGACTGGCCCAGTTGCTGGCCGACCTGATGCAATTCGCCCAGGGCCGCCTGCCCGGCGAGATGTTCGTCAAGGTGGAGCCCTTCCTGCGGCACTACTACGACCTGACCGACACCGAAGACCTGCTGCAGCGCGACGTGGCCGATCTCTACGGCGCGGTGATGGCGCACTGGCAGACCGCGCAGCGCTTCGTGCCCGGCAATGCCCGGCTGCGGGTGTACAACCCCAACCTGGAGCAGCACGGCTGGCACTCCGACCACTCGGTGGTCGAAATCGTCAACGACGACATGCCCTTCCTGGTGGACTCGGTCACCATGGAGATCAACCGGCTCGGGCTGGCCCTGCATTCGGCCATCCATCCGGTATTCCTGATCTGGCGCAGCGCCGACGGCACCATTGCCAGGGTCGGCCTCGGCGGCGAAGGCGACGCCGGCGACCTCGCCGCCGGCAACGGCGCCGCCTCCGGCCCGCGCCTGGAATCCTTCATTCATTTCGAGGTAGACCGCTGCGGCGACGCCGCCACGCAGGAAGCCCTGCGCAGCGGCATCGCGCGCGTGCTGGGCGATGTGCGTGCCGCGGTGGAGGACTGGCCCGGCATGGCGGCCACCGCGCGCACCACCGTGGAGATGCTGGCGCAGGGCCCCGAAGGCAGGCAGCCGGAGACGCAGGAGGCATGCGCCTTCCTGCAATGGATGCTGGACGATCACTTCACCTTCCTCGGGCAGCGCGACTACGAACTGATCACCCGGGACGACCGCTTCTACCTGCGCGGCGTGGCCGGCTCCGGCGCCGGCATCCTGCGCGAGAGCCTGCGCCCCGAAGAAGCCGGCGCGCTCACCGAACTGCCCGCGGCCGCCAGCAGCGTGATCGAAGGCAGCTCGCCGATCTTCGTCACCAAGGCCAATTCGCGCGCCACCGTGCACAGGCCCGGCTACCTCGACTACGTCGGCGTCAAGCTCAGCGACGCCAGCGGCAAGATCACCGGCGAGCGCCGCTTCATCGGCCTGTACACCTCCAGCGCCTACATGACCTCCAGCGCGGAGATCCCGCTGGTGCGCCGCAAGTTCGCCAATATCCTGGCGCGCGCGGGCTTCCTGACCAAGGGCCATCTCTACAAGTCGCTGGTGACCATCCTCGAGCAATACCCGCGCGACGAGCTGTTCCAGGCCGACGAAGACGAGCTGTTCGACATCTCCCTGGGCATCCTGCGCCTGCAGGAACACCAGCGCATCCGCCTGTTCGTGCGCCGCGACCGCTTCGACCGCTTCGTCTCCTGCCTGGTGTTCGTGCCGCGCGACAAGTACAACACCGACCTGCGCCAGCGCATCCAGAAGCTGCTGATGACCGCCTTCCACGGCAATAGCTGCGAGTTCACGCCCCAGCTGTCGGAGTCGCCGCTGGCGCGCATCCAGCTGATCGTGCGCGGCGAGCCGGGCACCATGCCCGAGGTCAACCCGGACGAACTGGAGGCGCGCATCGTGCAGGCCGCGCGCCGCTGGCAGGACGACCTCGCCGCGGCCTTGCTGGACAGCAACGGCGAAGAACAGGGCAACCGGCTGCTGCGCCGCTACGGCGACTCGTTCCCGGCCGGCTACCGCGAGGACTACCCAGCCCGCACCGCGGTGCGCGACATCGAACTGATGGAAGCCGCCCAGGCCAGCGGCAGCGTGGCAATGAACCTGTACCGGCCGATCGAGGCCGCGCCCGGCGCGTTCCGCTTCAAGGTCTACCGCGCGCGCGAGCCCATCGCGCTGTCGCTCAGCCTGCCGATGCTCGAACACCTCGGCGTGCGCGTGGACGAAGAGCGCCCCTATCTGGTGGAGCCGAGCGGCGCGTCGCCGGTGTGGGTCCACGACTTCGGGCTCGAGATGGCCGACGGCGTCGCCGCCGGCGTCGACCTGGGCGCGGACATCGCGCGCATCAAGGCGCTGTTCGAGGACGCCTTCGCGCGTGCATGGAGCGGCGAGATCGAGAACGACGATTTCAACCGCCTGGTGCTGCGCGCCGAACTCGCCGCGCGCGACGTGACCATCCTGCGCGCCTATGCGCGTTACCTGCGCCAGGTCGGCTCGACCTTCAGCGACGCCTATATCGAGCGTGCCCTGACCGGCAATCCGGCGATCGCCGCACAACTGGTGGAACTGTTCGTGGCGCGCTTCGACCCCGCCACGGAAACCGGCCGGGCGGCGCGCTGCGAGAAGCTGCTGCACGCCATCGGCGCCGCGCTGGACCAGGTGCCGAACCTGGACGAAGATCGCATCCTGCGGCTGTTCCTCGGCGTGATCAACGCCACGGTGCGCACCAACTACTTCCGCCATGGCGCCGACGGTGGTCCGCGCCCCTGCCTGTCGTTCAAGTTCGACCCGTCCAGGGTGCCAGGCCTGCCGGAGCCGCGCCCGATGTTCGAGATCTGGATCTACTCGCCGCGCGTCGAGGGTGTGCACCTGCGCGGCGGCCCGGTGGCCCGTGGCGGCCTGCGCTGGTCTGACCGGCGCGAGGACTTCCGCACCGAGGTACTGGGCCTGATGAAGGCCCAGATGGTCAAGAACACGGTGATCGTGCCGGTGGGCAGCAAGGGCGGCTTCGTGGTCAAGCGCCCGCCGCTCGCCACCGACCGCGACGCGGTGCTGCAGGAAGGCGTTGCCTGCTACCAGACCTTCCTGCGCGGCCTGCTCGATGTGACCGACAACCGCGTCGCCGGCACGCTGGTGCCGCCGCCCGAAGTGGTGCGCGAGGACGGCGACGATCCCTACCTGGTGGTGGCCGCCGACAAGGGCACCGCGAGCTTCTCCGACTACGCCAACGCCATCTCCGCCGAGTATGGCTTCTGGCTGGGCGATGCGTTCGCCTCGGGCGGCTCGGTCGGCTATGACCACAAGAAGATGGCCATCACCGCGCGCGGCGCCTGGGAATCCGTCAAGCGCCATTTCCGCGAGATGGGCGTCGATATCCAGTCCACCGATTTCACCGTGGCCGGCGTCGGCGACATGTCCGGCGACGTGTTCGGCAACGGCATGCTGTTGTCGCCGCATATCAAGCTGGTGGCGGCGTTCGACCATCGCCATATCTTCCTCGATCCCTCGCCCGACCCGGCCGTCAGCCTGCGCGAGCGCCAGCGCATGTTCGCGCTGCCGCGCTCGAGCTGGGCCGATTACGACATGAGCCTGGTCTCCGCCGGCGGCGGCCTGTTCCCGCGCACGGCAAAGACCATCGCGCTCACGCCCGAGGTCCAGGCCTGCCTCGGCATCAGCGCCACGGCGCTGTCGCCGGCCGAGCTGGTGCACGCGATCCTGCTGGCGCCGGTCGACCTGCTCTACAACGGCGGCATCGGCACCTACGTCAAGTCCAGCCACGAGACCCACCTGCAGGTGGGCGACCGCGCCAACGATCCCGTGCGCGTCAACGGCGCCGAGCTGCGCTGCAAGGTGGTGGGCGAAGGCGGCAACCTCGGCTTCACCCAGCTCGGCCGCATCGAGTTCGCCCTGAACGGCGGGCGCATCAACACCGATGCCATCGACAACTCCGCCGGCGTGGACTGCTCGGACCACGAGGTCAATATCAAGATCCTGCTGGGGCTGGTGGTAGCCGATGGCGAGATGACCGAGAAGCAGCGCAACAAGCTGCTGGCGGAAATGACCGACGAGGTCGGCCTGCTGGTGCTGGAGGACAATTACTACCAGACCCAGGCGCTGTCGGTGGCCGGCCGCTGCGCCGCCGCGCTGCTCGACCAGGAAGCGCGCCTGATCCGCTGGCTCGAACGCGCCGGGCGCCTCAAGCGCGCGCTGGAATTCCTGCCCACGGATGACGAAGTGGTGGAGCGCAAGGCAGCCGGACTGGGGCTGACATCGCCCGAACGCGCCGTGCTGCTGGCTTACAGCAAGATGTGGCTGTACGAGGAACTGCTGGCCTCGGCCCTGCCCGAGGATCCGCTGGTGGCGAGCCTGCTGCCCGCGTATTTCCCGCAGCCGCTGCGCGCGCGGCATGGCGAAGCCATGCTGCGCCACCCGCTGCGGCGCGAGATCCTGTCCACGCACCTGACCAACACCCTGGTCAACCGCATCGGCGCCACCTTCGTGCACCGAATTCTGGAAGAAACCGACGCGCGCCCCGCGGACATCGTGCGTGCCTGCCTCATTGCGCGCGATGTCTTCGGCCTGGATCCGCTGTGGGCCGAGATCGATGCGCTCGACAACCGCGTCGACGATGAGGTGCAGGCGCGCATGTTCGCTGCCGTTGGCCGACTCCTGGAGCTCGCCAGCCTGTGGTTCCTGCGCCACCCGCAAGCCACCCGTGTGGGCGGCGGCGAAAGCGCCGGCTACGCCCAGGCCGCCGCCTGGCTCACGCCGCAATTGCCGGCGCTGCTGGCCGCGCCGGAAGCGGCGGCGCTGGCCGAACGGCGCCAGGGCCTGAGCCAGGCCGGCGTGGACGACGCACTGGCATTGCGCGTGGCCGCCGGAGAAATCTCCGCCGCGGCGCTGGATATTGCGGACGTGGCTGCCACCACGCAACGCGACCTGGCGCTGGTGGCCGCCGTCTATTTCGCGCTCGATACGGAATTCAGTTTCGGCTGGCTGCGCGAGCGCGCCCAGGCCCTGCCAGCCGACAGCCACTGGGACCTGCTGGCGCGCACCACCGCGCTGGAAGACCTGGGCCGCCTCAAGCGCGCGCTGACCGTAAGCGTGCTGGCGCAACCGATCGAACTGGATACCGTGGAGAAGCTGGTCGAAGCATGGCGCAGCGGGCGGCAGGGGCAGATCGAGCGCTTCTCGCGCATGCTGGCGGACCAGCGCGCGTCGGGCGCGGCCGGCTTGTCGATGCTGTCCGTGGCCATACGCGAGATCGGATTGCTCGAGCGCAGCCAGGCTGGCGTCTGCTAGGCGACAGGAGATCACGGCACGCGGTGGCGAGCACGGGGGCTGGATAAGGGAACTGGAGCGATGCGCCGGCGTCCGGGGACCACGGTCGCCATCAGGCCATCAGGGAATCAGGCAATCGCCACCGCGGAGGCGCCAACCGGATACGCGATGAACAGATCCCTCAAGGCGGCGATCGTTGCGGCGATCGCCGTTGCCGCCACCAGCTATGCCAGCCCGTACTGGACGCTCTACCAGATGCGCACCGCCATCGAGACGCGCGACGCCGACAAATTCTCACGTTACGTGGACTATCCTGCCCTGCGCGAGAGCCTGAAGGGGCAGCTGACCGCCTCGCTGCAGCAGAAGCTCGGCAACGCGCCTGTGCTGCGCGATACGCCGCTGGCCGGCATCGGCCAGGCCATCGGCCTTGCCGTCATCAACACCATGATCGACACGATGGTGTCGCCGGCCGGCGTGATGGCGCTGATGGCCGGCGAAAAACCAGCCGCCGCGCCGCCGCGCGCCGCGCCCTCCGCATCCGCGCCCGCTCCGCAACCAGGCGAGACGGGCAAGCAGGAAAAGCCGGATGCCGCCAAGGATGCGCTCAGGTACGCGCTGTCCTACCGCGGCCTGAACGCCGTCGAGGCATCGGCCACCAAGGACAACGGCGAACGCATCGTCATCGGCCTGACGCGCACGGGGCCCTGGACCTGGAAATGGAGCAGCATCGCGCTGCCGGAATTCGCCAAGCCCGGGCCCTAGGCTTCAGCGGCCCCATTTCGCCTCGAGCAATACCGCCGCCTTGATCGCCGCGACGGTGTCTTCCTCGGTCTTGAAATCGCCCAGCAGGCGCTTGGACTTGCCGCTCAGCACGGCCGCCTGCAACGCCTTTCCGGAGGCTCCGGACGTACCCGGGCTCCAGCAATAGCGTGCAGTCCAGGTGCCGTCCTGCAGGCGCTCGGCCACCCAGATGACGCGAAAATCCTCGAACACAACCCCGAAAGGTTCGTCTTCGTCCATCACACATACCTCCACTGCTCGCGATCGCTCCCCTCGGACACCGTGGCCTGCGCATGCGGCCGGTGCCGGCGTCGCCCGGACGGAATCGGCTCCGGCGCGGGCAATGCGTCGCCGTCATGCGGCGAACTGTTCGTGCAGGGCCACAGCGCCCCCGGTTTTCGCGTGATGCTAGCACGCGGCGCGGGCCTTCTGCCACCGCGCCGGCCGCCTGCGGACAACCGTTGCGACGCCTCTCAGGCCGCCGGGATATCGTGCGTGCCGCGTGCCAGGAGATCGTCCGGGCCGTCGCCCAGCACGCGTGGGCGGCGAGGCTGCAGCTCCAGCCCTAGACGGATCAGCAGCTCGAACGCGTCGGCCAGCAGATGCTGCTGGCGCGGCAGGAGGCTGGCATAGGGCATGTCATAGATAGACTGGTGAGCACCGCGCGTGCCCTTCAGGCCGCGGTCGCGCGCCATATCGGACAGGAGCGCGGCAAAGCCGTGCAAGTCTTCGGCGGCCAGGGCTGAATTGAGCACTGCCGCCAGCACGTTGGGCGGCGAAGAACCCCAGCCCATGGCGTCGGAGTTGGCCGCACCGTCTTCGGAAGCATCGAATGAGTTCATACCCGCATTAACGACCGCGAGACGCCGCCATGTAGGCCATGACGCAAAACTTCTGGCGACTGGTGCGCCGGCGCTCAATCCGCCGCATAGGCAACATGGTCCACCGTCGCGTCGATCAGGCGGCATGCGCGCGCCTGGGCCCGGTCCGCCACCTCCAGCAGCCCGCCTTGTTCATGCCCCACCCACGATTGCAGCGGCGAGGGGTTGCGCACCTCGCCCTTGCCCTCGCGCACGATCGAAGCGCTCACAAGGCAATCGCGCTCCTGCTGCTGCACCGAAATCAGGACCACGTAGCCGCGATAGTGCAGCGTTCTCGATTCACTCATGATGTCTCCCCCGTTGCAGCCATCGTAGCATGCCGCAGCGCAGCGACGACACCCCGCACAGGGAGGCTCCGGCTCAGGCACGCTCCTGCGGCCGGTCGTGCGGACGCCGGCCCATGCGCCAGACATTGGGCGGATCGCCATGGGCGGCATTCTGGAACATCCACGCGCCGCACACCGTACAGCGCCAGGGCCGGTCAACCCAGCGCGAATTGATCTCCATGCCCAGCGCGCCCGCGCCGGACGCGGCCAGGTTTTCATGCGGCTGCACGGAGACCGGCGCGCCGACGAGCAGATGGCAGGGATCGCAAGCCTGCATGCATTACTCCAACAAGGCCGTTTCCGGCCGGATCACGAATCGCCGCCAAAGGGATCGGCTTCGGCCCGGGCCGGGAGTTCCGCCAGGTCGAATTCGTCGCGCGCCTTGTCCACCACGGCGCGGATGCCCTTCTCGTACCCCGCGGCGTTGCCGAATCCCTTCATGTCCCAGTTGCGCCCGCGCGCATCGCGCGCGTGCGGCTGCGGCGCGGGCACGCGGATCTTCGCGCCGTCCTCGATGATGTCGTCGATGCGCTGGATGCGCCGGCTCACCTCATCTTGCAAGGCGCGCGCGGCGCGCTCGCGTTTGGCCATTGTCCACTCCTGTCACTGCGCCTGGGAAAAAAATCGGGGAAACGCGGGAAAACGTGGAAAACGTGGAAAACGTAAAAACACGTGGAAAAACGCAAAACCCGCGTAAGCGCCAGGGCACAAACGTCTCATCGACAAGACAATGAAGCGGCCTGGCGCCAGAGTTGATTGTAGAGTCAGCGCCTTGCCACTACAAACCCGATCGGCCCGCATGCGTGGCCGGGCAATGGCGCAGCCCGCCCGCGCACGGCCTCACAACAAGGTACGCAATGGCGTGGCGGCGTCGGCGATGCGGGCCCTGTCCAGCACTTTTCCCGCGGCGATCAGGCGGCGGCAGGCGGCAATATCGCGGCCACCATTCACGCTGGCGACGGCTTCGAGCTTGTCGTCTTCGCCGAACGCCAGGACGCTGAACGACGTGCCGGCCGGGTTACCGCGCACCGTGATGGTTTGGCGAGCGCCGAAGACGCCGAGCGTCTGCAGATTGCAGTCGTATTGATCGGACCATAGCCACGGCGTTTCGGCGTAGCTTGCCTCGCCCCCCAGCATGTTCGCCGCGGCGACGGCCGGCTGGTTTTCCGCGACCTGCCAGGACTCGATGCGAATGTGCCGGCCCAGCAGCGGATTGAAGTGGTTCGTCACCTCGCCCGCCGCAAAGATCGAGGGATCGCTGGTGCGGCATTGCGCGTCGACCAGCACGCCATTGTCGGCGGCAAGCCCCGCGGCCTGCGCCAGTTCCAGGTTCGGCACCACGCCGATGCCGACCACGACCGCATCTGCCTCGATCTCGCCGCGATCGGTTTCGACCATAGCCGTGCCGCGCGCCCCGCACCGGATGCCAAGCGCCTGCGTTGCCACGCGCATCTCCACCCCGCGCGCCGCATGCAGGGCAAGCATGAAGGCGCTCACCTGCGGCGGCATCGAGCGCTGCAGCAAGCGGCCGGCCGGCTCGACCAGCGTTACCTTGCAGCCGCGCGACACGGCCGCCGCGGCCACTTCGAGTCCGATGAAGCCGCCGCCCAGGACGACAATCCGCCGCCCCGCCGCCAGCGCCGCGCGCAATCCGCGCGCGTCCGCAACCGTGCGCACGTAGTGCACCGGCGCATCGCCGGCCACGGGGCCGGAAAAACGCCTGACGCGCGACCCCGTCGCCAGCAGCAGGCGCGCGTAGCCGATCCGCGAGCCGTCGTCGAGCCGCACTTCGCGCGCGGCGCGGTCGATCGCCTGCACACGCACGCCGAGCCGCATTTCGATGCGCTGCTGCACATACCAGTCCGCCGCACGGATGAAGGCCCGCTGCTCGCCAGCGTCGCTGGTCAGCGCATCCTTGGACAACAACGGGCGGTCATACGGCAGTTCCGGCTCGTCGCCGAGCATCAGCACGCGCACGCCGGGCGAGATCTGCCGCAACGACTCCGCCGCGCGCCGCGCCGCGTGCCCGGCGCCCACGATCACCATCGCTTCATTCGACATGGATCTCGACGCTCCCCTCGTTGACGCGCACCGGGTAGGTGCGCACCGCTTCGGTGATCGGCGCGCAGCGCGGCGCACCGGTACGGATGTCGACCAGGCCCTGGTGCAGCGGGCACTCGACGCAATCCCCATCGACGAAGCCCTCCGACAGCCGCGCGTGGCCGTGCGTGCAGAGGTCATGGATGGCGAACAGGCCCTGCGCCAGGCGGAACACGGCGACAGGCTGCTGCCCCGCCACTACGGCAACGGGTTCGCCTTCGACGAAATCGTCGGGAGAGCCGACGGCATACCACTGGGTCATTGAATGTCTCCCTCAGGATGAATACACAGAGTGAATACACGGAGCCCGCATGCAGGCTCCGGGATGGCGGCGGGCCCTCGCTTCCCGGCCCGCCAGCTCAGATCGGATAGATGATCGAGTTGGGGATCATCTCGCTGTCGAACACGCACAGCCGCGATTCGAACTTCAGCCCCGCGCCGGTCAGGCGGATCACATCGATATAGCGGCCTACGTTGAACACCGTCGACAAGCCGTCCGGCTTGGTGCGGAACACCGCATAGTTGGCCTCCGACTCGATCCGCTGCGCGTCAGCCTTGAGGATGCGCGGCATGCCGACGACGTGCCGCTGGTAGTACGGATCATGGAAGATGGTCTCGGTGGCCCCATAGATACGATCCTTGAGCATGCCGCGGCTCTCGAACGACAGCGTGGCCAGCGGCAGGCCTCGCTCGTGGTTCTCGCGCGGCTGGAGCTTGTACACGCAATCCTCGGTAAAGAACTCCGGCCAGGCTTCCCACGTATTGCTGTCGAGGGCCGCGGCGTAGTCCGCATAGAGCGCCAGTACCTTGGCATAGGTTTCGAAGTCGAGCATGGTTCAGGCCTCCATCACGCGGCGCCAGTAGTCGTACATGCCGCGGATCAGCGTTTCGGTCACCATGTGCTCCGTATCTCCGATCTCCCGGCCGCCCAGTTCCGCCAATGTGTGCTGCTGCGGCTTCTGCTCGAAGCCCTCCTGCGAGAACTCGATGACCTCGCCGTCGTCGGCCGACACAAAGCCGGCGGGACCGAACAGGTTGGCTTGCCGCAGGCGGCGGCGCGTCATCTCGGCGTCGTCGTGCTCGAAACCGAAATGGGTCCAGACGAAGTTGAATGCGCCGTGCCCGGCGGGCTGAATATGCCGCGTGGATACCGAGTTGACCTGTTGCTGCACGATCAGGCTGGGAAACAGGGTCATCATGACCGCCGTCGGCGCGCCCCACCATGCTTCATGCACGACGTCGAGGAAGCGGTCGTCGTGCAGGCTCATCTGCTCCTTGAAACTCGACACGCCCGCCGTGACGTCGCTCTTGCCGGCGCTGCCGCGCGTGG
The DNA here is from genome assembly GCF_052115045.1 of Cupriavidus sp. 2TAF22. Classification (NCBI taxonomy): domain Bacteria; kingdom Pseudomonadati; phylum Pseudomonadota; class Betaproteobacteria; order Burkholderiales; family Burkholderiaceae; genus Cupriavidus; species Cupriavidus sp. 2TAF22. Next base: position 316,415 of record NZ_JBFRFX010000013.1, read on the forward strand.
AGATCATCGCGGCATGCCGGAAATGCTCGTCCATTTTCAGCTGGGACCGGTTGTCGGCGCGCCAGAGCCCGAACGTGACGAACCACGTGTGCAGCAGCCCGGGGTGGTAGGGATCCTTGATGTTCTCCTGCATCAGCTTCCAGTTGCCCGGAATCCGCTGGCGGCTGTACCCGAGGATGGTCAGCTTGCGGCCATCGAAGACGCGATCGAAGTACGCGAGGATCGTCGGGCCGAGATACGCCTCCAGCGTGGGCATGTCGTGATCGAACGAGGCGAAGATCACCCCGTTGCGGCGCGCCACGCTGAGCCTGGTCAGGCCGTGCTGCTTCGGATCGAAGTCGGGCGGCATGCCACCGTTGACCTTGCCGTCGAGCCGCACCCCGCGCCGGAACGGCACGCCGACCAGGTTGCCCTTCAGATCGTAGTTCCACTGGTGATACGGGCACGTGAAGTCCTTCCGGTTGCCGAACTTCTCGCGACAGAACTGCACGCCGCGATGCGCGCAGACGTTCTCCACCACATGGACTTCGCCGTCCGCGGTGCGGCTCACTATCACCGACCTCTCGCCGATCACCGTGCGCTTGAAGTCGCCCGCCGCCGGGATCTCGGCCTCGAGCCCGACATAGCACCAGTGGCCCGAGTAAAAAAAGCGCTCGAGTTCGCGCTGGTAGATGGCGTCGTCGGTATAGGCCTGGAACGGCACGCGGCTCGAGCCGTCGTCCTGCCATCCCGCCTTGCTGAATACGAGAGGTTGCTCGCTCATCGCTTTGTCTCCATGGTGGGGTCGCGTTGTTTGTGGGTATCTTGCCGCCGCTGGTAATATTAATAAATGGAAGAAAGGTGATATGCGATATCACCTGCAGTGATAAGACTGAAACACACCCACCCACCCACACCCCAACACACACCCATGGACCTGCGGGAAATCGACCTGAACCTGCTGGTGGTCTTCAACGAACTGCTGCAGGCGCGCCGGGTATCGGCGGTGGCGGATTCGCTCGGCACCTCCCAGCCCGCCATCAGCAATGCCCTGAACCGCCTGCGCAAGCTGCTGGGCGACGAACTGTTCCTGCGCACGTCCAGGGGCATGGTGCCCACGCCCTATGCGGAGAGCCTGGCCGGACCGATCAGCGACGCGCTCGCCGCCATCCACCAGACGCTCAATGCAAGGACCACGTTCAATCCCGCCTCGAGCACGCGCGCGTTCACGCTGGCGATGACCGACATCGGCGAGATCTATTTCCTGCCCGAACTGATGAAGACGCTGTCCGCTGTCGCGCCCGGCGTCACCATCAGCACCGTGCGCAATCACACGGTCAATCTGCGCGAGGAAATGGAAAGCGGCCGAGTCGACCTGGCGATCGGCTTCCTGCCGGACCTGAAGGCCGGCTTCTTCCAGCGGCGCCTGTTCCGGCAGCGCTATGTCTGCCTGTTCCGCCGAGGTCATCCGCTCGCGCGCGAAGGCATGTCGCTGCGCGCGTTCAGCCACGCGGAGCACGTGGCCATCGTGGCCGACGGGACCGGCCACGGCGTGGTCGACGAAGTCATCCAGCGCGCGGGGGTGGCGCGCAAGCTGCGCCTGCGCGTACCGCACTTCGTCGCGCTCGGCCATATCCTGCAGACGAGCGATATGGTGGCGGTGGTGCCCGAAGCCTACGCGAACCGCACCTTGCAGCCGTTCGGGCTGGAAACCGCGCCCAGCCCGGTCAAGATCCCGGACATCGTGATCAATGTGCTATGGCATGCGAAGAACAATCGCGAGCCGGGAAACCAGTGGCTGCGGCAACTGATCTTCGACGGGTTCTCGCGATAGCGTGGGGGGGGCGGGCCGTCGCGTCGCGGCACTACGTCCGGCCCGGCTTCATGCGCGCCAGCACCGCCGCAAGCGTGCGCGCGCCGGCGTGGATCTTCGCGGCATCGACCGAGGCGAACCCCAGGACCAGGCCCGGCGGCGCGGGCCGCTCGACCGCGTAGTACGACATCGGACGCACTTCGAGGCCGGCTTCGGCGGCCAGCCGCGCCACCATCGCGTCATCGGTGCCGGGCGGAAGGAACGCGGGCGCATCGAGGCCCGCCAGGATCGCGGGCAGATGCAGCGCGCCATGCAGGTGGCGGTCGGCCGCGATGCGCAGCGCCTGCGCGCGTTCGCCGTACAGCAAGCGCATGCGCCGCATGTGCCGCCCGAAATGCCCGTCCGCGATAAACGCGTGGAGCGTGGCCTGCGGCTCCAAGGGAATATGCCGCGCGGTCAGCGACAGCGCACGCGCAAACGGCGCGACGAGGTGATCGGGCAGCACCGCATAGGCGATGCGCAACGCCGGAAACAGGAGCTTGCTGAAGGTGCCGCAGTAGATCACGGAGCCGGCCTGGTCGAGGCTCTTCAATGCCGCCAGCGGCGGGCCTTCGAAACGGTACTCGCTGTCGTAGTCGTCTTCGATGACGATCGCTCCGGCCGCGCCTGCCCAGGCGAGCAGCGCCAGGCGCCGCTCGAGCGCGAGCGGCGGCCCGAGCGGCGCCTGCCGGCCCGCGGTCACATAGGCCATGCGGGCACCAGGCGCGCTTGCCCGGCCGGCGGCGACATCCAGGCCGCCCGCGTCGACCGGTATGCCGGCCACGGCCGCGCCCGCAGCCTCCAGCACCATGCGCGCGCCGGGATATCCCGGGTCCTCCATCCACACCGCGTCGCCGGGGTCGAGCAGCAGCCGGGCGGCGAGGTCGAGCACCTGCTGGACGCTGCCCACCATCAGGATATTGTCGGCGGTACAGGCAATCCCCCGGGCAACGCGCAGATTGTCGGCGATGGCCTCGCGCAGCGGCCGATAGCCCTGTGCTTCGCCATCGCCCAGCAGCGCACCGTGCCCCTGGCGCGCGCGTTTGGCGGCAATGCGCGCCCAGATCTCGGACGGAAAAGCGCGGAGATCGGGTTGACTCAGCCGGAACGCGGGCGCCTGCAGCGCACGCCCCTCCACGCGAAACGGGCTGCGCGCAAGCCGTTCGCCGCGCATCGACAATGCGGCGGGCAGCGGCGCGGACGATGCCGGCGCACCGGCACCGCCCGAGCGGCGGCGCAGGTCGTCCGCGCGCACGGCCGGCGCCGGGCGCCGCTCGGGCAGCTCGGCCGCAACGAAGCTGCCCCTGCCGACCCGGGCCGACAGATAGCCCTCTGCGGCCAACTGCGCGAACACGCCGATCACCGTGCCGCGCGACACGCCGTAGCGGCTCGCGATGTCACGCGTGGGCGGCAGCCGCGCACCGGGTGCGAGCCTGCCCGCCAGGATCGCGCTGCTGATCTCGGTGTACAGCCAGCGCTGCAGCGACGCACCCTCGGGACGCGCCGCGATTGCCAGCTCGATGTCTTTCGCGTGTCGCAAGAGCTCCCCCCTTGGTTTGAATTGGTACAGTTAAAAATCCCGAGAATGGATCTTTCTCCAGACCAATATCACTCCTATGCTCCTGCAGCAAGACCCATCCCTGGAGCATCTCCATGACCCAAAGCGTATTCCTGGCTGGCGCCACGGGCGTCATCGGCACCGTACTCGCGCCACTGCTGCTCGAAGCCGGATACATCGTCCATGGCAGCACGCGGCGCGCGGACCGCGCCAAGGCACTTGAAGCGGCCGGTGTGATCCCGGTGATCGTCGATGTCTTCGACGCGGCGGCGCTGAGCGCAGCGTTCAAGCGCATCCGCCCCGCCGGCGTGATCCACCAGCTCACCGACCTGCCGCGCGGTCTCGATCCATCGCAGATGGCGCAGGCCGTGGTCAACAACGCGCGCATCCGCGATGAAGGCACCCGCAACCTCGTGGCGGCGGCCAGGGCAGCCGGCAGCAGCAGCCTGGTCGCGCAAAGCATTGCGTGGGCCTACCGGCCCGGCACCCGCCCCTGCGGCGAAGACCATCCGCTCGACACCGACGCGCAAGGCAACCGGCGCATCAGCGTGCGCGGCGTCGCAGCGCTCGAAAAGCACGTGCTGGAGGCGTCCGGCCTCACCGGCACGGTGCTGCGCTACGGCCAGCTCTACGGGCCCGGCACGGGCGCCGGAGAACCATGGGGTACCAGTCCGCTACACGTCGCAGCGGCGGCCAGCGCGGCGCTGCTGGCGCTGCGGCAGTCGCCGGGCGGCATCTTCAACATCACCGAAGACAACCCGGAAGTCAGCAACGACAAGGCCAGGCGCGTGCTGGGCTGGTCCCCCGAACAGTGCGCCCCGTCGAGGCACTGACCGGCACGCTCCGCCGCGGCGAAAGAAGGGTTACACCCGATTCCGCCCACTAGATGCTGCGAAGCACAATGAACTGATGCCGGGTGTCAGCCAATCCCGGCACGCTGTTGACGCCACCGGGCTTGCGAGGGCCCGGCGGCTTTTCTTTTCCGGTGCGCTGGCACGCAGGCGCCCGTTCCAGGCTTGTTAGCCACCTGTGCTGGTGCCGTTGTCGGGTGCGGCCTACTATCGCTCTTGCCAGGTATCGCCTACAACGGCAGTACCGCACTGGGAGACTGCCATGGATTCAAAGCCGCAACGCAACGTACATGTCATCCCGCATGCCGACGGATGGGACGTGGTCCATGAGGGGGCAAAGGGCGAAAGAGCGCACTTCCTCAGCCAGGAAGAAGCCGTGGATGCGGCCACCGAGATCGCAAAGCGAGACAAAGTGGAATTGCTGGTACACGGCCAGGACGGCCAGATCCGCATGCGCAACAGCTACGGCCACGACCCCAGGAGCGTCAGGGGGTGATCCTGTCCCGGCTGCCGGCATTTCACAATCGAGCACGACGATGACGATCGCTTGACGGTCGCCTGACGATCGCCTGACGATCGCCCTATGCGCCGTTGGCCAGCCCGCGGGCGTCCAGCAGCCAGACACAGGCGGCTCCCGGGACGATCTCAGGGATTGCCGGCCTTGACGCTGCCAGCCAGGTCGCCGGCACCGGGATCTGCCCGGCCTTCGTCGATCAGCTTCTCGGCGTAGTCGCGCGCGTGGTGCCACGCTTCGCCTTCGGAGAAGTACTGCCCGGGCACGCGTTCATGCTCGAATATCTTCACCGCGGTGCCATCGGGCGCTTTCGCGCAGATCGTCACTTCGCCCTGCCATGGCCCGCCGATTCCCAGCGACGTCGCGGCCGCGTCATACCAGTGATCCCTGTAGTAAGTGAAGCCTTGGAGATCCATTGCCTTCTCCGGTCGTTCAAGACCATCGTAGCATGTGCAAACGGTATCGGAGACTCGCTTCGGGCAGCCAGCGGCATGAAGCTCCACCCCGCAGATCGCAAGTCCACCAAAGCGGAACGCGTTCGCGCCGCGCCGAGGGCGGGCCACGATCTCTCTGCATCCGGCATACCGAGCCCCAGGGCTGCGCACACTCCATCCAACGCATCCGACGTGCATGCCGGATATTCGCGACCGGACATCGAGCCCTGCAGGTGGCAGGCGCGCATGCCGACCGTGCGACCACCGAGGGCTAATCAAGCAGCGCGACGTCCCGGTTTCCAAGGTCCGCCTTCACCTTCCTGCCGCGTGATATTGGATGTCATCCAAATAAGCCGCTGGAAATCGCTGCCCTGCGCAGAAAAGAAAAAACCCGCTAGACGTTAATCTAGCGGGTTTTTTTGATACTGGTCGGGGCGAGAGGATTTGAACCTCCGACCACCTGCACCCCATTTCTATACGCAAACATTACGGATCAATGGGTTAGGCGATTTCGTCTAACTATCTGCTTAAATTTTTGGCATGACGGCATGCGGCTTTCCGGGTGGAATCCGGGGCAAGTTAGACGGATTTCGCTCGATTTTCGGCAGACGAGCCCGAGTTTGCGATCGCCGGCCTGTGGCGCGACTGGGTCGAAGAAGGCGGCAGCCAGCTGTTCAGCTTCACCATGCTGACCATCTATTCGGACAAGCACCCGCTGATGAACCGCTTCCACGCCCCTGGCAAGGAAAAACGGATGATCGTGATTGTGCCCCGCTCGGAGTGGGATGACTGGCTGACCTGCCGATATCCGGAGCGGGAGCGCAGCTTCATGCGGCCCTACCCGCCGGAGCTGATGGTTGCGGAGGCGGCGCCGCGGGCGTAGCCCCCCAACTTGTAACGTGGTGTAACATTGCGGCACCCCTTGCGCACGCCCATGACAACCACCAAAATACCCCCGCAACTTACCACTGTGGTAAATTACTGGCCAGAGCAACCCACGGTTGCGCCGGTTACCGATGCGCAGCGTGCCCTTGGACACACCCCCATCTACAAGCTCGCGGCCTTACAAGAGTCAATTAAGTCACCTAGAGATCTTGTTTTGGCCACTCGAAAATGCAGAGAGGACGTGGCTGCAGAGCTTTTGTGGACGGTAACAGACGTTCATCGGGAGTTACTTGGACTAGTCTCTGGTGAGTATGTGAACTCCGCCTGGTGTCAGACTGGCTCGAAGTGGTGGTGTCCCTGCGACGCATACGTCGTGAAGCAATGCGAGACTGGAAACGAGGGGCAGTATAAAGACGTTTATCTAAAATTTGGCCTGGGTCCAACCGGTAAACTATTGCTAGTCGTGTCATGTCATCCAGCAATTTATTAGGACAAACATGAAACAGCACGAATGCCCCGCGTGTGGCGAACACGCCCTTCGAGAACTGCGGCAGCACGCGTCGTTTGAGTTTGAGGGCAAGGCGCTCGCATACTGCAGCCTTGCAACTGAGTGCCAAACCTGCGGCCTCGAATTCGTCGATGATGAGCAGTCGAAGACGAATAAGCGAGCGGTGGTTGCCGCACGATCTGCGGCCCTTCGAATTCCGTCGACTCTAGCACTCAGAAATTGGCGGAAAAAATGGGGGCTTAACCAGCGGCAAGCGGGAGAGTTGCTAGGCGTCGGACCGACAGCATTCTCGAAGTACGAGAACGATGATCTTGTTCCCTCCGCCCCAACAGCCCGACTTTTGTATCTTGTCACTCAGAGTGACATTGCTGTACAGAAGTTAGCGGCCCGCTATGAAATTGACTTACCTGTCGAAGGCCTGGAGGCAAGCGCCAGTGTGTCGCACCAGCCGGTTGCTGCTGAGGAAAAGACTAGTGATCGCATCCGCCACCTAGCTCAACCAACAGCGCAGAACCGCGGAGAATCAAGTCAACGCTCTGTGTGGAGCGCACAGTTCCGTAAGCAGCGAGTCTCTGTCACACGTAGGAAATTGTATGAAATTACGCCTGAAGGAATTAGCCTTTGATAAGGTAAGCGTCGAACTTTCTGATGAGTTTGACCGCGAGGCGTATGAGGGCGGACGTCATCGAGCACCTCTCGCCAATGACTTCGAAGGCGCGGACATTCACTTTGGATTCAGCGCGCGCATTCTTGAAATGGAAGATGCGGGGAAGGGTTTCGACGAGCATCATATCCCGATCGATGTCGACTTGCTGATTGAGGGGAAACCGAAAAGCGAGAGTCAGTTCCCATATCAATTTTCAATTCAGGCATCCGGTCTCTTTGTGCTATTTGAAGCGGATGAGACCTCAGAAGACGAGAAGATTCGCTTCGCTCAGGAGCGCGGCGTACGCCCCCTCCTAGCTGCAATCAGAGAAATGCTTGCGAGCATCACATCGCGATCATATTGGGGAAGCATCTTGATTCCGGAGGTCAACCTTTCCATGATGGTCCGGAAAGCGTTTGATCTAGAAAGATCAAACACCGATGGGCATAGAGTCCGAGAGATCGCTGACGACACAACTAGCCGAACCGTTGCCTGATGATGACGATGACCGCCCTCCTGGCAAGCGAAAAAGTGCCGCCACGGCAATCCATCACGGCACCACGCTCTCAAGGGCAACCCAACTTAGTGCGCCAGCTGTAGTGTCGCTCTCAGCGAGTCATAGGCGCGCTCGCAGGCCTGCCCTGCGATCCGGGCGGCGTCAGCGTACCCAGCCAGGATTCCCGCGCGCTGGTCAGCCCGGCTGAGCACGTCGGCAAGCACTCCGAGGGGATAGTCGGCTGCCGAGCCTGCGCCGGCAGCGGCGGAATTGCCGGTGGCGCGACTGGCGGCGAGTAGCTCGGCGACCCGCTGGCGCACGCGGCTAGAAACATCGTTGGCAGCAGCAGCGTCAGCGCGCGCGCTCTCCAGATCCTTCGTCGCAGCATTGGCAATCTCCGTTTGTGCCGCGGTGCGGCGTTGTTCCTCGATGCGCGCGTCGTCCACTGCCTTGACCTGGGCGCGTGCCGCATCAAGACGCACCTCCGCCAGCTCAGCGCGCGCCGTGTCGCGCTCGCCTCTGTAGACCCAGACCGCCCCGCCGGCCAGCGCCAGCGCGATCGCCGCTACGGCACATAGGACTTTCGTTTGCACGCTCATGCCAGCACCCCGCCCGCCTGGACATACACTCCGCGCAGATAGTCGAGCGAGTGCTCGTTCTGGCCATAACCCGCGCCCGGCAGGCTGGCCCAGATGTTCCGCACGCGCGACACTGCCTCGTCGAAGCGGCCGGTAGCGATCAGCTGCAGCGCCAGGCGCTCGCGAATCTGCTGCACGGCGATGCGATCCTGCGACGCCGGGCTGAAGTCCCGCAAGCCTAGCAGCTTCTTGTACGGATCGAAGTACCGCGCCAGCAGCTGGTACCTGCCGGCCGCCGTCGAGGACAGCCCTGGACGGATCTGCACCAGGCGGCGCGGGTGATCCCCGTAGCTGCTGAACAGCATCGGCGCCGCCGGCGTGCTGCCCACCAGCACGTTGTAGCCGTTGTCGGACTTGGCCAGCAGCCTGCGGCCCAGCTCGGACACGGCGAGGGTGTCGAGGAATGGCCTGATGTTCGGAGTGTCCATGTCAGCCATGCTTTCCCCCCGCTACTGCGTCGCGCACGTCATCGACCACCTCGGCCAGATCCTTGTCGCGCCGACGCTCAATGAAGTTGAACAGCCAACGTACCACCGCCCAGCCCGGCAGCCCGCAGCCGAAGACGAGGCCGAACAGCGCCACCAGGCCAATGTAGTCGCCAGTCCAGGCATGCAGGCCAAAGTGCTGGACCACCGCCGCCCCGCCGCCGACGCTCGACACCACGGTCGAGATGAGGGCGACGGCCCATTCCGCCGTGCTGCGCGGGCGCATCATGATCATGACGACGATGGTCGCCAGGCCACTCGCGCCTGCGGCCACGCCGGCGGTGCCACCGATGGCCTTGAATGCGGCGGCGCCCGCCGCGCCCGCTGCGGCACTGCCGCTGATTGGTTCGGACATATGGATCCCCGGAAATGAAAAAAACCGCCCTAACAGCGGAATGAAGAAAGCGATTGAAGGCTAGTTAGAATTGCGATGTAACGGGCCCGGATCAACCGCAGACAAATGGATGGGAGATATGGAGTGAACGAGCACAAAAAATCCACACCGAAGTTGCACTCCGAGAGGATTACGGTAACCAAGGCGGAAGCGGCTGAGCGGCAGCTCGTGATGGCAATCGATTTGTGGTTTCACGATAGAGACATCCTCGCGGTCCACACCCTTGCGTCAGCGGCCTACCACATCCTGCGCAAGCTGAACAAACATCGGCAAACGGGGTTCGTAGGTGCCCGCGACGCGCTGGTGTCACTCGGGAAATCCAAAGCCGAGCAAACCGAAATTGCGGACGTACTGAACCACCCGGCGAATTATCTAAAGCACGCCGACCGTGACGCGGACGAGTTGCTTGACTACAACCCCGACATGACTTTTCTTCTCTTGGTCGAGTGCTCTCAATCCCTTCAGTCATTGAACGGGCGCCATCCGCCTGAATGCAACGCTGTAATGATGTGGCTAGCTATTGCCTATATAAAGGTCTTCAACAAACGCCACCCCATCTTTGTTGCGACTGAGGGCCCCGTTGAGGAACTCACAAGGGACGGCATTCCCCCAAAGCTGGAAATGCTCGAACTGGCCCGAACCGCAGGGCGAAAGGAAGAAGCTACGCCCACACCCGATATGGCGTCCCCGGCACAGGGGTAACAACGAATCCGGCCAGCGCTGCCTGCTCGCCGACGGTCAGTGGCCGCTCCAGCCGCAGATTCACATGCCAGCCGGGCAGCGCCGTCGGCGGCGTGACCACGTTGCCCTCGGCATCCCACTCGCCACCCTCGTAGATCCTGCCGATGGTCGACAGGTTGACGCCCTCGGCCGGGACGCGGCGCGGCTCGTCGTCCTCGTCCTCGATCTCGATCGTCAGGCCAGCTGCCAGCAGCGCGGCTCGCGTGGTGTCGCGGTCGGGGCCGCGCAGGTAGTAGTCGTGGAACATGGGCACCTCAGATGGACAAGGACGGCAGGGCAGCATCGGCCCCCGGCGTTGGCAGGATGGTGAGTCGACGCATACACGAGCCGAGCGCGTCATCAAACTTCCCGAGCACCAACCGGGACAGGCCCGGCACAGGCGTGTAGGCGATCGACGAAGTGGCCGCACCGTTGACGGACATCGCCACATCGGTAGCACTCAGACGCATTGCGACCTTTGCAAACGAGCCGGCTGCAGGGAGCACCGGGAAATAGCTCAGGCCCGGACCATCGACGCCTGCCGTACGCGGCTGGAAAGTCAGGCGACCATTGGTGTTGTTCACGAATAGCCCAGCTCGATTTGCCGAAGTTCCAGCGTCGAACTGGAAGAGCCCCGGCCATTTCCCGCTGACTAGCGGAGGCACGATGAATTCAGCAATGACCGTGCAACTGGCAGGGTTGATGCCGACCGCCGAGAGAACGGTGCTGATCGCACTGTCGGCGGCGCGCGTCGTGGCGACGCCAGCTGTCGCTATCGGGGACCCCACGGACGCGGCCTGCTCCAATAGGAGCAAGCCAATCCTCAGCGTGAAATCAACGGCGAGCCCGCTGGAATATGTGAACACGGTACCATGACGCACGAAGCCAATGTCCGAGCGATTCGTCACGCGCACGGTCCCCTGCCCGGCCTGTCCAACGGTCCCCGTTGTAGGGACGGTGAACAGCGGGCCGTCGACGGTCCCTAGGAACGATCCGCCCGAGTTGTGCTGATAGAGCCCGTACTTGACGCCGATTCCACTGAGAGAGCCCGCGATCAACCGCATGAAGCCGGATACTGCCCAGGACTGGCCGTTGATGGCCGCAGCGTTCGCGTTGTCCGGATAGAACGCGCCGATTGTGTCGCCTGTGGTCCCTTGCCAACGGATGTCGATGCACGCCATACCATCCTCGACAACCGTGCCAAGGATCGTTCGCGTCAGGCCCAACAGGCCAGCAGTGTTCCAGTTGGTCGGCAGCGTTCCGGGCGAGCCAGCCACGGCACCGGCCATGGTGTTATTGCGAATCGCGTTCGTCCGCTGCTCTTCCATCAACAGCCCGCGCGCGGCAAGCGTGATCGGGTCATAGTCGAAGCGCGGGGCGTTGGCGGCCGACTGCACCAGCAAGCCGCCGGCGCTGAAACTCCAGCCGGCCGACGCGCGAGTGAAAGCGACGACATCAGAGAGGGGTGCGTTACCGAGCATGGTGCCGTTCCAGATCTTGTAGAGCTGATTCACGAAGTCGAGGGACATCGAGCCCTCGGCGTTCAACTGTGCGAGCCCCTGTGCCGCGCGACGCTGCATCATCTGCACCGCCGCGCGCTCTCGCTGCGCCTGAGACATCCTCGCCATGGGTCAGGGCTTCACCGGCCAGACGGTGTCGCGCGGGAAGCCGGCCTGCGCCGTCAGCGCGCGCAGGGCCTTGCGGTACTGGCTCAGCGCCTTCAGCAGCGTCTCGTCCGCCGGCTCCAGCTCGCCGAGCACGAAGCCATCCATCAGCGGCGCGATCCGGCCATCCGCCTCGACCAGCAGGGCATCGCGCTGGGCGCGCGCGGCGGCGGCCAGCTGCTCCGTCTCGAGCGCAACGTCGAGAGTCCATTCCTCGTCCACCCACTTGTGCGCGGGCGACGGCGGCGGCCCGTCGGTCAGGAACGGCGGTAGATCGCCCAGGCCGGAATACTCGGCGCCCAGCTGGAACAGCGAGCCGTCGGCCGTGCGATACAGCGGCACGGCGCGATAGTCGGGCGCCAGCGTCCAACTGCCTTCCGGCCAGTTCTGCGGCGCGTGGCCGGCGGCGTCACGGTAGATCGGTACCGCGCGCTCGGTGCGCGCCGGCGGCGGGGTCGGCGTAGCCCAGCCCGACACGATCGGATCGTCTTTGTCGAGAGGGTTCTCGTCGGCCAGGCCGTTGCACAGGAACTCGCCCGTGGCGGGGTGATAGTTGAAGATTTCCATGGGTTCCTCAGTACTTGATGCAGGCCAGCAGGCCAACGTTGCGCGGCCGGATTTCGCTGCCGGCACCCACAAACCCCTGCACGCCGCCGGAGAGCGCCGAGCCAACAGAGCCGGAAGCGGTAGTGCCGACAGCTGCGGTGCGGAACGTCGCGCTGAGCACGGCGGTGCCGTACAGAGGCGACACGCCTGCGCCGCTCGCATACAGCGGGTAGACGCCACTACCGTCCATCGCGAGCGGCAACAGATGGTTGTGGTCGCGCAGCTGCATGTCCTGCCAGCTGCCGAACGTGCGGCCCGAGTCGGCACCGCGGCCATCGTCCCACCCGCGCAGGAACTCGCCCCGCAGCTCGGGGAGGTTGAAGGTGGTCGAGCCGTCCCCGGCGCCGAACGTCGTGCCGATCTCCGCGAACAGGTCCGCGAAGGTGTTGCGCGACACGGCACCACCGTTCGCCTTCAGGAAGCCCGAGGGCGCCGCGCTCTTCGAATGGAAGACGATCGAGCCGGGCAGTAGGTGCCCGAAGTTCTGCACGCCCAACAGCCCGATGGTCACCCAAGCGGTGTTCCCGGCGTTGCGCATGCGCATGAGGCCCGCGCCCGTGTCCGCCCAGAACTGGTAGGGATAGGTCGTTGTGGGCGCCGACGAGCCGGACTGTTGCGACGCCTGCGCTTGTAGCGCGCCATTCAGGTCGGCGCGAAACGACGCCCCGGCCTGGTTGTCGATCACCAGATCGTTTTGAGACATGTGGCCCTCTCGAAGTTAGTAGCCGACGGCATCCCAGTCGAACCGCCGGGAGACTGCCGCGCCTGCGCTGCTGAAGAAGTTGACTGTGAAGCCGCTCGCGCTCTTCCCCGTCACGGTGAAGTAATCGCCCTGCGCCATGTTCTGAGCCGTGATGCCCAGCACCGGGACCACGCGGAAGGGCTTGCTGAAGGTGATGTTCTGCGGCCCGGCCGCCGACATGACATCGCGCCCGGCGTCGCGCCGATCAGGCATGTCCACCGTCACACTGAGCCCGGTCACCACCACGTTGTGCGTGGCAGATCCCGACTCCATCACCACCCGCCACTGGAACGCCCTGGCCTCGTAGTCCCCCAGCGTGAAGCGCTGCCAATCGCTCCAGGCCGGTGTGCCGGCCGGGTCATCGCTTGTGGTGCGCACATAGAGCGTCACGGCGGTGTCGTTGATGCGATCGCCGTCGACGGACTGCCAGGTATCGATCAAATCGACTCGGGCGTCGATCTGGTCGCCGGTGTCGAACGAGACGGCATCGATCGTCGCCGTGAGCCGCGACTTTTCCACGATGCCCAGATCCAGCGAGCCGGCGAAGTCGTAGGTGCCGCTGCTGACCAGGCCGCCCAGCGAATCGATCAGCCCCCAGCCGCCCGAGCCCACCACCGAGTCGATAGGCCCGAGCCCGTCGATGGCCGCTTGGTCGTCCCATTGGCCCGTCGCATCGATCATTCCCTGATCGTCAATCAGGCCTCGCCCAATCAGCTTGATGCCGTTCAGTGCCGGGTCCCGCACGATGCCCGCCTTTGCGCCCGCAAATGCCGGCTGCTCCACGATGGCAGCGACAACGTTGAGATCGACCAGCGAGGGTGCCGTGGTGACGACCTGCGCGGCCAGCGGCGATTCATTGCCACTGGAATCGACCCACTTCGCGAGGTAGACGCCTTCGAGTAGCGGAAGCTGCGCGCTGTTGGCCGCGCCGGAAATGTAGCCGCCGAAATCCACTGCGCTGCCCCACGTGGGCTGTAGCGTGTCCGACGTGTGCCGGACTCGCGCCTGGCCGCCGTTGCGCACGTCCAGGTCCAGGGACGCATCCCACGTCAGGTTGGCGAACCCGTTGAGCACCGACAGCGAGAAGCCCGTCAGGTTGCGCGGCGGCGCCGACTTGCCGATGACCCTGTGCCCGTAGGTATAGGTCCAGTCGGGGCTGCGCACCCCGAGGCTCGACACAAAGCGCGCACGCACGTAGTAGTAACCGCCGTCCTCCACCGGCGTCAGGTAGGTCCGGGTCGTCCCGGCCGACATCGGCTGTAGGCTGGTCCACTCGGCATCCTGCAGTCGCCGGTACTGCACCTCGACCGAACCGCGCTGCAGCAGCGTGCTTTCCGCCGGCGGCGGCCAGGTCACGAGGATGCGGGAGACCACCGTGCCGGTCTGGCTCAGGAGCAGCTGATCCTCGCCCGAGTCCATGCCGATCTGCCCCACCAGCTCCACCTTGAACGGGTTCGGGAGATTGGTGTCGGGGGCTGGGTCGACGAGGGTTGCGTTGCCGTAGTTCCAGTCATAGACCGCAGCAGCTTCCTCGTTGAGCACCAGGTCGATTCCACCGTCGTCGCTCATCTTCCACGACATGACGCGAAAGACCTTCTCGCTCCAGCCGAACTTTGCCAGCGACAGCTTCACCGTGCTGTAGGCCGAGAGTTGGAACGCCGTCAGCTTCGCCGGGAAGTCGACCACGATGCCCTGCCGCGATCGCTCCAGGATGATCTTCGCGAGGCGCTGCGCCATCACCGTGTCGGTGGTGTATGGCAGCTCGATGTCACGTTCGATCACCTCCCCGTCCTGCTGCGCGTAGAGCGTATTTCCTATTGGCGGGAAGTCGCCAGGCTGCCAGTACTTCGCCGGGTCGACAAAGGTGCCCTTCACTACGTTGAATAGATCCTTGCGCGACATGCGCGGCTGGACCTTCACTGGGCCGCGCAGATCTGACTCGGTCAGCGTCACGGTCGGAATGTCGTAGGCTCCTGCGAACACACGAAACACGCCGCCGGAGATCACCACCGCGCCAGCGCCGGCCGTTGTCATCTCCGTGAGGTTGTCGCGCGGTGACTTGTCCGACATGACGATGCCGTTGCACCGGTAACGCCGGTCGTATCGGCCCGGCGCCAGCGCCACGGACTCGTCGGCCACGTTCGCCGCGGCGATGACCGCGCTCAGGTCGATGTCGTCGTCGGTACAGCCGAATCCGCGCTCGTCGCGGAGGTAGTCGTAGACGCAAAGCGCCCAGTTGTCCGACCATACAGTGATGCCATTGCGCGGGTCGTAGACGCGTTTCCCCCTCACCACGGCCTTGATATTGGGCAGGCCGTTCGGAAAAATGTCGGCGTCGTACTCCAGCCGGATATACAGGTAGCACACCCCGCATAGCCGGTGAGCCGGCGTCCAGTAGTCTGGCATCTCGCCGATCAGATCGCCGTCTGCTGCTTGATTGATCGAGCCAAGATGCTTCTTGATCCGCACCAACGGCTTCGACCGCTGCGCCTCGTAGGTGATCTCGATGCTCGTGCAACCCGCAGCGATACCGCGCGCAGTGACCGTATCGCTGCCCGGCGACCATGTGTAGTCGCTCACTGGCTGGTGCGTCGGGCCGAATGTATCGCCCTCGATCGGCGGGATCACCCCGGCGATGGACGTGATGCTGCGAATCGCCTCTCCCACCGAGAACGTCGCAGTGGTCGAGTTGGGAGCGATCGGCACGCTGAACGTCCTGGATACCCCCCACGTCTTCAGGAACTTCCCGCCGGTCGGGTAGCCGGCGCTGAGGTCGCCCACCGGGTCCTCGCCGAGGTACACCTCTTCGATGTCCTCGCACTCATGGTCGGCCAGCGCAATCACCAGGTGCATGAACTGGTTCGTCTTACCATCGCCGTCGGTGCTGCCGGCGAACACCAGCGGGCCCGACGTCATCGCGCGGCCGTACACCATGTTGCGAGGCTGCACGTTGGATCGAACGATCTGCGTGCGTCCCTGTGCCTCCGCCGCAAAGCCGTTGTTGGAGCGCGGCTTGAAGATGGCCCCCATCAGGGCGCCCATGGCAAGCGAGAAGGCCAAGTACACAACCGCGGTGATTGCGTAGTAGGCGACCGTCCCCGCGGCCACGCCGACTGCCGCTGCGATAGCAGGAATGATTGCCGGTGGCATGTGCTCTCCCTATACCTTCCACGCGGCTTTCGCCTCGGACGCCGCAAGAAACTCGATGCCGTTCAGACCTTGTGCCGCGATCAAGCCTCCGAGGCACACGGCGAGGGCTTCCCCGTAGGGTGTATCGATCCGCACCACGTCGCCGCGCCCCGCCAGCGCAGGCGGCTGCGGCGCTCCCAGCACCATGGTTGCGATACCAGTCACACCGCTGTTGTCTCGCAGCACGCGACGCGCCCCCTTCTCACTCGCATAGAGGCCGCGCCACCGCGCGCCGGGGTCGGCGCCGGTCATTGCCTCGATCGCGTCGCACACGAACAGGCAGCAGTCACTGTCGCCCCATGAAAAAGCCCGCGCTTGGCGGGCTTCAATGAATGCAGCGAGGCGCCGCGGCCAGTCTTCCAATCGCACCATCAACGTCCCCACATGAGCTGCTTCTCAACCATCTGCGGCGTGTACTCGAGTCCCCGGTCGCCGGGATACCGGCTCTGCTGGTCCTCGTTGTTGTACCGCCGCACCCGCGCCTTGTCCCAGGACACCATCCTTGACTCCGCCGTCACCGTGATCGTCGCGGTGTCGCCCACCTCGGTTGACATGGTGTCCATACGGCCGCTAAAGATCCGCATGGGCTGATAGGCAATCTGCAAGTCCTCGCCCAATGGCGCGAACCAGACCTGACAGGGCTTACCTTGGTACTGTTCCGCGAGCGAGATAGCAATTACCTCGGTCGGGACACCCGAGATAGTCATCCGCACGCCCGTCGCCTCTAAAGTGGCTTGCTCCTGAATCGGCTCGATGCGTCCCAGCATGCCAGCACCGAGCCACGTGTACCCGTTCCAGTCGACGTTGTAGCCGGCGCTGCAAACGCGCAGCGGCTGCGTGAAATCCATCTGCGCGAAGAACAGGTGCGGAACATGCCCCGCCGTGACCGCGGCCGCGGTCGCGATGTCGAGCGCGCGCGTCATGAGGGAACCTCGATGAAGTCCACGGAGAAGGATTCATGCCGCCAGGCCGGCGTGCTCACGAATTCCCACACGTCGCTGGCGAGCCGCATCAGTGCCTTCGGCTTGTCGAGAGTCACTACCGCCAGGTTGGCCGGCGCCTTGCGGAATGGCGGCGCCACCGGAACCGACGCCAGCCCGGCCGCGTCGCTCGTGACGTCCGCCGTCACCATCTTCAGCTCACCGCCCACTTCGAGGAACTCGCCCGCGCGCAGCACGATGGTGGCGGCCGGCCAGTACTTCGTCGGCAGTAGCCGGAAGTCGGAGAGCGCGCCGTTCACCACCGGGTTGCCGTTGATCTGGTAGGACTGGTTGATGAAGTCCAGGATCATCGTCGCGGCCGGCGGCGTCGCGGCGATGTCCGCCACCGGCGAACCGTGGGGCCAGAGGTAGATCCGGCCCGCCATGCCATTGAGCGCGGCCAGCAGCCCCTTCAGGCGTCGCTGCTGTTGCAGGTTCATCGTGGTGAAGGTCAGGCGCGCCTTCCACAGCGCGCCCGGCCGCTCCACGGTCTGCGTCGCCCGGTTCAGCGGCGACGTGAAGCTCTCGGTGTTGGACTGCAGGCCGAACATGGCACTGGACGGCAGGATGTCGTCTGGAAAGGTCAGGATTGCCATGGGTTACCGTTTGGGCGCGAACTGCCCGCCGCGATTGATGCTGTCCAGAATCTGGGCCTTCGTCTGCTGCTGGCTCTGCTGGATCGCGGCGATCACGTCCGCGCGGTCCGTCCGGCTGTCGATGTTGTAGGTGTTGTGAAACTCGATCGACAACGGCGCGGCGGCTGGCGCAGCCTGCTTTGCAAGCAACTGATTCGGAACGACATTTCCGGAAGATGTAGGTACGACGATCTCCGGGCCTTGCTCGCCCACCAGGTACGGCAGCCCCTCTTGCATGCCGCCGCCACCCGCGCGCGTGCTCGCGCTTGCGACCAGGTTGTCCAGCCCGGCCTGCGTTTCCGGCCCGTAGACGCCGCCGACCGACGTGCCCGTCGCATCGCCATAGGCGCCAAGCACCGAATTGCCCAGCGCGCTCAGACCCATCTGGAACAGCCCCGACAGCGCCGCGCGCGTCTGGATCCGGATCAGGTCCGAGATCACCGACTTGGCGAAATCGCTGAAGTTGAGCTTCCCGGTCATTGCGAAGCTGACCAGTGCGTCTTCCATCGACGAGAACGCACGCGAGAACAGGCTTTCCACCTGGCCGGCCACGTTGGCAGCCGAATCGCGGTAGTTTTCCCACGCGCGCGACGCGCCGATGGTCCAATCCGACTGCATGTCCAGGCGCTGCTGGAAGTAGCCGCGCTCGCGCTCCAGCTGCGCCTGCATGGCCGAATCCAGCTCGGAGAGAGAATCCTTGTACTCCTGCGTATCCAGCAGGCCGGACTTGGACGCGCGCTTTGTCAGGGTCTCGCGCTGGCGACGGAACTCTTCTTCCGTGCGCGCCAGGATCTGGTTCAGCTCGCGCGCGTTATCGCCCAGCCCGAGGCTGCCGAGATCCCGGCTTGCCTCCCGGTCGCGTGACGCGGCGTAGGCCGCCACATTGAGCATCACCTCTTTGCGGGAGTCCTCCAGCTTCTTGTAGACCTCGCTGAGCGCCTTCGCGCGCTCTTTCTCGCTGTTGGCGAGCTTCTCCTCGATCTCTTCGACCTTGGCGGCATAGCGCTCGCGCTCGGCGAGTTGCTTCCGGCCGCCGGCGACGTCGGCCTGCTTCTCGGCGATCACCTTCTCGTCGATCAGCGCGCGCTGCTTGGCGTCGAAGCTCTTCTCGATGTACTCGCGCTCTGACAGCAGGCCCTGGTTGCGCAGCGTCTCCAGGTCGGTCAGCTCCCCCTTCAGGATGGCCTCGCGCTGCCGGGCCCTGCCTTCGAGCTGCGCGATCTCGCCGCCCAGGACATTCTGCTGCGCGCTGGAACTGGCGGACTTGCCCGCCTTGTTGTACTTGTCCCAGATCTCCTGCTTGCGCGCGGCCGCCGCTGCGACGGCTTTGTCGTACAGGTCGCTGCCCTTCTCGATGCCGGCGGTGGCCGTCTTAAAGCCGTCGTCGACTTCCTTCAGGTCCTTGTCGCGGTTCTCGGCCTTCGTGAGGTTCTTCCCGTCGGTCAGGAACTTGCGCGTACGCGCCTCCGCCTCATCCTGCTTGCGCTGGTCGACGCCCAGGCCCATCACGTCGGACAGATTCGGCGTGTTCGTCACTCGCTGCTGTTCAGCGACCGCCTGCGCTTCGGCCAGGCGCTTCTGCAGCTGCTGGAGGTTGTAGCCCTTCTGCCCGCGCTGGAACACGTCCAGGCTGGGATCCTTCAGGTCGGCCATCAGCTGGTCGCGCTGCTGCTGCAACCCCTTCAGCGACTGCGCGTCATAGCCGAACGCGTTGACCGGGTTCAGGAAGCGGCCTACAGCGCCTGTGCCGGCGCCGAGCTGCCCCCAGAAGCCTGCGCCTTCCGTCTTCGCGCGCCGGATCGACGACGTCACGTCGTTCATGGCGTCCGTGAGGATGTTCAGCTGGGCAGCGGCGGCCTGGCCGAGCCCGGAGTCGGCCACCGTGCGCTTCAGGTCCGTCCATGCGCTGTCGATGCGCCCGAGGGAGGCCTGCGTGCTGTTCGCCGCTTCCTCCACCGAGCCGGCCAGCTCCTTGCGCAGCTGGGCGGCAAACTTGGGCAGGAAGTCGGACGAGATCACCTGCCCCTGCTCGAGCATCTTGCTCAGCTCGGCCGTCGTGACGCCCACCGCGCGCGCCGCGGTCTGGAACGCGCCAGGCAAGCGCTCGCCGAGCTGGCCGCGCAACTCTTCGGACTGCACCGTGCCCTTGCTGATCATCTGGCTGATGGCCAGCAGCGCGCCCTCCGACTCAGTGGCCGACAGGTGCATGACCGCCGACGCCTCGCTAATGGCGAGGAAGATGTCCCGCGCGCCCTTCCCTTCGAGCGTCGTCTCGCGCGCAGCGGCGGAGAGCTTCACGAAGGAATTGGCCGCGACGTTCAGGTCCAGGCCGAGCCGGTTGGCCTCGTCCCGCAGGAATGACAGATCGCGCGCGCCGGTCGCCGCGTCGCCGCCGTTCGAGAACTTCAGGCCCACGGTGATCTTGTCGACCTGCGCCTGCAGCTCCGCCATGGCGCGGACGGAATCGAACACGCCTTTCGGGATCTCGGCCAGGCCGTCGATCAGCCCGCGCACCGCCTGGCCGACGGCGTTGAGCGCCGTGGCGCCGATGGCGAAGTCCTTCAGCGAGTCCGTGAACGAGCGGTTCTTCTCCTGCAGGTCGTCCATCGAGCGGCCGGCCTGGCGCGCGGACTGGTCGTATCGGTCCAGCGACACGCGCGCGCCGTCGGCTGCCGCACCGGTGCCGCCGATGCCGTCCGACGCCTTGCTGCCGCTGGTGCCGACCTTGTCCATGGCATCGGCCGTGCGCCCCGCCGTCTGGGTCGCCCGGTTGAGCGCATCTTCCCCGCGCTTCAGCCCGGCGGTATCCATGGCGATGCCGAGGGATGCGATGTCCATTTTTCTATGCCTTGGTGCGTTTTGCTGCGGCGGCCAGCACCACAGCGTCGAGGCGGCGGATCGCCGTGATCTGCCAGCGCGCCGGGTGCTCGCCGATCATGCTGAAGAACGCCTGCATGTCGGGGTAGGTGATGGGGGGCAGCCCCATGCCGGCCTGGCGCGTGTTGTTCAGCTCCATGAACCATTCCCAGACCTGGAATCCAGCCGGGGGGAGCACGGGGCCGTCCAGCCCCTCGGGGCGGCGACCGATCTGGCGCGCCACCGATTCGAGGTTCTGCCTGACGGTCGACCCATCAGGCAAGCGCTCGTCCAGCGCCGCCTGATGCTTCGCGTATTCAACGATCTCGGTCGTCAGGCCTTCAAAAAATTTCCCGACTCTGCCGCGGCGGCGTAGACCTGCGCGCGCGCCTCCGGGTTGACGGTGTGCAGCAGACGCGCGTTCTCGGGCGTGCACGGCTCGTCCAGGCCGCGCCAGCTGATCGTGCGCAGCACGGCGCCCTCGATCGCGCGGGCCTCGTCGTCCTCCACCGGATCGGGCCCGAGGGCCTCGCCCTTCTTGGCCGCCACGAAAGCGCGCTCGCGCCGCTCGTTGATCTGCTTGCGGTTGGCCGCCTTCACCGTGTCGGAGTGGTCACCGCGCACGGTAATGAAGACCCCCAGGCCTTCGCCGCCGGAACTCTTCAGCTCGAACTCGAAGCCTGTTTCGCTCGCCTTGACCAGGTTGAGGGATGCGATCGAGCGCGACGGCGCGGTCGTGTTCTGTTCCATGTTCCATTGCTCCAAAAAGATGCGGGCCAGCACAATTGCCGGCCCGCGAACTGCCCATGGGTGGGAGCTCTGTCCCGACCGCTCGTCTTACGCGAGCGAGTCCTGCACCGAGATGGTGGTCTTCTCGCTGGACGTGCCGGCGCCGCCGTTGATGGCCAGCAGTGCCTGGTAGCTGAAGGTCTGGATCAGCGCCTTCTCGCCGTCGTCCTTGCCTGCGCTGCCCAGCTTCACGCGCGCCATGTTCAGCCCGATGAAGTCGGCGGCGGCCGCGCCGCTGGTGGTCAACACCGCACCGATGGCCATCTCGGTTTCATTCACGAAGGCGTCACGCAGCACGCCATCCTGGAAGTAGGCCGTGAACTGGCCAGTCACCACCACACGCCCCGGGAACAGGTCCGGCAGCGTGTTCTGGCCGACCACCGGGTCGCCGGTCAGGTTCGCATTGATGGACGCACTCAGGCCGGTGACGAGGCCCACCGGCGCACCCGAGGCGAGCAGCACGCCGTTCACCGCCGCGACCGTGCCGGCCGTTGTTTCCACCGCGGGCGCCGTGAAGTAGGCCGAGGTGCCCGCGACCATGTCGAGGCCCTGCACCTGCGCTGCCACCGTGGCCATGCCGGTCGCCGGCAGGTTGATGTCGAGCTGCGCCAGCTTGCAGTCGACGAAGCGCTCGGACTGCGCGATGTCCGCGAACCAGTGTTCGAACGTCAGGTACTTGTCCAGATGCCCACTGGTCGGCACGAAAGTCTTCTTGCCCGGCACGGTGACCGTGGCGCTGGCAATCGGGCCCTCGGCGACGAGCGCCACGCCGTTCAGCGGCATCACAGTCAGCGCCAGCGCGGTCAGCGACAGCACCAGCAGGTTCTTGTTGATGTTGGCCGCGTTGAAGCCGCCAGCGGTCAGGCGCACGACGTCGCCAGCCTTGATCCCATCGGTCAGGTAGGAGCCGGCCGCGCGCGTGACCGTGTAGGTCTGCACGTTGCCCAACACCGAGCCCAGCGCAATGGTGATGCTGGCGCCGGCGATGGCCGTCACAGCGGCGAAATCGCGGCGCAGGATGGCTGCGAGCATGTCGGCGTAGGTGCCGGGCGAGATCTCGCCGTTGACCGTGCCGCCCACGCGGCGCACGCCGTGCCGGAAGTCGGAGATCTGCTGGTCGGACCGGATCTCGTTGGACTGGTAGGTGTCCTTGGTGAGCGACAGGTCCGAGGTGACGCGGCGCAGGATCTGCCCCCCGCTCGTGCCAGCCGCCACGCCCTGCCCGGACTGCACCTTGTAGCGCAGCTGCTTGAACAACCCCTTTGCGTTGGGCATTTTCTTGCTCCAAAAAAGAAATGCCCCGCGCGAGGCGAGGCGTTGATGATGCTGGCCGGCGTCAACCCGAGACGCTGGCGAAGAATGGGATGCTGATCGGCACGCGCCAGCGGTCGCCGTCCTGGTAACCGTCGGCGATGGCCGGCGTGCGCTCGATGATGACGTCGAGGCCCGGATCGAGCTGGTACACCTGGTTCACGAAGTCGAGCACCATCGAGGCGCCGTCCGGGAAGACGTGGATGGTGGTGCCGCGCTTGAACCAGTCACGGACCGCGGCGGCGCGCGCATCTGCGGCGGCCGGCCCAGTGCCTTGCGGATACATCAGCGAGACCTGGAACACGCCCACCTCACGGTAATAGCTGCCGAAGGCTGGATTCTCAGGCGCGCCCCATAGCAGGTGCACCTCTTGATACGGCGTGCCCGGCGGGGGCTTGAACGAGACGTTCTGCCAGGCGGTGGCCAGCGCCGGGGCCATGGCGTTCAGCCGCGTCTCCAGGCCCTTGCGCACCAGTGCATTGCTCATTGCTTCAGATCTCCCACCGCGCGGGTCAGGTACTGGTCGAATTCGGTCAGGGTGATGCGCACCATGCCGGCGGGCGCCTGCTGCGAATGGCCGTACTCCAGCGGCACGGCATACGGCAGATGGTTGATCAGGTAGACCGTCTCGCCGACCTGGAGATGCGAGAGGTCCAGCGCGGCGGCCGAGATCGTCGACGTGCCGGCGCGGTCCACCAGATCGAGCGTCTTGGGTGCCAGCGCGTACTGCACCTGCCAGTTGCCGCGAAAGCGCCCCGTGTCGACTGGCGACTTGAGCACCAGGCTGCTCAGGAGGTCCAGCCCGACCTTGCGCACCACCTGCTGCTGATTGCCTTTGGCGCGCTCCACGAAGGCGGCGAACTTCCGCCGGAACTCGTCGTTCTGGGCCATGGTCAGCGCCTCACGTGCAACTCGTACAGCACCGGGGTGCCGGCCGGGTTCACCGCCTTCACGTTCTGCACCTGCCACGTGTCGGCGCCGTCGATCACCAAGTCGCCAGTGACAGGCAGCGGCACGGCGGCGGGCGACATCAGGCACTGCTTGTCGCCCACCTGGATCACCGTGTCGGCGAGGAACGTCTGGCCGGCGGCCAGCAGCGCATAGTCGAACAGAGCGCCGGTCGCGGGATAGTCGGCGGTTGCCGGCTGGGCCGAGCTCGAGCCCGGGTCATAGGTGCCGGCCGTCACGCGGCGCAGCACCAGCGCCTTGCCGAACTCGCGCAGCAGCTCGTCGGCCATCGCGGCCATTTCATCGTAGATCGTCATACGCGCAGGAGCGGGACATTGCCGCCCGTCACCAGCAGCAGCGGGCGCAGCAGGCCGTCGACCAGCGGATAGCGCACGCGGCCGTCGTTGCGCTGGGCGCCGTATTTCTTGGTGATCGGGCCGACAGTCGTCTCGGTGACCTGGTCGGGCTTGACGTCCGCAGCCAGCGGCCCGGCCAGCGCGCGCAGCGCCAGCTCGCACACTGCGTCCTTCACGCGCTTCGGGATGCCAGTCACGCCAGCGCGCGGCCATTCCAGCGCCTGCGTGGTGCCGGCCGCCTGCCCCTGGAAGCGATACATGCTGTCCGCGTAGGCGGTGGCGTTGATCAGCTTGGCCTCTTTGGCCGTGGCGCTGGCCCAGGCGGTATTACCGCGATCCGCGTGGTAGGCGTCAGCCTCGGCCACGCTCACGTAGCTATTAGCATCGGGCTTGCCGGTGCCGTCTTCGACAACGATTGCCATGTTCGTTCCTTCATCAGCTCACCAGAGCCGCCCCGTCAGAAGCGGCAATGGTCAGCAGACGCTGATCAGGCGGGATCCTTCAGCACCTTGTCGGCCTCGGGCTTGGCCGGTCGGTACTCCGGCTTCAGGGTGACCTTCGGCACCTTGTCGGCCTCGCCGGTGCGGTCGTCGGTCACGTTGGCGTCGATGATGCGCAGGCCAGCGCGGCGCGCCTCGGCCTTCACGTCCTGCTCGTAGCGGAAGAACGGGCCCGCCAGATACCAGATGTCGTTCACTTCTTTTTCCATGGTCGCTCTCGTCAGTGCGATGGCCAGGCCCCGAAGGGCCCGGGGTCATCAGTTCTTGGACTGGTCGCCGATGGCGATCACGCCGGCAACGTCCTTGATACTGGTCACGATCTGGTCCCAATTGGTGCCAGTGGCCAGCGCCGCGTCCGACGGCGACTTGCCGCCGTTGGCCTCGTCCCACGTGAAGCCCTTCAGGCCCAGCGCGAACGAGTAGTCGATCTGCATCGTGGTCTCGATGCGCGTCTGGCCGTTGGTGGTCTGGATGTTCGTGATGACGTCGCTGCCGTCATGCACGATCGCGGCCGAATCCACCAGGCCTAGCACCTTCTGCTTGTTGGGCGTGCCTGCCTGGTACAGCGCCGGCGCATCGGTGACGATGTGCGCGCGGCCCAGGATGTCGATCACCTGCACGCCACCGGCCGCGTACAGATTCTGGGCGTTGGTGAGGTTCTGGCCGATCAGCTTGTGATAGACCTCGCCGGTCATCACGTTGGCCAGGATCAGCGGCGAGCGGTCGCCGAACTTGGCATAGGTGCTGTTCAGCACGCCCTGGCTGATGCCGGCAGTCGCGCTCACGTCGTTGGTGACCGCAGCGACGTTGCTCAGGGCCGCGACCAGCGACGCGATCGCGGTGTTGAGCTGGTCCTGCAGCAGCGCCTCGGCGAAGTTGCGGCTGGCCACCTCGATGCCTTCGGCGCTCGGCTTCTCCAGCCACGTCATCTGCGACGGCTCGTAGCGGATCGGGCCGAAGCCGCCGGCGATCTTCACCGACGAGCGCTTGAGCTGCGTCAGGTCGGTCGCCGTGGCGGCGGCCTGCGCGGCGTAGCGGTTCACGCGGCGGCGGGCCGAGTGGATCGACGCGAAGAACGATTCCTGCAGGAAGTCGCCCTCGAAGCCGTCCGTGGTCAGCCGGATGGTGCCGCGCGATGCGGCGTTGAACTTGTCGACTTCCTGCGCCAGCGTCTCGATGATCGCGGGCATGAAGTACTTGTTGAAGACCTGCATTTGCGACAGGGACATGATTCAAGACCTCGCTATTTCTGAAGTTCGGGATACTTGGCGGCGAGGGCTGCCTTGCGCTCTTCGCGCGTGCCGCCCATGTTGCCCGCCGGGGGATTGTTGTTGCCGTTGCCACCGGGGGCACCGCCCCCACCGTTCGCAGGCGCCGCAACGAAGTGCTTGCCTTGGTCGCTGGCCGCCCACTCCTTGACGTGATCGCCGAGCGCCTTGTCGCCGATCACCGCCGCGCCGTCCTTGATCGTGGCCGCGCCCTTCAGCAGGGCCTTGGCCGCGTCCATGAACTGCGGGGCGACGCCGGACTTCGCCAGCGCGTCGGTCAGGCCGCCGTCGATCAGGTGCTGCGACAGGGCGCCGTCCTTCGTGGCCAGGTCCTGCGTCAGCTTCTCGACCGTCTTGGCGCCGTCCTTCACGGCCTTGTCCAGCTTGGCCGTCAGGTCCTCGATCTGCTGCTGTAGAGCGGCGTGCTCTGCCGGGTCGATCTCGGCGCCTTTGGCCTTCACCTTCAGCGTCTTGACCTCGCCCAGCAGCTCGCGGTTCTTGGCGCTCAGCGCCTCGGTCGCGGCAGCCGTCACTTCCTCGATCAGTGCGATGACCTCGGGGTCTTTGCGGTCCAGTGGCATGGTTTCCCTCAGGGATGGGTTGCGGGGCTCGGCCCCAATGAAAAACGCCCGCGCGGCTCGGCCGGCGGGCGTCGGTTATTCGTACTTGGCGCGCAGCTGCACCAGCGTCAGCGGATTGCCGCGCTGGTCGAGCAGCTGCGCCAGCGTGATCTTTCCAGTGCGCCACATCTCGGCGCGGCCCTTGCCGAGCGCCTCGTCCTGGAACGCCTTGCCCTTGCCGGCGAGGAAGTCCGAGAACGAGAGGTCGGCAGCGACCTGCCCGTCCATGCTGGCGCGCGTGCTGGGCGAGAACTCGTCCGCATCCAGCCCCAGCTCACGGAACGACCGCAGGAGCGGGATGATCGTGCTCCGGCAGTTGAAGTGCCGCGGCGGCCCGCCGTTGTAGGGCAGCACGGTGCCGTTGATTGGCTTGCCTTGCAGGTCCCACGACGCGCCCGAGTAGGCGATGCATATGTCCGACGTGCGGCCGTCCAGCGTGCTGACCTGCTGCTTGCCCTTCACCAGGCTGTCGTTCTCTGCCCACGTCAGCTCGCGCGCACGGTTGCTGACCGTCTGCACCGCCGTGCGCACCAGCGCCTCCGCATTGCGCCGGCTGGTCTCGATGACGCCGGTCAGGCCCTTGCGCGTCGAGCCACCGATGCGCTGCACGATCTTGGCGTTGGTCTCGCCAGCGGCCACGCCCATGCGGATCTCGTTGACGAAGCGGAACGCGGTGTCGCCAGCCTGCCGCGCCAGCCAATCGCCCAGCGGCGCGCCCTGGAACAGGCCGGTATCCACCAGCGCGCGCAGTGTGACCGTGGGCGCGAGCGACTGCATCAGGTCGACGCCAACGGCGCCGTTCGTGCTCGACAGCACCCACTTCGTCTCCTGCTGGCCCAGATCCTTCAGATCGCCGAACAGGTCGCCCTGCATCTGGTCGTAGCTGTCGGACACCAGCCCGCGCACATCGGAGAGCAGGCGATTCAGCCGGTCCTTCTGGAAGTCGGTCAGCGCTCGGGCGCCGATCTTCTTCTCGACGTCGGCGAGCAGGCCTTCCATCACCGTCAGCACGAGGTTGGACTCGTGGCCGATCACACGATTCAGGTCCAGCTGCCGGGAGACAGCTTGCGCAGCCAGGATCTCCGAGAGGTTGCGCGGCATGGGTTACTCCCCGCCAGCCGGGGGCGTGGCCGAGCGCGGCGCCAGCGCAGGCATGCCGGCATCGATCCGCGCCCGCTCGTCGTCCGCCGTGGTGCCGTCGGCCACCACCTCACCGCGCACCAGGTTGTCGAACAGCGATTCCCAGCTGATCGCCCCCTGCATCCACGCAGCCACCAGCGCCGTGATCTCCTGCGCAGTGAGGCCGGTGGGCAGGAAGTCGGTGTTCAGGCGCGCGCCGACGTCACCGCCCTGCCCCATCCAGTCGCGCATCCACTCCAGCGCGCGGGTGATCGCCGCGCTGGCCGCGTTGGCCACCGAGGCCAGCACGCTGTTCTCGCCGGATCGGTGGATCTCGGCTGTCTGCGCGGCCTCGGCTTGCTTCTTCTCCTGCGCCAGCATGCGCGCGCCGAGCGTCACCATCATCTCGATCTTGCCCTGCAGCGCGTCCTTCAGCTGCGTCAGGCCGGCGCCCTGAAACTCGAGGTAGAACGCATTGGCGCCCTGTTCGGGCAGTACCCACACCTCGCCCGAGCCGATGGACCACATCTCATTGCTGACCGTGCCGTCGTCATTCACGCCCTGCGACGAGTGCCCGGTGATGACAGCGGTCGGCAGGCCGGTGAAGTGGAGGCCGTGCTCATAGTCGGCCGTGCCGCGGTAGTGCGACAGGTTGACGTTGACCAGGTCCAGCATCGGCGGCTTGGCCACCACCCAGCTGATGCCGTTCGGGTTGCAGATCACGAACGGGATGAAGCCCATCGGCTTGCCCTGCATCAGCGGGAAGATCTCGCTCACCGGCACGTTCTGTGCGATGTCGGGACGGTACAAGCGCACGCGGTAGACGCCGTCGAGCAGGTCCAGCACGCGGTATTGCGGCTTGGACTCCACCGTGAACTCGTCGGTCCGCACCTCGACCGACTCGACCAGCACCACCTGGGTCAGCACGGTCTGGTTGCCTACACGGCCGGTCGACCAGTTGATGATCGCCTCGGTCGTGTACACCGCCGCGAACGGGCGCAGGCCCATGCTCTCGGCCTGGCCGACGGTGATCGCGCCGTTCTGCTGCGTCGGATAGTCGACCAGCAGGCCGAAGCGGCCCACCTGCAGCAGCTCGTCCACGACGCGCTCGCAGAGCGTCAGCAGCGGCGTGCCGGCGCTGTCGGCGTCGTCTTGCACCGCGGCCATGCCAGCGGGCAGCTCCAGTGTCGGCGGCCGGCGGAACACGAGGCCGGTCAGCGCCTCCAGCGTCCGGCCAGTGGCGTTGTAGAGCATGGCGCGCATCTTGTACGCGCCATACGCGTCGTCGTCCTGGCCCGACAGTTTCGGCAGGTAGACCTCGCCCTTGGCATGCACGGCTTCCTCGCCCTTGACCAGGTCGCGGCACTTCTGCCACTTGGGCAGGGCCGCGGTGTAGTCGGGGTGCTTGGTGTCAACGGGCATGTCAGGCGCCTTGGAGCTTCGTGCGTTGGGCCGTCGGTTTGACGATCGGCCACAGGTTGACCAGCGGATAGCCGCCGGCGTCGTTCGGGTGGTCGTGCCCGGTAGTCTTGTCGGGCTCGCCGTTCTTGTCGTAGGGCTGCTGCTCCAGCGCCTCGGTGTAGACCGGGCACAGGTGCGTGTTGACCAGCAACCGGCGCTCGCCCTGGTCGTTCAGGATCAGGGCATTGACCGACGAGACGCGATCCTTCACCGCCGGGTTGGTCGTGCCCACGCGCACCAGGAAGCCAGCCGCGCGCAGGATGGACAGGTCCGACTCGCTGGCACTCTTGCTGCTGGTGGCGCGGCCGCTGGCGTCCGGGTAGATCACCACGTTGTGGCCCTTGTCCCGGTACCGTTCCTTCAGCAGGCGCGCCATCTCCGGCGTGTCGCGCACGCCAGTCAGCTCGGCCACCGCGCGGGGCCGGCCACCACGGATAACGTAGATGATCGCGGCCATCTTCAGCACGTTGAAGTCGAGGCCCACATGCAGCGGCTCGCCCTCCGCCATCGCCTCGTCGGTGTGGTTCAGCGCCGGTTGAACTCGGCATAGACGCTGCCGGCCGTCAGGTTGACGAACTGTCCCTTCAGGTAGGCCGCGATCAGCTGCGCCGGGTAGGACGAGCGGAGCGACGAGATGTAGTCGTCCGGCAGGTTCTTGGCGTTCTCGTAGGTGCTGGCTTGCACCAGACCGTAGAGCGCGCGCAGCTCGGGCTTCTCCCGCACCGCTTTGACGAACTGCTCGTAGACGAACTTGAAGCCCTCGGGCGTCGTCGTGACGTCGATGCCGTTCAGCAGCCCGGGCGCGACCTGGCGCATCCGCGCGATGATCTTGCGCCACGCCGTCTCTGCCTCGATCTTGCGCATGACGTCGAGCTCGTCGACCAGCGCCTTACCGATCTTGAAGCCGACGATCTTGCCCGGGTCGTCCATCGACCGGCAGATGATCGTGGTGCGGTACCGGCGCCCGCTGTACAGGTGAACCTCCTTGTTGGAGGTGTTCACCTTCGCGATCAGGCCCCAGTCGGCCGCCACTTCCTCGATCGTGGGATAGAAGATGTCCCGGATCTGGCCGTAGGTCGGCGCGAAGTAGCCGGCATTGATGCGCGGGAACTCCCATGCATGCCGGCACAGCCCGGCGCCGCCCACCCACGTCTTGCCCGAGCCGAAGCCCGCCACGAACGCCTTGAACTTGTGCGGCAGCGCCAGGAAGCGCGACTGCGGGACGTTGAGGCTAGGCATTGGGCTCGGGCTTGCTGGCGTCGTGCACGTTGACCGTGACCGATACCGGCGGCGGCACGTCGTCCCCATCCTTCGGGTCCGTCTTGTCGCGCCACTTCGCCGGCTGGCGGTTCTTCAGCCAGATGAACGCCGCCGCGGTGTCAGGCGGGTAGTACTTCCGGATCTTGGTCTTGCGGATCTTGCCGCCCACCACCCGGATGTCGAGATCGTCGTGCTCGAAGCCACATGCGCGCTGGTAGAGCCGCTCCGCCACGTTGGCGTCGGCCAGCGACTTGCCCATTTTTATGGCGAGCAGGAACTCGGGGTAGTCGGCGCTCCACTTCCGCAGGGTGGCGGTGCTCACGCCAAAGAAGTCGGCGAGCTCGTCATTGGTGGCGCCGAGTAGGGTCAGCTTCCGGGCTTGCTCAGCAAACTCCGGCTTGAAACTGGAAGGTCTTGCCATATGCGCGGTCCCTCAGGGAACGACGCCGCCGGCATCGACTCCGCGTGTGTGAGATTGGGGGGGTGCCGCTGCCCGTCGCCAGAAAGCCCCACTGCGGGGGAGGAGACATGGCTTACGCTCACGTCAGCGGCTGCCGGTGTTTTGCCCCACCGCCGGCCGGGGGTGACCTCGACTGTTATCGAGACGGTTGTGCCCGCAGGGACACGAATTCAGGATTGGGGCTCGGTGCTGTCGCCCAGGGGATGCGGTTCTGCCGCGATGGCCGGGCAGCACGCCCGCACCCAGACGCCGAGCCACAAGGCGAATGCAAGAGGTGAGAACATGGCCGCTCCAAAAGAAAAAGCCCGCTAGTACGGGCTTCTATTTGCTTGCGAGTGTCTCAGACTCTGACCTGCTTGAACTTCTTCTCTGCGACTTCAGAAAGGGAAGGGGTCCAACTTAAAGCGGCCCTATTCACAAGAAATGAGATCCGTTGCGCAGTGTGTTCGACTCCACCGTTGGGAACAGCATAACTCTCGCCCGAGCATGTAACCTCGATACCGTACCGAGTCTCTTTTAGGCTCACATCGACCGTCATTTCAACGGTGCCAACGCTCTGAATATAGCATTCGACAAGGATAGCGAAATCGAGTCCGCCATCACCCCTGAACTCGGTAAGTTCGTGCCTCGATTTGACCTTGTGGACGCTGCCGCTCTCGTTGTTTGCCAGGAAGACGAGTTCAGGCGCAACATCGAGAGCCTCAGCTGCTGCCTTCCTCACCTCCTCCGCTTGGCTTCGGAGGTCGTCAATCGTCTTTGCCGCTTTGGTCACGGCGTAGCCTAGGCTAGTTCTTGCTGATTCGAATGTTCCCACCAGGTCTTCTCCTCATTTGTCGGAGGAAAGATTCTAGCGGAACGAACGCGTGCGCCCAGCGAAGTCCAGTCGACCCGCGATAGGACCGCCCAATTGAAAAAGCCCGCTGGGCGAGCCATGCGGGCTTTTGTGACTCTGGTGGCGAGTCTGGACAAATACTATGCCAACTGTCCCAGAAACTCAAGCTGCCTGTAAGGAATCGTCCTCGATCACGCCGTGAGCCCGGAAACTGTCCGTCAGCGTCTCGTCGGCCCGCTGCTCCAGCGCCCGCAGGTGGGCGACCAACACCTTGTTCGCCCGCTCATAGGTGCTCTTGCTTCCGCCGCACTCGGCCGCGATCTGCCGGAACGAGAAATCCTGATCCGCCCTCTCCCGCCCCGCGTACCGACGCCAGACCAGCGCCAGCATGGCCAAGTCGTTGCCCACGCCGATCAGGCCCTGGTAGTAGCCGGCCAGGCCACGCACGCCGGCGGCGCGCTCGAGCTGGTAGGCATACCGCGCCCAGATGACGTTGCGCTCTGGCTCCGGCAACCGGTCGCGCACGGCCGCCGTGATCATGCTGCACTGCGCGCGGATCTCGTCCGGCGACAGCCCGCTGAAGTTGATCGTGCTGCCGCTGGCCACGCCGCGCAGTTGCTGCAGCCATACATCCTGCTGGCGGGTCGGGTGGTCCAGGTCCTCCAGCAGCCGGATCAGCATGTTCCGGAATGGCGCGCCCTGCCGCGGCGGCATGGACAGCACCAGGTAGGCCACATGGAGCGCCTGGCTCGTCGTCTTGAAAATCGCTTCCGTCATCCCCTCTCCCCGTAGAACTGGCAACGCTTGCCGTGGTTCCTTCGTTTGCCGCCCCGCAGCAGCTTCGTGCAGACCGTGTGCGTCGTGCCCATCAGCCGCGCAGTCTTCTCGTAGACGCAGCCCTTGCAGCTGCGCGCCTCGTTGCGCTCGTAGACCTCGGCCGGGTCCCGGAACATGTGGGCCGGCAGGGTCATCCGTGGACCCCGTCAAAGCTGACCCCGAACTCATTCGCCGCATGAGCCTGGACCTTAGTCACGTACTCGCTGAACTCCGCCACCGAGAATTCCGATGTCGACTTGCGGCGCGTGAAGAGCCGGCCGTCGGGCAGCGCGATCTCCACCTTCGGCGCGAACAGGTCGGCGAAGTACTCGTGCCAGGTGGCGCGCTTGAACTGCTGCCCATCGATCCAAGCCTGTTCCTCGACGTCGCGTAGCACCGGCCCGAAGTAGAAGCCGTTCTGCTCCGTGGTGCGCCGACGCTCTTCGGCCGTCACGATGATCCGCAGTGGCTTGCCTTTCTCGGCGAACGCCGCCGCGTTGGCCTTGATGAACGCCAGAACCGTCGGCCAGATGCCCGGGCTCTTCAGCGTGAACTCGCGGTACAGGGTGCTCATCAGCCCTTCCTCCCCCACGACCAGAGCAGCAGCCCGCCCATGAGCACCAGCACCACGACAACCCAGCCCATCATGTAATCGTCCATCAGGACACCTCCATCTCGTCTTCAGGCACATCGATGCGGTGCTGCACACAGGGCAGCGCGATGTCGACCAGCTCGATGCCCCACACGTCGAGCAGCGCGGAGAATCCTGCGCCACCACCCACAAAGCGAACGTGCTTCCCTGGCTCCATCGGCTGGTAGGCCTGCATCGCCTTCTCATCAATGCACGTCCAGACCATGGCCGCATTGCCGCGCCCATTGGGACGCACCATTTCGAACGAGATCATCCCGCGCTGGCTCATCCGCTTGAGTGCATCGCTCGTCCCCTGGCGCGTGTAGCCGCCGCGCTCGGAGAACGTTGAGGCCACCACCTTCTCGCCACGCAGGAAGGCGGCTCGCAGCGCCTGGGAGAGCGGCACGGCCGGCGCGGACTGTGCTGGTGCCGGCCGCGAACGCGGCTTCCAGTTCCGCATTTCCTCCATGCTGATGCAAACCAGCAGTCCGCCGATCCTGGTGCCGTTGGGTTGTTCTTCCCGGAGCAGCCCGGCGAAGTGCTCCCTCAGAGCGTTGCACACCGCCACCCGGGAGACTCCGATGCGCTTGGCGAACTCGGGCGGCGCGATCTTCTCGCCGCGGAGGAAGGCGGCGTGCAGCAGCTCCGCGACAGTGGCTTTCGGTTCGGTGTCCATCACGCTGCCTCCCCGAACAGTCCAGCCTGCGGCGAGTCCGTCATGAGCGGCGTGATCGTAACCACCAGGCGCGCGTCGCCGTCCGGCTCTGCCCGCTCGGCGGAGATCCGGCGCACCTGCCAGCCGTCGTCCTGGATCACCACACCCTTCAGCGCGTCCAGTAGCACCTTCTGCGCGTTGTCCAAGTCGATGCACTGCACGCCGTCGTCCCAATGCAGCGGGTCCTTGGCCATGCGCTTCTGCCAGTCCAGCGGGCGCTTCGGGAACAGCCTGTAGGCGATGGCAACGCGGCAGGCCAGCGGCGCGCGGACGCCGGCGGCCTTGGCCAGCCAGCCCACTTCGGTCTTGTAATCCTTGGCCTCCTGGCTCAGCGTCGTCACCGGCGCCTTGAAGCCCTTGGGCATGTAGGTGCGCCAGTAGCGGTTGGCGCTCACGGGATACGGCAGGGTCAGGATGATCTGGGTCATGGTTTCCTCACAGGTCTGCGGCAATGCCGCGCTTGCGCACGGCCGGGCCCGCCGACAGCATCGGCAGCGGCCCGGTCCATTCTTCGAACTTGGTCACGGCGCCGCGGTAGAGCAACGGCACGTCGCTGAGCGCGCCGTTGCGCTGCTTGCGGATCAGCACCTCGGCGTAGCCCTTCAGCTCGGTGTTGTTCGGCTCGTACATCTCCGGCCGGTGCACGAACATCACCACGTCGGCGTCCTGCTCGATGTCGCCCGAGTCGCGCAGGTCGGACAGGATCGGCTTCCGGTCCGGGCGGTCTTCGTTCTTGCGGCTGAGCTGCGCGAGCGCCACCACCGGCACGTTCAGTTCCTTGGCCAGCGCCTTCAGCCCGCGCGAGTAGGCGCCGATCTGCTGCGTGCGCATCTTTTCCTCGCCGCCAGTCATCAGGCCGAGGTAGTCGACGATCAGCACGTCCAGGCCGTGCTTGCGCTGGTGGGCCTTCGCCTTCATCCGCACCTCGAGCAGCGTCAGCGCAGGCGAGTCGTCGACCGCAAAGTTGAGCCCGTCGATGTGCTGGATCGATGCGGTCAGCTTCTGCCACGAGGTGGTGTCGTTCGGGTTGAGGCGGCCCAACAGGTGCGACAGCGCGATGTCGCCGCGGCTGGCCACCGAGCGCGCGACGATCTCCTGGTCGGACATCTCCATCGACAGGAGCAGCACGCCGTAGTCGGTCGAGATGTTCAGGCCGATGTCGGTGGTCAGCGCCGTCTTGCCCATCGAAGGCCGGCCGGCGACGATCACCAGGTTGCCCCGGCGCAGGCCGCCGTTCAGTGCACGGTCGAGCGAATCCAGCCCGGTCGAGATCGCCGTCTCGCCGCTGCCGTGAGCGCGGGCGTCGACGGCATCGCAGAACTCGGCCATCAGCTCGCGCAGCATCTTGGGCTCGCGGCGCACGCCGATTTGCGCCAGGCCGGACAGCAGTGCCTGTGCGCGATCGAGGATCTCCGCGCCCTTCAATGCGCTCGGGGTCTCGACCATCTCGAGCACCTTGCGCGCTGCGCTGGCGGTCTCGCGCAGCATGGCGCGGTCGCGCACGATCTCGGCATAGCGCGAGATATTCGCGGCGCTGGGCGTGCGATGCGCCAGCTCGGTGAGGTACGGCAGGCCGCCCACGCGCTCGGCCCGCCCTTCCGACTGCAGGCGCTCGAACACGGTCACCACGTCGGCAGGACGGTTCGAAACAACGAGCTGCAGGATGGCCACGAAGACGGCGCGGTGGTCCTCGCGGTAGAAGTGCGCCGGGTCGAGGCCGTTGATGCGGTCGACGGCATTGTTGTCGAGCAGCAGGCCGCCCAGCACCGCCTGCTCGGCTTCCACGCTGAACAGCGCGCGCGCCTGGGGGAAGTCCTCGGGCGTGTTCATGCTGCTGCGTCCTCGTGGTACTGCCCCTCGCGGATCTTGGCGAAGTTCTCAGCCTTGACGATCCAGTCCAAGCTGACCAGGAAGGGCTTTCGGCCATCGCGCGGCGAAACCTTGCCGGTCAGGAATGCAGAGCCGGCGACATAGCCAAAGAACCGGCGCCAGTACTCGAGGTTTTGCCGCTTGGGGTCTTCGTTCCACCGGGTGCGCAGATGGGCAGCTCGAGCAGGCGTCCAGTCACGAACCGCACGGCCCATCGGCAGCAGCTCGTGGTAGAGCCCGATGATTTCCTGATGCGGGCAGTCAGGGCGGGTGGTCTTTGCCCCGCCGGCGATTAGGGTCAAGTCGGCAGCGGACTCGCTGTCGACGAGTAACCCGTCAGGGTTACTTCTTTTATCCTGCTCCTGCTCCTGCTCCTGCTCCTGCTCCTGATTAGCGCATGTCTTACCGTATGGCATAGGCAAAGGCTTCTCGGAAGGCTTACCGAAAGCCTTATCGAAAGCCTTGGCGAAACTCTCTCCAAGCCCGTAAATACTGGCCTTCAGCGCTTCATAGGCTTCCCGCTTGAGGTCGCACTCGGGAATCAGGTCCCACTCTCCGCCCCAGGACAGCACCACGTTGGGGGACTCCGGGCGATTGCACTGGATCGCCTTTGGAATCCACACGACCTTAGCCTTCCAATCAGCTTTCGCCATCCCTTGCTGGAAGACTTCCCCGAAGGCTTCCTCGAAGGCTTCGACGTCCCAGTCGAGTTCCTCCGCCATGGCTGCCCGGCCGGCTCGGAATAGGCCGGGGATCGGCCCGGTATGAGGGCCCGTCAGCAGGAATACCCACAGGCCTTGACCGCAAGGCTGCAAAGGTGACAACGCGCGGAATCGCTCGTCACCCCACATGCGGACCTCGATCTTGCGATAGCGGTTCTTCGGCGCACTCTTTTGCCCGTCCTTGGTCATGCTGTGCTCCGGGACAATGCCAGGTGCTCAGCGATGGCCTGCTTCAGCTCGACGCAGAGCTGCATGCGCACGGCGCGCGAGTCGGCCACGGTCATGCGGTGGCAGAGCTCGTCGATGTGAGACTTCAGGCGATCCGCCGCGGTCAGCGCGGCCGCTGTGATGACGCGGCGCCGGCCGTTGCCGCTGGCGCGCCGCCTGGGCCATTGCTGGCCAGAGAGCTGTTCCATGATTCCCCCGGATGTCCGGTTCAAGTACTGCCGTTACCGCATCCCGGGCGCCTTGAGGCGCTCCAGGCTCAAGCCGCAGCGCGAGCTGCGATCACCTCTTCCATCAGCGTCAACTTCGCCTGATGCATCAGCCACTGCTGGACGCCCCAGTTCCCGACGGCAGCCGCCCACAAGTTCAGCTTCTCGGCAGGTAGGTTGCGGCGGGTGGACCGGTCGTCGGCATGCAGGTAGTCGGAGACGTGGGACGCATAGCACTCGGTCCGCTCGGCGAGCGTGCGCTGGGTCATCGCGTTGATCCGGCGATGCAGCCATGACGCCCGCACCGCCTGGCGATACGAGGCGCACCCGTCGATGATCTCGGCTGGCAGGAACGCCGGCCCGTTGACCACACCGCCCAGCAGCCTGAGTTCGTCCACACAGCCTCCTTAGTGAAAATTCATCGCGTAACCGGTTGAATAACCGGTTGGGCATTGCGTAAAAAGAAAGGCATCAGAGCGATGCCCGCTAAACTTTCCCTACGTCACCACATGGAACCCGGCCATGCCCAAATCCAAGCCCATCGAGATCCCGCACTGCGCGAGCTGCGGAAACCAGACGGACGTCCCCGCCGCTGCCAAGACCTGCCGCTTGTGCAGCGGACCGATCGTCGTTGGCGATCCCTGGATGACGGCGTTCAGAAAAGAGCTGATCGGGACGCAGGCCATGGTTCAGGTCGCCAAAGAGGACCCGGAGAGTTAGGAGGCCCATCCGTCGCCGTGGCTACAATCGAAGCTCTCACACACCGATTGACAGCCTTGGAGGCGACGTATGGACCAAAACACCGTTACCTATTACTCAAACTTCCAGACCGAACTGGAGCCACTGCTCGATTCGGTCAAACTCAGGATCCAATTCACTCCGACCCCTGGCGACGACGATCTGTACGCAACGCCGTGGATTGCGATCCCGCGAGAATTGCTTCCCGCCTTGCTAGAAGACCTTTCCAAACAAGCCGGACAACTTCAGGCGATGGCGAATCTCGCCCCTCAGAATCCGGATCAGCCGAACTGAGCAGGCACGCAACGACCCTCTGGTTTTGCATCGTCGTCTCCCCGTCAGGCAGGATGGGCTGGGACATCTGCCAACTCCGGCCAGATTTCCGCCCAGTCGTCGGGGCAGACCATCTGGCGGGTCACTCGGCCGCCGGTGAGTCGCTCCAGCTTCCGTGCGATCACGGGTCGCTTGTCTTGGGGGATGCCAGACTTCACCCAATTGGAAATGTTTTGCTGGGAGACGCCGAGCTCAGCTGCGAGCTTCGTTTGCGATCCAGCAATTGAAATGGCGATGTCGAGCGGGCCAGAGAGGGCTTCGGTCATGGTGAGTGAGCGCGTTGTCTACAAACGTATTTGTAGCACTCTACAAACCTTTTTGCAAGGCAAGGCTACAAAATGCCTTGTTATGAACACGTACGCCGAACGACTCGCCTGGGCTATGAAATGCGCGGGCCTCGACCCTCACACCGATCAAAGCGAACTCGCACGCCGAGTCGGTCATGGATGCAAGCCTCAGAACATCCAGCACCTGCTGGACCCCAACAAAAACGCCCGGTCCAGCAAGTACACCGTCCGCCTCGCAGAGGTGCTCAATTGCGACGTCAACTGGCTCGCTTACGGCGGCCCGAATAAGCCGAAGGTGAGGAGCACCCCTCCAAAGGCGGGTGACAATCCTGTGACAACCGAGGCTTACAATGAGCCTTCAAGTGCACCCCAGCCGACTCCGCTCAGCTACCCGGCGGACACAGCGAAGTTCAGGCGCGTGTTTGTTGTGGGGAGGGCAACGGGGGGCCTTCCTGATCGTATTTGGACGGATGGTGATTACCCAGTGGGAGCAACAGATCAGTACGCAGAGATTGCAAGTCCGGACCCCCATGCATTCCTGACGCCAGTTGTCGGGACATCGATGGTGCCGCGGTTCAATCCCGGCGAATTTGCACTTGTCGAACCCGGCACCGAGCCAGAGATTGAGGACGATGTGCTCGTGCGTCTGGCTACCGGCGAGACGATGATCAAGCGCCTACTCTCACGCCGCGCCGGCCTTCGCCTGGGCAGTTATAACGACCCCCAAGTTCTGACCTACGACCTGGAAGACGTGACTTGGGTCTATTACATCGCGCACCCCGTTCCCGCGCGAAAGATCAAGACGCGCCTGTAAAGCGCGGACAATGAGACCCACATGCGAGCACTTCTGCTACTTCCCATCGTTGCGGCTGGCGCGGCCGGCTGCATGACCATGCACGACCTGGACAAGCAGACCCCGGTGCGCACCGAAACGCTGCGCGGGGATTACCTAGAGGTCGCGCAATGCATCGAGGCGCGTCAGATCCGTGCGGGCCAGCCGGGCCAGATCAAGCTATCGAACGACAAGGCGCGCAAAGAGGCACTCATCACCTGGAACCATGACCTTGGCACCTTCGCCACGTTCATGTTTTCGGCGACGGGCCCGCAGGCGACAGAGATGAAGGTCTACTCGACCATCGGCTTCAACGAAGCCTGGATGACTACGATTAAGAGCTGCGAGCCAGCCGTGCTTGCGCAGTAACCATCGCGCAATCAAGTCGAGCCCACCCTCTGCGGTGGGCTTTTTTTACACCTCAATTTGCCCCACCACCCGCGCCCTCTTTCGGTGCGCGTCTTTTCGTTTGTAGGACTACATATTTATTTGTAGATTCTCCTTGCGCTAACTACAAACTTATTTGTAGAATGATCTCCATCGACACCCCAACCGATGGAGACGACAGTGACCCGCACCCTCACCCTGCCCCAGATGGCAGACCTGATCCGAGAGCAAGCCGTGGAAGCCACGGCTGAGAAGCTCGGCATGTCGCCTCCGGACGTCGCCTGCGCCCTGCGCGCTCGGAACGAGCAAGTCCTGAACACGTTCTGCGAGTTCGTCACCGCCGGCTCGAAAGCTGCCGAGCGTCTGCACGACCTCGGTCTCCTGGCCATCGCTTAAGGAGCCGCCATGCCGACCCTCAAATCCTTCGCCCGGATCTTTCCAGGCACGCAGCGTACCGATGAAGCACGTGTGATCGTGACGGCCGCCGGCTACGCATGGTCCGTGTCCGGCGAGCTCACCACGCCCGGCTTCGGCCAGACCCCTCGTTTCGCAGCCGCGAGCATCCGCGCGGTCAACGACGACGGCAGCGAGAACGGTGAGCTGCTGGACTACCTCGATTCGAACTTCGTTCAGCACCTCGAACTGCAGGCCGCCGAGTCGCTGGCCGAAGAGCGCGCAGAAGCCCGCGCCTTTATCCGCCAGTCGCACGCCGAGCAGGACCTGTGCGACCGGATCGATGCCGCCCGGAGCGTCGCATGAGCACCGACACCGACAACATCGCCTACGGCACACAGGCCGAGCGCGCATATCTCGATGGGCTGGCGAAGAAGCCGGAAGCCGCTCGCCTGCTGCGCAACTACATCGCCGCATCGGCCAAGCGTGTCGTCTGGAACTCGATCGACAAGGCCGAAGTTCTTGGCCACGCGTACCAGCTGCTGAGCGCCATCGAAGGCCGAGACCGCCTCGCCGCGTAACCCTACCCGCCCGCGCGACGCGGGCCAGGAGACCTCCATGACCACCCAGACCATCGAAGTGCAGGGCTTCATCCTCGGACAAAAGAACTCGTGGAGCGACAAGATCGACTACACGTGGTCGACCGTCGAAATGATCGAACACGGCTACATGACGATCGGTCGCCACACGCTGACGTTCGATCTGCCGGACGGCTTTGACGTCATCACCGAGCAGATCCGGATGCTCGAGCGCCAGCGCGACAAGATCCGCGCGCAACTGGCGAAGCGCATCAAGGAAATCAACGAGCAGATCCAGTCGCTGCAGGCCATCGAGTACACGCCGGCCGAGTCCGTCGCGAGCCCGCTCTGATGGATC
This sequence comes from Cupriavidus sp. 2TAF22, assembly GCF_052115045.1. Classification (NCBI taxonomy): domain Bacteria; kingdom Pseudomonadati; phylum Pseudomonadota; class Betaproteobacteria; order Burkholderiales; family Burkholderiaceae; genus Cupriavidus; species Cupriavidus sp. 2TAF22. The sequence continues at coordinate 357,064 of NZ_JBFRFX010000013.1, forward strand.
GCGCCCGCATCGACCGCAACAACCGCGCGCTGGCCGTGGCCTTCTGGCTTGCCGTCGGTTACGCCACGGTGATGGCCGCGAAGGAGCTGCTGGCGTGATCTACGACCCTCGCTCAAACGCACTGCTGGCGGTCGCGAAGTGCTCGAGCGGCAAGCAATGGGCCGGTGCCATCGGCTTCGGCCTGGCCGCCGGCATCGTGTGGTGGCTCACCGTCGCGCTCGCTGCAGGAGGCTGACATGGACGACGGCGGCATCCAGTACTGGCAGTCCCTCGGCCAGCAAGAAGAGGCAGAGGCAGCTCCCACCCAATCCAACCAGGAGACCAATCATGGCATTCACGAAAGCAGTGCGGAAGAAGGCGAAGCTTCGCCTGGCACTGACCGGCCCCTCGGGCTCGGGTAAGACGCTCGGCGCGCTGATGATCGCGCGTGGCCTGGGCGGACGCGTCGCATGCATCGACACCGAGAACGGTAGCGCGTCGCTCTACAGCCACGTCGCCGACTTCGATGTGATGGAACTCGCACCGCCGTTCACCCCGGAGCGCTACATCGCCGCCATCCGCGAAGCCGAGAAAGCAGGATATGACGTGCTGATCGTCGACTCCACCACACACGAGTGGAGCGGTTCCGGCGGCATCTTGGAGCTGGTCGATCAGGTCGCATCGGCAAAGTTCCGCGGCAACTCGTGGAGCGCCTGGAACGAGCTGACGCCCCGCCACCGCGCTTTCATCGACGCCATGCTGCAGTCCCGCATGCACATCATCGCGACAGGCCGCAGCAAGACCGAGACCGCGCAGGTGGAAGAGAACGGCCGCAAGAAGGTGGCGAAGCTCGGGATGAAGACCGAGCAGCGCGACGGCTTCGAATACGAGTTCACCGTGGTCCTCGACATCGTGCACGACGGTCACTACGCCAATGCATCCAAGGACCGAACGGGCCTGTTCCGCGGCGACGCCAAGCCTATCAGCGAGGAAACAGGGAAGGTGCTCGTTGAGTGGCTGGAAAGCGGTGTCGAGCTGCCGGAGCCGTCCGCAGATGCCGCGCTGCCCCAGGACACCGTCGACCTCGATGACGCACTCCTGACGTTGCGTGAGTGCGCCAACCTGGACGAATTGAAGACCGTCTTCGGCACGCTCTGGCCCAAGGCTACTGCAGTCCAGCGCAACGACATCAAAGCGTCCTACGACAAGCGCAAGGCCGAACTCGAACCCCACGCCGAAGCGGCGTAACCCTTCCCCTCAAGTCAGCGGATTAGAACCATGATCATCACCATCGACATCGAGACCATCCCCGCGCAGCACCCCGCCGTGCGCGCAGCCATTGCCAAGGACATCACGCCGCCCGGCAACTATAAGAGCGCGGAGACCATCGCCAAGTGGGAAGCCGAAAGCAAGCCGGCTGCCGTCGAAGAAGCCTGGCGCAAGACGTCGTTCGATGGCGCCCTCGGCCACCTGGCTGTGATCAGCGTCGCGTTCGACGATTACCCGCCCGCCACGTTCCATGCGTCGGAGCCGACCGTCGACGCCGTGGTGGCGCAAGAGAGGACCGTGCTGCAGGCGTTCTTCAAGTACCTGAACGAGAACTACGATCCGAGCCGCAATCGTCCGCCGTGCTTCGTCGGGCACTACGTGACTGAGTTCGATCTGCGCTTCATCTTCCAGCGCGCGGTGGTCTTCGGCGAGCGCCCGCCAGCGTTCATTCCCTTCCACGCGAAGCCGTGGGATGAGACCGTGTTCGACACGATGACGCGCTGGGCCGGCGCGCGCGGCACGGTGAAGCTGGACAAGCTGTGCCAGGTCTTCGGCTTCTCAGGCAAGGGCGACATCGACGGCTCCAAGGTCTGGGACTACGTCAAGGCCGGCCGTCTGCCCGAGGTGGTTGAGTACTGCGCCGACGACGTCGCGCGCGCTCGCTCCGTCTACAAGCGGCTCACGTTCCAAGCAGCCTAAACGCCCCCTTTGGCCGGCGCGTTCCCGGCCCTTCCCTCCCACCACCGGAGCCCAGCATGCTCGAACTCGAAAACCAACTCACCAAGATCCTGCACATCAACACGCGCAACGAGAAGCACGGCGACGACAACGTGCTGGGCGTGGACCTGAAGCTCCAGGCGCGCGTATCGAACGACCTGCTCGCGCAGTTCTCGCCCACGCTGAAGGCCTCGTTCTATCACAAGGAAGAGTCGGTGCAGGGCAGCCTGGTGACCGATGCCGGCTACCTGCCGAACCTGAAGAATCCGGCGCTGGGCACGGTGAAGTGGGACGGCAACTGGGAGCACCAGAAGCTGACCATCCTGAGCGGCGTGCGCGCTGAGGATGACATCGAACTCGACGACGCCAAGGTCAACAAGCTGTCGTTCGACTTCCAAGAGGGCGGCACCGTCTTCATCAACTTCCGCGTGCAGGCACACCCCGACGAGACGACCACCGCGCGCATTCTCCAGCTGCTCGGCCAAGAGGTGCACATGAGCCTCTCCTACGACGAGCCCGAAGAGCTGAAGGAAGCGGCGTAACCATGAACTGGCCCCTACGCACCCCGGTCCGCGCGGCCGACCGACTGAACGGCGACGTCGTCGATCTCGCGCGCGACTCGTCCGACCTGAAGCGCCAGAACGCCGAGCTGCGTCAGCAGCTGGCCGAGACGCGATCGCTGCTCGACGTGGCGCGCGAACGCAACCTGGTGCTGAGCACTCGCATGCAGCAGATCGAGCGCCTGGCGCACTCGCTGAAGGCCGGCGCGGCCAAGAACCCGATGCAGGCGCTCTCGCGCTGGGTGAAGCACGGCCCGGAGTCGGAGCTGCTGGCAACGCTCACAACGAACAACAAGGACAAGGCATGATCCGCCGCGAGTACAAGACATTCGGTTTCTGCTGCGGCCTCGGCGGCGGCGCCAAGGGTTTCAAGAAGGCCGCTTCGCAGGTCGGCAACATGGTCGCCACCTGGAAGTGCATCGGCGGCATCGATGTCGACCCGGCAGCTGCCCGCGACTTCGAGAAGCTAGTGGGCGTGCCGTGCACGGTGATGGACCTTTTCACGCGCGAGATGTTCACCGCCTTCCACGGCAAAGAGCCGCCGGCGGGCTGGCGTGAGGCGACGCCGAATGACATCAAGCGCGCAGCGGGACACGAGCGCCCGAACTGCGTGTTCATCTCGTCGCCGTGCAAAGGCGCGTCCGGCCTGCTGTCGGAAGCGCTGAGCCGCACGCCGAAGTACCAGGCGCTCAACGAGCTGACGCTGCGCTGCGTCTGGCTGATGTGCGAGGCATGGAAGGATGATCCGGTCGAGCTGATCGTGTTCGAGAACGTGCCGCGGCTGGCGACGCGTGGCCGGCATCTGCTCGACCAGATCAACCAGATCCTGCGCCACTACGGCTATGCCGTGAACGAGACCACGCACGACTGTGGCCAGTTGGCCGGTCTGGCGCAGAGCCGCAAGCGGTTCTTGCTGGTCGCGCGGCACATGGAGAAGGTCCCGGCATTCCTGTACGAGCCCCCGCTGAAGCGCCTGCAGGGTGTCGGTACGGTGCTCGGCCGCATGCCGATGCCTGGCGCGCAGCCTGGTGGCCCGATGCATCGCGTTCCGTCGCTGCAGTGGAAGACCTGGGTGCGATTGGCATTCGTGGAGGCCGGTAGCGACTGGCGCAGTCTGAACAAGCTGGAGGTGCAAGACGGCCACCTGCGCGACTACCTGATCATGCCGGAGCGCCGCAACGGCGCGCTGGGTGTGCTTGGCTGGCAAGAGCACGCCGGCGCGGTGGCGGGCGAATCGCTGCCCAGCAATGGGACGTTCTCGATCGCGGATCCGCGCGGCCCGGCGAACGCTGCGCAATACCAGCAGTACGGCGTGCTGCGCTGGGCAGAAGCATCCGGCGCCATCACTGCCGGCACGAACCCTGGCCAGGGCACGTTCAGCGTCGCCGATCCTCGCCACGCAGGCCCGGCCAAGCACAACAACGAGTTCCGCATCGTGCCGTGGGCTGACGCTGCCGGCGCGGTCACCAGCGCGCACGGCACCGGCCAGTGCGTGCAGGATCCGCGCGCGTCGACGGGCTTCGAAGGCAAGGGCAAGTACCGGATCACAGGCTTCGACGAGCCGGCCGGCACGGTCATCGCGCGCAGCGACACCGGCCAGGGCGCATATGCCGTGGCCGACCCGCGCCCAGGCATGCGCCGCGAGTCGGGCGACCACTACCTGACCGGCGGGCACTACGGCGTTGTGGCGTGGGAACAGCCGAGCGGTGCAGTGTCAGCAGCTGCCGGCCACGACAACGGCCGCTGGTCGGTGGCGGATCCGCGCATCCCCGCGGTGAACGACAAGCTGGTGGCGATCATCCGCGCGCTGGATGGCACGTGGCACCGCCCGTTCACCACGCTGGAGCTCGCTGCGCTGCAGTCGCTGATCGAGCCCGAGGAATATCTCGAGTTGGATGGTCTGAGCGATCAGGCCTGGCGCGAGCGCATCGGCAACGCCGTGCCGCCGGACGCCGCGCAGGCGATCGCCGAGGTGATGGGCACCACTCTGCTGCTGGCAGAGACGGGCGAGACGTTCATGCTGTCGGCCACGCCGGTGTGGGTGCGCTCGGTGGCTGTGGCGCTGTCGGTGTCGCAGCAATCGGAGGTTGTATGAAGATGCATGCCGCATTCGGTTCAATCAAGATCTCCCCAGACCTCCTGACCATCCGGCATAGGGGCACTCAGTTCCGAAGCCGCCTCACATTCTCGGTTTGCCACCGCCAGCAAATTCCCAGCATCATGTGCCGCATTTGCCCAATGCTCAATGCGGTCAACCCGGCCGCTCGGACTCTGCGCAAGCGCGTGCGCGGAACGGTCGAAGAGCCACGCGTTTCGCCCCATGTCTCGCTCGACATATCGCAACAGAGCCCCCGCCCGTGCAATCCTGTGAGCGCAGCGATTTGGAAGCGCAACCAGGGCTGCGAGATCGCTGTGGGTGAGATCAATATGGGCCAACTGGATGTGTTCTTTGATGACGTCGTAGGTATTGCTGTACTTGTCCTTGGGATCGTCATAGAAGTCCAGAAGTGCAGTCGCGAAGGAAATCTCTCGAATAGCAACCGAGATGCTCACACTGGCACGCGCAGCAACCAGATTGGCCTGATCGGCCGCTGCTCGGCGCCTCCGCTTCCCATCAAGAAGGGATATAGCGAGGGCTGTGAACACAGCGCCAATAGTGCCCAATGCCGTGAGGATGTCCCAAGCATCCTTCTCCGGCTTGAAAGTGAACTTCCATGCGGTGGCAATAGCGATGCCGCCAAAGAGGCCACCCAGAAGGCAGCCGATGATCACACGGCTATCGTCACGCAGGTTCACGATCACCCCTCCATTTTTTGGAGGGCATCGTAGCATGACGGTAACCCGCCCCGTCCTCCGGTATCACGGCAGCAAGTTCCGCCTGGCGCCGTGGGTGATGAGCTTCTTCCCGGCGCACAGTTGCTATGTTGAGCCGTACGGTGGTGGCGCCGGCATCCTGCTGCAGAAAGAGCGCGTGCCGGCCGAGTGCTACAACGATCTCGACGGCTTAGTGGTGAATGTGTTCCGCGTGCTACGCGACCAGGACAAGGCGCTCGAGCTGCAGCGACGGGTGTCGCTTACACCTTTCTCGCGCGAGGAATTCGACTGGTCCTATGAGCCGGCCGTCGACGACATCGACAGCGCGCACAAGTTGATCGTCCGCTCGTTCTTCGGCCACGGCTCCGACAGCGCCACGCGCGGGTGCCGCACCGGTTTTCGGTCGAAACTAACCGACGGCCGCGGCCTGCCGTCGGCAGAGTGGATGCGCTGGCCCGATGCCATCCCGACCTTCACGCGGCGCCTGCAGGGAGTACTGCTGGAGAACCGAGACGCGATCGAGGTGGTCGCCCGCATGGACAACCCTGGCACGCTGATCTACGCGGACCCGCCCTATGCGCACACCACCAGGTCGGCAATCCAGGGCAGATCGGCGAAGACGCACGGGTACCGGCACGAAATGACCGACGACGACCATCGCCGACTGGCCGCAGTACTCCGCCGCTCGAGCGCGATGGTAGTGCTGTCCGGCTACCCCAGCAGCCTCTACGACGACGAGTTGTTTCCCGACTGGGAGCGCCACGAGCGCCGGCATATGGCCGACGGCGGCCGCGCGCGCACCGAAGTGGTCTGGCTCAACCCGGCATGCTCGTCCGCGATCGAGCGGCAGCGTGCGCAGATGGAATTGATCGCATGACGCGCGCTACTCATTCAAGGCCGCTTGTCTTCACCAGGTGCGGGCGGAAGGTACGAGAGCATCTCCGTCAGGAACGCTTCCTCGACATCATCGTACTCAGGCGTGCCACGCACGCAGTCCTCTGGGTTCTTCAACCCCTTCGCCTTGCGGATCGCGCGAACGGAGTCTTCGAAGTTGCGGGCCTCTTCCCGAAGGGGATGGTCGTAGGGGAGTTCATGGAGCGGCTTGGAAGTCATGCATCCGTTGACGGCCGCATTCCCGAATACTTGAGATGTAGTAAGCGCCATTTATCCCGAATTATTCAAAATCGATAATTAGCAACCACATGCGTATCTGCCAATGAAGTGAGTATGGAAGCAGCAGCGCGCTCTATTATCGAAACAACCCGGCAGGACTGGGAGAAGCGGATGGAATCACTGACCCTAAGCAAAGAAGAGATCATCGAGGCCACCGGCTACCGGCGCGCCGCCGAGCAGCTGGAGGCGCTCAACAAGGCCGGTATCCCGGCGGACCGCCGTCCCGATGGCAGCGTGCGCGTCTGGCGCCACCACATCATGGGTGTCGGCAGCCAGCCGGCGCAGAAGCAACAACGCCGCCGCGGCCCCGAACTCGCGTCGGATAGGAAGGCAGCATGATCGGTCGCCGGAAAAAGGCCTCGCCGCTTCCCTCGCGCGTCTATGAGAAGCACGGATCTTGGTGGTTCGTGGACATCAAGCGGAAGTGGCACAAACTGTGCCGTGTCGAGGAGGGGCTAACCAAGCTCTACACGGAGCTGGCGCGGTTCAGCCGGGAGGCCGATGCCAAGCCGACGAACAACATGCCGGCGCTCATCGATGAATGGCTGGTGCAGAAACTGCCGAAATATGCTCTGGGCACGCGCGAGGAATATCGGCGCATGGCCACCTTCCTCAAGGCCGAATTCGACCGAGAGTGGATGCCTGAGGACGTGAAGCCGCGGCATGTGGCGCGATTCCTCGATAAGCACTTTTCCACCAAGCCGAACGCCAGCAACAGTACCGCGCCCTGCTCTCGGTGATCTTCACCTATGCCGTGCGCAAGGGGCTGTGCGATCGAAACCCGGTTCGGGAGGTGGCCGGAGCCAGCGAAGGCAAGCGGGATCGCTATATCACGGACGCCGAGCTGGACGCTGTCCGGGCCGCGGCGCAGATTGGCAAGGACGGGAAGTCGACGCCATCCGGCCTGGCCATCATGGCGCTGATCGACCTGGCATATCAAACGGCCCAGCGCATCGGGGATTTGCTCGAGCTGAAGTGGTCAGACGTGAGCGACGAAGGCATCCTATTCCACCCGGCCAAGACGGTGAATAGCAGCGGCGTGCGGATGCTCGTAGAGATGACTCCCGAGTTACAAGCCACGCTGAACATGGCCAAGGGCGGCAAGGTGAAGGCGATCGGCCCCGTGATCAGCACCCAGACGGGCGGCAAATTCACCTATAGCGGCGCCCAGACGGCCTGGAAGCGAGCATGCCAGCGGGCGCTGGAGAGCTATGAGGCTAGCTGCAAGAATGTGGGGAAAGAGCCTGATGCATTACACCTGACGGGTATGCATTTCCATGACCTGCGGGCCAAGGCACTAACTGACAAGGGAAGAACGGAGGGTGCCGCAGCGGCCCAAGCACTCGGTGGGCACACTACGGCTGAGATGACGGCGCACTACACGAAGGCTCGGACACTAGAGCGAGTCACGCCGGTATCGAGAACTCGAATGAACTAGGGCTCAACGACCTGCCTTCCAGGCTACACGTTCCATCTTTATAGGAATGGCTCGCAGGATCTCGTTGATGATCTGGTGGTACTGAACATCTTTATGGAGGTACTGCTCCATCATTTCGATCACTGCCCCCTTCTTCCCGTCTTCAGTTTGCATCAACAATGGAACTATGGCGAAGCGATCACCCTTTTTTCGCTTCTCGGCCATTGCATGGTCAACCTCCGTCGCCAACCAATCTTTATCTTGGAAATGCGGAGTCACGAAAAACACTGCAGCACATGAAGACACCATACCCTCTTTGATTGCGCGCTCGAGATTCGCTCCGGCGGGCATCATGTCCTCATCAAGCCAGGGGTCTAGTCCAATCTCCCTAAGCGTCTTCGCTACGTCCCGGACGATCCCCTTGTCGATAGACTTATGGCTAAGAAAGATCCGCTTCGGACGATCCTGCTCAACTTCTGCCACGTATCTCTCCTTTTCTGCTTCGAACAAGATTGCAGCAGCCTCTTGAACCACACGGACCGCCCGTCCATCGCCTTGCACTGAAAACTCGATGCCCGGCAAAGCGATGACCTTAGGTACGATGAATGAGATTTGCTGCATGACCCGCAGGAAATCCTCGGGCAGTTCCCCTACTCCGAGCAGCGTAGCAGCGTCATCTACCACACCCAGACACGCATCGGCTAGGCCGATCTCTGCCAGCGGACCGGCAATATGCGTCGGAATATGACGTGATGAACCGCCCGAAACGACGAGGAGAGAACCTTGATCACCAAAACAAAAGATCAGATCCCGTTTATGGAGGGGAATGTAGCCTCGCGCTATATCCGGGTGACCACCCAGCATTTGATCCAGATGGCGTTCGATTTCGGCGAGGGTGTCCGAGTAGGGACGAAAGACAACGGTACCAAAGACTTTCGCGTGCGTGTAGTCGGTCCAAGACATCGAGTACCCCTGCTATATGCAGTACATAACAGATCGCCGCAAACCAACCCATACGTCAGCCAACCGGACGGCCGGGATGGCTCGTTGGCAGCCAAGTTAGACAACGCTGCTCAAGTTAGACAAAAGGCCTAGCGAGTAAAACCCGCTAGGCCTTCTTAATACTGGTCGGGGCGAGAGGATTTGAACCTCCGACCACCTGCACCCCATGCAGGTACGCTACCAGGCTGCGCTACGCCCCGAAAGAAAAAGATTATAGCAGAAGCAATTCTCAGCTGGCTAGACCTTAATGCACTTTTTATTCGTGCCGCGCGATCTGCCTGAGTTGCGCGAGCAGGTGCTGGACTTCCACCAGCTCATTGCGCAGGTTGTTGATGTCGAGCGAGAAGACCGGTGCCTCGTCGGCCGGCACCGCTGCGACCACTTCCTGCTCGTCTTCGGCGGGCGCATGGCTTTGCTGGCGGCCTTCGTCGAGGCGATTGCGCGCGCCGTTGATGGTGAAGCCCTGCTCGTACAGCAGATCGCGGATGCGACGGATCAGCAGGACTTCGTGATGCTGGTAGTAGCGCCGGTTGCCGCGCCGCTTGACGGGCTTGAGCTGCGTGAACTCCTGCTCCCAATAGCGCAGCACATGCGGCTTGACAGCGCAAAGCTCGCTGACTTCGCCGATGGTGAAGTAGCGCTTGGCGGGAATCGGCGGCAACGAAATGCGTTCGCTGGGTCTTTCCGACATACGGTGAATGGGCGGGCTTCAGGCCGTGCCGGCAGTGGTTGTGGTGTCCGCGCAGGCAGGCACGCGGACGTGCGAGCCGATGCGGATCGGCAGATAGCTGGACAGGATAGCGACTGGCCGTGCTGCTGGCAAACGATCAGCCCGGCACCGCCAGGCCGGCGCGCTCTTCCACCAGGCCCTTGAGCTTCTGGCTGGCGTGGAAGGTCACCACGCGCCGTGCGGTGATGGGAATGATCTCGCCGGTCTTGGGATTGCGCCCGGGGCGTTGCGGCTTGTCTCGCAACTGGAAGTTGCCGAAGCCGGACAGCTTGACGCTGTCGCCATGTTCCAGCGCTTCGCGAATCACGTCGAAGAAGGCCTCGACCATGTCCTTGGATTCGCGCTTGTTGAGACCGACCTGGTCGAACAGCATTTCGGCGAGTTCGGCCTTGGTGAGCGTGGGTACCTCGGCTGCGCGGGCGTCGGAGGCCTCGTCATCGAGAGATGCTGCCTGCCGGTCGCCTGCCTCACCCATTGCTGCGGCCATGAGATGCGCGTGTCGATCGTTCATTGTCATTCAGTGTGCGATCCGCCCGGATGCGGAGGTCCGGGCGCTCCATTGTCATGTCAGCTGGTGGATCAGCCGCGCAGCCGCGCCTGGAATGCGGCGCCTGCGGCTTCGACCATGCAACGCACCGCGCTGTCGACGGTTTCGTCCTGGAGGGTCGCCCCAGTATCTTGCAAGGTCAGGCGGAACGCAAGGCTTTTCTCGTCCGCGCCGATGGCCGCCGAAGCCGCCTTCGGGCGGAATTCGTCGAACAGCACGAGGCTCTGGCAGTAGCGGCCGTAGCCTTGTTTTTCCAGGGCATCGCGCATGGCGTCGAGCAGGTCCTGCACGCGCACGGGCTGCTTCACCACCAGCGCCAGGTCGCGCACGGCGGCCGGGAACTTGGAGATTTCGGTGTAGCCCGGCAGCCCTGCTTCGCGCAGCGCCTGCAGGTCCAGCTCGAACACCACCGGCGCCTGGCTGAGCTCATACTCCTGCAGCCAGCGCGGATGCAGTTCGCCGATCACGCCGGCCACCTTGCCGTCGATCACCACTTGCGCGGCCCGGCCCGGATGCAGCGCGGGATGCGAGACCGGCTCGAAGCGCGCCACGCGCGGATGCAGCAGCGCCTCGACATCGCCCTTGACGTCGAAGAAGTCCACCGGGCGCGTTGCCACGCCCCATTGCTCTTCAGAGGCCGGGCCATAGGCGATGCCACCTGCCACCATCGGCTGACGATAGCCGGCCACGGTCAGTCCGCCGTCCGCCACCGATGCATCGCGATGGAACACGCGGCCCACCTCGAACATGCGCACGCGCGCGGCCTTGCGGTTGAGGTTGTAGCGCACCTTGTCGAGCAGGCCGCCGATCAGCGTCGAGCGCATCACCGCAAGCTGGCTGGCGATCGGGTTGAGCAGGCGGATCGGATTGTCGTTGCTGGCGAAGTCGCGTTCCCACTTCTCTTCGACGAAGGCGAAGTTGATCACTTCCTGGTAGTCGCGCGCGGCGATCGCGTGGCGCACCACGTGGGTGGAGCGGCGCGCCTCGTCGGTCGGGCGCATCTCGCTCTCGGCCACCGGAGGACGTGCCGGGATGCGCTCGAAGCCGTAGATGCGGGCCACTTCCTCGATCAGGTCTTCCTCGATCTCGATGTCGAAGCGGTAGCTCGGCGGCGTCACCACGAACACCTCGCCATCCGCGCCCTGCTCGCGCGTGAAGGAGAGCTGCAGGCGCTGGAACACGTCGGCGATTTCCGCCGGCGACAGTTCGATGCCGAGCACGCGCTCGGCGCGCGCCACGCGCAGATGCACCGGCTTGCGCTGCGGCAGGTTGACGACCTGGTCGTCGACCGGGCCGGCCTGGCCGCCGCAGATGTCGAGGATGAGCGCGCTGATGCGCTCGATGTGCTCGACCGTGGTGGCGTAGTCCACGCCGCGCTCGAAGCGGTGTCCGGCATCGGTCGCGAAATTGAAGCGGCGCGAGCGGCCCTGGATCGCTTCCGGCCACCAGAAGGCGGCTTCGAGGTAGATGTTGGTGGTGTCGAGCGTGACCGCGGTGCTGTCGCCGCCCATGATGCCGGCCAGGCTCTCGATTTCCTTGTCGTCGGCGATCACGCCGACCTGCTCGTCGAGTTCCACGGTATTGCCGTTGAGCAGCTTGAGCTGTTCACCCTTGCGGGCCCAGCGCACGTCCAGCCCGCCGTGGATCTTGTCCAGGTCGAACACGTGCGACGGGCGGCCCAGTTCGAGCATCACGTAGTTGGAGATGTCCACCAGCGCCGAGATGCTGCGCTGGCCGGCGCGCTCGAGGCGCTGGACCATCCATGCCGGCGTGGCCGCGCGTGCGTTCACGCCGCGGATCACGCGGCCGGAGAAACGGCCGCACAGGTCGGGCGCCGACACCTTGACCGGCAGCTTGTCGGCCAGCGTCACTGCGACCGGCTTCATCTCCGGCAGCGTCAGCGCCGCGCCGGTGAGCGCGGCGACTTCGCGCGCCACGCCGTGGATCGACAGGCAGTCCGCCTTGTTGGGCGTGAGCTTGATGACGAAGACCTGGTCATCCAGGTCCAGGTACTGGCGGATGTCCTGGCCGATCTTTGCATCCTCGGGCAGGATCATCAGGCCGCCGTGGTCTTCCGACAGCTTGAGCTCGCGCGCGGAGCACAGCATGCCGAAGCTGTCTACGCCGCGCAGCTTGCCCACCTTGATCTCGAACGGCTTGCCGCCCGCCTCGGACGGCGGCAGCACCGCGCCGACCAGCGCGCACGGCACCAGGATGCCGGGCGCCACGTTGGGCGCGCCGCACACGATCTGCAGCGTCTCGCCGGTGCCGGCATCGACCTGGCAGACATTGAGGCGGTCGGCGTTGGGATGGCGTTCGGTGGAGAGCACGCGGGCCACCACCACCTTGTCGAACGGCGGCGCGACCGGACCGACCTCTTCCACTTCGAGCCCGGCCATGGTCAGGCTGTGCGAGAGCGCATCGGTGGAGATCTTGTCGGGATTGACGAAACTGCGAAGCCAGGATTCCGAGAATTGCATGGCGCTTCTGATCCGGTAAGTATTCTGTTCTGTTGAGTCGGTGACGTAATGCTCGGACGCGTGCGCGGCCTCAGGCGAACTGGCGCAGGAAACGCGCGTCGCCTTCGAAGAACAGGCGCAGGTCGTTGATGCCGTAGCGGAGCATGGTCAGGCGTTCGAGGCCGGAGCCGAAGGCGAAGCCGATGTAGCGCTCGGGGTCCAGCCCCATGTTGCGCAGCACGTTCGGGTGCACCTGGCCCGAGCCGGAGATCTCCAGCCACTTGCCCGCATTTTTCCCCTCCTCGAAGGCCATGTCGATTTCCGCCGACGGCTCCGTGAACGGGAAATACGACGGGCGGAAGCGCACCTGGATGTCATCGCGCTCGAAGAACTTGCGCAGGAAATCTGCGTAGACGCCCTTGAGGTCGGCAAAGCTCACGTCCTCGCCGATCCACAGGCCTTCGACCTGGTTGAACATGGGCGAGTGCGTGGCGTCGCTGTCGACGCGGTAGGTGCGCCCCGGGCAGATCACCTTGATCGGCGGCATGTCGCGGCCCTTGTACTTCTCCACGTGCATGCGCGCATAGCGGACCTGCATCGGGCTGGTGTGGGTGCGCAACAGCAGGAGCTTGTCCTCGCTGTCGCGGCCGTCCACGTAGAAGGTGTCCTGCATCGAACGGGCCGGATGGTTGTCCGGATTGTTCAACGCGGTGAAGTTCATCCAGTCGGTCTCGATCTCGGGGCCGTCGGCCACGTCAAAGCCGACCGAGCCGAAGATCTGCTCGACGCGTTCCCAGGTACGCATCACCGGGTGCAGGCTGCCGCGCGCCACCGCGCGGCCGGGCAGCGTCACGTCGATGGCCTCGGCGGCCAGCCGCGCGTTCATCAGTGCATCGGCCAGCGCCTGGCGGCGCGCGTTCAGCGCGGCTTCGACCCGCTGCTTGGCCTGGTTGATGCGCGCGCCTTCGCTCTTGCGCGTTTCCGGGTCGAGCTTGCCGAGGCTCTTGAGCAACTCGGTAAGCGCGCCGGTCTTGCCGAGAAAGCGGGCTTTCTCGTTTTCCAGCGTGGCGTTGTCGTTGGCGGCGGCGAAGGCGGCCTGGGCGTCGGCGACGATTTGATCCGGATCCAGAGACATGGCGGCGGTCGGCGATAGATTTGGCGTCCGGGTCACGCGGGGCCCGGGCGTGGGGTTGGCACTAAGTGCGATGTAGATGCCGGGCCCCGCGCGGCACCGGGCGGCGCGGAGCTCGTTTCGGATGCCGTCTTGCCCACCGCGCTTCGCAGCCCGGCGTAGCACACGCAAAAACGGCATTCGAAATAAAAACGGGGCTCGGTGAGGAGCCCCGTTTCTTGCAGGTCCGCCGGAAGTCGAGTCCGGTGGAGATGCTGTCGACCTTGCGGTCGGTGCTTGCCCCCGGCCTGCCACGCGGTTAGCGCGGCAGGCCGGAGCCGGCATCAGGCAACGGAGGCTTTCACCTGGTTGACGATGGCGGCAAAGGCAGGCTTGTCATGGATAGCCATGTCCGACAGCACCTTGCGGTCCAGTTCAATCGAGGCCTTCTTCAGACCGTTCATGAACACGCTGTAGGTCATGCCATGCTCGCGCGTAGCAGCATTGATACGCGCAATCCACAGAGCGCGGAACACGCGCTTCTTGTTGCGGCGATCGCGGTACGCGTACTGGCCAGCACGCATGACCGCCTGCTTGGCGATACGGTAGACGTTATTGCGACGGCCGCGGTAACCCTTGGCAGCGTCAATGACTTTCTTGTGGCGGGCCCGTGCAGTGACCCCACGCTTTACTCGAGGCATGAAATGCTCCTTTCGTTTTCGTTAGGGGTTATGCGTAAGGCATCATTGCGCGAACGGACTTCAGGTTCGTCTCATGGACGTCCTGGGTGCCGCGCAGTTGACGCTTATTCTTGGTGGTCTTCTTGGTCAGAATGTGACGCTTGAAGGCCTGGCCACGCTTGAACGAACCATTCGGACGCGCAGTAAAGCGCTTGGAAGCGCTTTTCTTGGTCTTCATCTTCGGCATGAAAAACTCCAGCTCTTTGACATGCATGCAGGTGGCCGGCTAGCGCCGACGCTTGCATAACCCGCATCCACTTATTGTTGCGCGAGGCCGCGAGCGGCCATCTGCGCTGCATTCGCACGCCGCCACGCCCGGCGGAATTCTCCACCGGGCCGCGGCAACGCGCAGAATCTTACTTCTTCTTCTTGGGAGCCAGCACCATCACCATCTGGCGCCCTTCCATCTTCGGCATCTGCTCGACCTGGCCGACTTCTTCCAGATCCGCCTTCAGGCGTTCGAGCACACGCGCGCCGATTTCCTGGTGCGCCATCTCACGGCCGCGGAAACGCAGCGTGATCTTGGTCTTGTCGCCGTCTTCAAGGAAGCGCTTAAGGTTGCGCAGCTTGACGTTGTAGTCGCCATCATCCGTACCCGGCCGGAACTTGACTTCCTTGACCTGGATGATCTTCTGCTTCAACTTGGCGTCGTGCGCGCGCTTGGCTTCCTCGTACTTGAACTTGCCGTAGTCCATGATACGGGCAACCGGAGGCACCGCGGTCGGCGCGATCTCCACCAAGTCCAAGTCCTTATCCTCAGCCAGGCGAAGCGCGTCCATGAACTTGACGATGCCGAGTTGCTCATTATCAACCCCGACCAGGCGCAATTCGGGTGCGCTGATTTCGCGATTGATGCGATGACCTTTGTCTGTAGCGATGTTGCGTTACCTCAAGAAGACAAAAAACAAGCCGTGCTCATCCCATCAGGCTTTGCTGGCAACGTCCTGTTGCAGACGCTCCACAAACGCGGAAACAGGCATCACACCCAGATCCGCATTGCCACGGGCACGCACGGCCACTTGATTGGCATCCCGCTCCTTGTCGCCCACCACTAGCAGGTAGGGAATCTTCTGAAGGGAATGCTCGCGGATTTTATACGTAATTTTCTCGTTACGCAAATCCGCCTTAGCCCTAAATCCTTGTTTTTGCAGAAGTTGCACGACGTTTTCGGCATATTCTGCCTGTGAGTCGGCAATATTCAGCACTACGACCTGATCCGGCGCCAGCCAGGCTGGCAGCGCGCCCGCATGGTTTTCCAGCAGGATGCCCAGGAAGCGCTCGAAGGAGCCCAGGATGGCCCGGTGCAGCATCACGGGACGCTTGCGCGAATTGTCCTCGGAGACGTATTCCGCACCCAGGCGCTCCGGCAGCACCAGGTCGAGCTGCAGCGTACCGCACTGCCACGAGCGGCCGATGGCATCCTTGATGTGGTATTCGACCTTCGGGCCGTAGAAGGCACCCTCGCCCGGCAGTTCTTCCCACTCCACGCCACAGGCGCGCAACGCCAGCCGCAGGCCTTCCTCGGCGTGATCCCACACCTCGTCCGAACCGGCGCGCTGCTCGGGGCGCAGCGACAACTTGACCGCCACGTCCTTGAAGCCGAAGTCGTCGTAGACGGAGAAGGCCAGCTCGTTGAAAGCCTTGGCCTCGGCGACGATCTGCTCTTCGGTGCAGAAGATATGCGCATCATCCTGCACGAAACCGCGCACGCGCATCAGGCCGTGCAGCGCGCCCGAGGGCTCGTTGCGGTGGCAGGCGCCGAACTCGGCCAGGCGCAGCGGCAGGTCGCGGTAGGAGCGCAGGCCGTGGTTGAAGATCTGCACGTGGCCGGGACAGTTCATCGGCTTGATCGCGTAGTCGCGCTTCTCCGACTCCGTGACGAACATGTTCTCCTTGTAGTTCTGCCAGTGGCCCGACTTCTCCCACAGCGAACGGTCCATCACCTGCGGCGTGCGCACTTCCTCATAACCGGCCTGCGTCAGGCGGCCGCGCATGTATTGCTCCACCGCCTGCCACACCTGCCAGCCCTTCGGGTGCCAGAACACCATGCCAGGCGCCTCTTCCTGCAGGTGGAATAGGTCGAGCAGCTTGCCCAGCTTGCGGTGGTCGCGCTTCTCGGCTTCCTCCAGCATGTGCAGGTAGGCTTCCTGGTCTTCCTTCTTGGCCCAGGCCGTGCCGTAGATACGCTGCAGCATCTCGTTCTTGGCGTCGCCGCGCCAGTAGGCGCCGGCCACCTTCATCAGCTTGAAGACCTTGAGCTTGCCCGTGGAAGGCACGTGCGGGCCGCGGCACAGGTCGACGAACTCGCCTTCGCGGTACAGGCCGATTTCCTGGTCCTGCGGAATCGAGGCAATGATCTCGGCCTTGTACTTCTCGCCCATCGACTCGAACAGCTTCACCGCCTCGTCGCGACTCCAGACCTCGCGCGTCACCTTCTCGTCCTTCTTGGCGAGCTCGGCCATCTTCTTCTCGATGGCAACGAGGTCCTCGGGCGTGAAGGGGCGCTTGTAGGCGAAGTCGTAGTAGAAGCCGTTCTCGATCACCGGACCGATCGTCACCTGCGCTTCCGGATACAACTCCTTGACGGCGTAGGCCAGCAAGTGCGCCGTCGAATGGCGGATCACGTCGACGCCGTCGGCGTCCTTGTCAGTCACGATGGCCAGGCCGGCGTCCTGCTCGATCAGGTAGCTCGTGTCGACCATGCGGCCGTCCACCTTGCCGGCCAGGGCCGCCTTGGCCAGGCCGGCGCCAATGCTCTGCGCCACTTCTGCGACCGTCACCGGGCCGGGAAACTCGCGGCGGGAACCATCCGGCAGCGTGATTGCGATCATCTTGCACCTCATCAGGAATCCGCCCGCCGGTCTCGTTGTCTCGGCAAGCGGATGAAAAGCATCTTGTAGCACCGGGCGACCATGCATCGGCACGGGCCAGGCAGCGGGGACTTTCACCCGGTCGGATCCACCGGGGACCGGGCAGCATATCAGGCAGCTAACGAGCGACAGACGAAAAAAAACGCAGCCAAGGCTGCGTTATTCTCAATTCAACCCCGGACGATCCGGGATCAAGGCGCACCTCGACTACTGTCGCTAATTAGCGGTAGTAGTTCGCGATGTCTTCATCATGGCGCCTTCCATTCCTGTGAACGGGTTGAACCGGGTACTGCGATACTGCGTTTGCTGCTGCTTACTGCCAAGCTACTTCTTGCTGCAATGCTTTTGGTAGGCTCGATTGGACTCGAACCAACGACCCCCACCATGTCAAGGTGGTGCTCTAACCAGCTGAGCTACGAGCCTACTGCCACACTACTGCCGCCTTACTTCATTACTTCATTACTTCTTTTTCTGCTGCACGCTAGTGCACTACCAGAATTGCTTACCACTGCGAATTCATTGGTAGGCTCGATTGGACTCGAACCAACGACCCCCACCATGTCAAGGTGGTGCTCTAACCAGCTGAGCTACGAGCCTAGCGAAAGCGCGAGTATAGCATCACTTTCTTTTCGCCTGCAAGACCCCTGCCACGTCTTCTATCAATCCGAGTGCGCGCTGCAACTGCGTCGCCTCCGACACCTCGGCCGTGAACTGCATGCGCGCCACGCCCTTGCTCGACAGCGTCTTCACGCCGGTAACATTGATCTTCTCGCGCGACAGCACTTCGGAGATATCGCGCAGCAGGCCTTGCCGGTCGACTGCCTCCACGTGGATGTCCACCGGATACACCGCATCGCTCTTCTTGCCCCACTCGGTCTGGATCACGCGCTCCGGCGCGCGCGCCGAAAGCTGGCAGAACGTGTGGCAGTTGCGGCGGTGAATGGAGACGCCGCGCCCGCGCGTGACGAAGCCGACGATATCGTCCGGCGGCGCCGGCTTGCAGCACCTGGACATCTGCGTCATCAGCGAGTCCACGCCCACCACCAGCACGCCGCTCTTGGCGCCACGCGCCACGCTGGTGGCGCGGCTCTTCTTGGTGACGGCCTCTTCCTCGCTCAGCGCGGTGACGGGCCCCGCGCCTTCCGGATGGCGCAGGGCCTGCTCCACATGGCGCAGGCTGAATTCTTCCTTGGCGACGGCAGCGAACAGGTCGTCCGGCGTCTTGAAGCCAAGCCGCGTGGCCAGGTCGTCGAGGTTGACCGCGGTCTTGCCTTCGCGCTGCAGCGACTTGTCGATCAGCGCCCGCCCCTGCGAAATGGTCTCCTGCGAGTCGAGCGCGTTGAACCAGGCCCGCACCTTGGCCCGCGCGCGCGGCGCGGCAAGATAGCCGAGCTCGGCGTTGAGCCAGTCGCGCGACGGCCCGCCCTGCTTGACGGCGATGATCTCCACCGTCTGCCCGTTCTTGAGCGGCGTATTGAGCGGCACCATGGTGCCGTCCGCGCGCGCGCCGCGGCAGCGGTGGCCCAGGTCGGTATGCAGGTAGTAGGCAAAGTCCACCGGCGTGGCGCCCTGCGGCAGCGCGACCACGCGCGCCTGCGGCGTCAGCACGTAGATGTGGTCGTCGATGGCGGCGTGCTTGAGCTGCTCCCACGATTCATCGTGCGCCACCGAGTGGTCGGCGTCGTCTTTCCAGGCCAGCAGCTGGCGCAGCCAGGCGATCTTCTCGTCGTAGCGCTCGCTGGCCGAGAACTGGCCGCTATAGCCCTTGGAACCGGCCTCCTTGTAGCGCCAGTGCGCCGCCACGCCGTACTCGGCGAAATGATGCATCTCCTGGGTGCGGATCTGCACCTCGAAGGCGCGCCCGTCGTCGCCGATCACCACCGTGTGCAGCGACTTGTAGCCGTTGGACTTGGGCCGGGAGATATAGTCATCGAACTCGCGCGGGATCGGCTGCCAGATATGGTGCACGATGCCCAGCACGGTGTAGCAATCCTTGATGTCGTCCACGATCACGCGGAAGGCGCGCACGTCGTAGAGGTCGGCAAAGTCGAGTTCCTTGCCGCGCATCTTCTTCCAGATGCTGTAGATATGCTTAGGCCGGCCCGTCACCTCGGCGCGGATGCCGGCCGTCTCGAGCTCGGATTGCAGCCGCGCGATGGCGCTGGCGATATAGCCCTCGCGCTCGATGCGCTTCTCGTCGAGCAGCCTGGCGATGCGCTTGTAGGTATCGGGCTGCTCGAAGCGGAATGCCAGGTCCTCCAGCTCCCACTTCATCTGCCAGATACCGAGCCGGTTGGCCAGCGGCGCGTAGATGTCCAGCGTTTCGCGCGCCACCCCGGGCAGCGGCTGCGCCTTGACCTGCGCCAGCCAGCGCAGCGTCTGCAGGCGCGAGGCCAGCCGCACCAGCACCACGCGGATATCCTGCGCGAAGGCAAGCAGCATCTTGCGCAGCGCTTCCACCTGTTCCTGGCGCGCGGCGATCTCGTCCTTGGTCGTTTCCGGCGCCCCGCTGTGGCCCACCGCGATGGCGCCGATGCGCAGCAGCTGGCGCACGCCCTTGACCAGCCGCGCGACTTCCTCGCCGAAGCGTGGCTCGATTTCCGCCTCGCAGCCAGGCACGAAGGCCGCCACCGCAAACAGGCACGCGGCGGCGCGCGCGGCATCGTCGACGCGCAGGCCGTCGAGCACCTTCAGCATGCCCTCGGCATGCGTCAGCACGGGCTCCCCGGTCGGCAGCAGCGCGGCGCTGCCGCGCTCGCGCACATAGGCCAGCGCCCGCTCCACCAGTCCGGCATCGGGCGTACCGGCAACCTGCCCGGTCAGGTCAGTCGACGTCACCATCTTGCAGCACCAGCCCTCACTTGAGCGCGGCGGTCACGACCACTTCGATCAGGTACTGCGGATTGGCCAGGCGCGCTTCCACCGTAGCGCGCGGCGGCGTGTGGCCCTGCACCACCCACTCGTCCCACACCTCGTTCATCTCGCCGATGTTGTCCACATTGGTAAGGAAGATCTGGCATGAGAGGATCCGGCTCTTGTCGCTGCCGGCTTCGTTGAGCAGCCGCTCGATATGGCCCAGCACCTCGCGGGTCTGGCCACGCAGGTCGGCGGCGGGATCGACTTCCGGCACCTGGCCGGCAAGGTAGACCACGCCGTTGTAGATCGCGTATTCGGACAGGCGCTTGCCCACGTGGGCGCGCTTCAGTTCATCGGTACTCATGGCAATACTCTGGTCTCTGATGCTTGGTTCATTCGCTTGAAAGGCGGCCGGCCCCGGCCGGCCTCAGGCCGCGCCCAGGAAAAACTGCTTGGCGATGGCCACCTGCGCCGGATCGATGAAGGTCGGCGCATGGCCCACATCCTGCACCTCCACGGCACTGACATTGCGCCCGCGCGCCACCATCTCGGCCACGGTCTCGCGCGTGAGCAGGTCGGACTGGGCGCCGCGCACCACCAGCGTCGGCGCCTGGATGGCCTCGAACATATGCCACAGCGCCGCCTCGCCCGCCGCCACCTGCTCGGGCGTGGTCTCGCGGAACGGCAGCGCCATCGCCGGATCGTAATGCAAGCCCCATTCCAGGCCTTCGGCGCCCTGCACCGGCTTGAGGATGGCGCCGTTGAGCTCGCGCCACTGCTCGGGCGTATGCCGGCCGAACGAGGCGCTGATGGTCTGCAGGTAGGCCAGGCCTTCCTCGAAGGTCTTGAAGCGCACCGGCAGGCCCAGGTAGGCGCCGATCCGCTCCACCGCCGAGGCCGCCAGGCGCGGGCCCACGTCGTTGAGCAGCAGCTTGCGCACCGGCGACTTGGGCAGGCCGGCCAGGCCCATGCCGATCAGCCCGCCCATCGAGGTGCCGAACCAGTCGACCTGCTCGACGTTGAGCCGCGCGATCAGCGTGATCATGTCCGACGCGTACTGCGGCACGACATAGCGGCGCGGATCGGCCAGCCAGTCCGAGCGGCCGCGCCCGACCACGTCGGGGCAGACCACGCGGTACTCACCGCACAGCGCGGCCGCCACGGTATCGAAATCGCGGCCGGTGCGCGTCAGGCCATGCACGCACATCAGGACACGGGGATTGGCGGGGTCGCCCCACTCGTGATACGCCATGCGGTGGAGCCCCGCCGGGCTGATGCACTGGACGAAGCCGAGGCGCGGACTGGCTGACATCTGAACTCCCTGGCAAGACGTTATCGAAGCAGCGCCGCCGGCAGGCGGCGCGCGATTGGGCAAAGCTGGATTGTACGCTGCAGCAGTTACAATGCCACAGCATCGGGCTGGCGCCGCCACGCATGCGCTGCCAGCGCGCGCAGCCGCGATCTTCGGACAACCACACTCCCGCGTCCATTACATTTTCCGACGGAGACATCCATGCTTGAAGGCAAGACGGCACTGGTCACTGGCTCGACCAGCGGTATCGGTCTGGGCATCGCGCAGGCGCTCGCCGCCCAAGGCGCCAATATCATCGTCAACGGCTTCGGCGACGCCGAGGCCGCCAAGCGCGAAATCGCGCAAGCCGGCGCGCAAGCCGGCGCGGGCATCCGCGTGGGCTACCACGGCGCCGACATGAGCAAGTCCGCCGAGATCGAGGACATGATGCGCTACGCCGAGGCGGAATTCGGCGGTGCCGACATCCTCGTCAACAACGCCGGCATCCAGCACGTCGCCAATATCGAGGATTTCCCGCCCGAGCGCTGGGATGCCATCATCGCCATCAACCTGACCTCCGCCTTCCACACCACGCGCCTGGCGCTGCCCGGCATGAAGCGCAAGGACTGGGGCCGCATCATCAATATCGCCTCCGTCCACGGCCTGGTGGCGTCGGCGCAGAAGTCGGCCTACGTGGCCGCCAAGCACGGCATCGTCGGCTTCACCAAGGTGACCGCGCTGGAGACCGCGCAGACCGGCGTTACCGCCAATGCGATCTGCCCGGGCTGGGTGCTGACCCCGCTGGTGCAAAAACAGGTGGAAGCGCGCGCGCAGAAGGACGGCATCCCGGTGGAACAGGCCAAGCAGGACCTGGTCATCGAGAAGCAGCCGTCCGGCCAGTTCGTCACGCCGGAGGAGCTCGGCGCGCTGGCGGTGTTCCTCTCCAGCGATGCCGCGCGCCAGGTGCGCGGCGTGGCCTGGAACATGGACGGCGGCTGGGTGGCGCAGTAAGCGCAGGGAGCCGCCATGCAAAGACGCCGCTTCATCGGGGCCCTGGCGACGGGCGCCACCGCCGCGCTTGCGCTGCGCGGCGCCCAGGCCGCGCCGGTGCTGGCCATCGAAGTCTTCAAGAACCCGGATTGCGGCTGCTGCGAAGGCTGGGTCGAGCACTTGCGGGCGAATGGCTTCGCCGTCACGGTGCGCAATGTGGACGATACGGAACCGCATCGCGCGCGGGCCGGCATTCCCGCGCGCTTCGGATCCTGCCACACCGGGCGCATCGCCGGCTACGGCATCGAGGGGCATGTGCCCGCGGCCGACATCAAGCGGCTGCTGGCCGCCAAGCCTGATGCCGCGGGCCTCGCGGTGCCGGGCATGCCGGTCGGCTCGCCGGGCATGGAACAAGGCCCGCGCAAGGACCCGTTCGACGTCCTGCTGATCCGCAGGGATGGCGCAGCCTCGGTCTTCGCCAGCTACAACCGGCGCAGCGCATAAGGCAAGAATGGCCGCGTCGCGGCCATTCCGGGGTGCGGGCGAGGCCCGTGCGAGCGCCATCTCCGCGCTGGTATGCTCCCCGCTCCCGCAAGCGGGAACGGGGAGACTACACATGGCATTGCTGCCATCGGCAGATCAGAGCAGCGTCGCGCCGGTCTTGCTCTGGATCTCTTCGCGGCTTACGCCAGGCGCCGTTTCCACCAGCTTGAGACCTGCATCGGTGATGTCGATCACGCCGAGGTCGGTGATGATGCGGTTGATCACGCCCACGCCCGTCAGCGGCAGGTTGCAGGACTTCAGGATCTTGATGTCTTCGCTGCCGTCCTTCTTCTTGGCGGTGTGCTCCATCAGCACCACCACACGGCCGACGCCGGCAACGAGGTCCATCGCGCCACCCATGCCCTTGACCATCTTGCCCGGGATCATCCAGTTGGCCAGGTCGCCGCGCTCGCTGACCTGCATCGCACCCAGGATGGCCAGGTTGATATGACCGCCGCGGATCATCGCGAACGAGTCCGCCGAGGAGAAGATCGACGAGCCCGGCAGCGTGGTCACGGTCTGCTTGCCGGCGTTGATCATGTCGGCGTCGACTTCCGCCTCGGTCGGGAACGGGCCGATGCCAAGCAGGCCGTTCTCGGATTGCAGCCACACCTCCATCCCTGCCGGGACGTGGTTTGCCACCAGGGTCGGCAGGCCGATACCCAGGTTGACGTAGAAGCCGTCCTGCAGTTCGGTCGCGGCGCGCGCCGCCATTTCGTCACGTGTCCATGCCATGATGTCTCTCCTCAGCTGGCGGCACGCACGGTGCGCTGCTCGATGCGTTTCTCGGGGGTGGCGTTCACCACGATGCGCTGCACGAAAATGCCCGGCGTATGGACCTCGTCCGGGTCCAGCGTGCCGGTCTCGACCAGGTGCTCGACCTCGACCAGGGTGACCTTGCCCGCCATCGCGCACATCGGGTTGAAGTTGCGCGCCGTGCGGCGGAATACCAGGTTGCCTGCGCGGTCCGCCTTGTAGGCCTTGACCAGCGCCACGTCGGCAGTCAGGGCGCGCTCCATCACGTATTGCTGCCCGTCGAACTCGCGGATTTCCTTGCCTTCCGCGACGATGGTGCCGACGCCGGTCTTGGTAAAGAAAGCCGGGATGCCCGAGCCGCCGGCGCGCAGCTTCTCGGCAAGCGTGCCCTGCGGCGTGAATTCCAGCTCCAGTTCACCGGCCAGGTACTGGCGCTCGAACTCCTTGTTCTCGCCCACGTAGGACGAGATCATCTTCCTGATCTGGCGCGTGGCGAGCAGCATGCCCAGGCCGAAGCCATCCACGCCGGCGTTGTTCGAGATGCAGGTTAGCTGCTTGGCGCCGCTGTCGCGCAGCGCCTCGATCAGAGCCTCGGGGATGCCGCACAGACCGAAGCCGCCGACCGCGATCGTCTGGCCGTCGCGGACGACGCCCGCGAGCGCCTCTGCGGCGCTGGCGTAGACCTTGTTCATCTTTATCTCCTTCCTCGGTGATTTTCCTGTCGCTGCGCCCGCCTTCCGGAGTGCCGCCGGCGAGCCACGCAGGGAAATTGTAACGGTACAATCGGGCGGAGATCGCCCGCTGCCCAACGTCCGACAGCATACGCATGGGCGGCATCCCGCGCCAATACGTAAAACTACATAAGCCAATGTCCGCCATCGACTACCAGACCGCCTTCCAGCTCGCCCCCGTCGGACTCGTGCTGTCGCGCGAGCGCGTGATAGAGGACTGCAACGACGAGCTGTGCCGCATCTTCGGCACCACGCGGCAGGCACTGCTCGGGGAATCGTTCCAGGTACTCTACCCCACCGCCGACGAATTCGAGCGCACCGGCGCACGGATCGTGCCGATCATGAACGCAAAGGGAGCCTACTCGGACGAGCGCATCATGAAGCGCGCCGGAGGCGAACTGTTCTGGTGCCACGTCACCGGCCGCTCGCTGGACCGACAGACTCCGCTTGGCGCGGGCATCTGGACCTTCGAGGATCTCTCGCAGAAGCGTCCCGTCACCGCCGAACTGACGGCGCGCGAGCGCGATATTGCCGCGCAGCTGGTGGACGGCAAGACCAGCAAGCAGATCGGCAAGCTGCTGTCGATCAGCCCGCGCACCGTGGACATCTACCGTGCGCGCCTGATGAAGAAATACGGGGCCCACACCGCGGTGGACCTGGTGCAGCGCCTGGTCAACCACTGAGCGGCGCGGTAGCGCCCCGCCCGGCCCTACGCCATCAGCGCCCGGATCGCCGCCGGTACCGGAACCGATTTTTCCGCCTCGTAGTCGCACCACACCACCTTGGCGCCGCCCTCGGCGTAGACCACGTCAGGCTGGTCCGTGCGGCGGATCTCCATGCGGGTCTCGAAGCTGGTGCGGCCCAGTTCGCCGGCGGACATGCGGCACTCGATGTCGCCGGGATAGCGCAGCTGCCGGATAAAGGTCATGTGCGCATTGATGATGACCGGGCCGTGGCCGGCGGCATCCTTGCCGCCATGCCCGAGCGACTCGAACCAGGCGATGCGCGCCTGTTCCAGGTAGCGGAAGTAGACCGTGTTGTTGACATGGCCCATGGCGTCCATGTCGCCCCACCGGATGGGCATGCGCAGAGTGAATACGGGTTTCATGGCCGCTAGCCTACCACCCGTGGCGCGTTGCTTCCATCGGCCAAAGCGATGATTCCAGGCCTCAGCCGCCGCTCAGGCGGGTGTGCGCGGGCAATTCGAATGGCGTATCGGGCGGCAGGTAGGCAGACGCGCTGGGACGTGGCCAGCCCTCGAAGGCGCCGGACTCCGGCGCCTCGTCGTCGCCGGCCGGATCGACGGCAACGCCGTAGTGCCCGAAATCGTTGCGGCTGGCCACGGCTCGCGCCGGCACCGGCCGCGGCCGCATCGGCAACCGGGGCTCGACCTGCGGCGCATTCGCGGCGGGGGCGGCGGCACCGAGTGGGACGGGAGGCCGGGCGGCGGCGGCAAATGCCGAAACCAGCGGCGACACGGCCGCAACGGCCGCGACGGCCTCGGGGACGAAGGACGGGACAGCTTCCGGCTCGCCCTGCGCCACGGGCACCGGCACCGGCGATTGCGGGGCAACCACAGCCGGCGTCTCCGGGGCAGCCACAGCCGGCGCCTGCTTCGTCAGGACGGCCGGCGAGGCTTCGTCGCGCAACGCCACGCTGGCAAGCCAGGCCACCAGCACCAGCATGCCCCCGCCCAGGGTGCCGGCCACCAGGCTGCGCTGCCGCGCCAGGCGCAGCACGCGTGCCTGGCGCGGTCCGGCTTCCGCCAGATGCCGCCTGACGGCGGCGGTGCGCATGGCCTCAAGCGACTCGCGCACCGCGAAATTCGTACCCCACGGCGGCGGCACGTCATGGCTTGCCGGCAACGGCGAGGCGCCGGAAGCCGGGCTGGAAGCTCGGTTGGCAGCTGGACTGGTGACAGATCTGGCGAGAGAGCTGGAACGGGACACGGCGTACCCCCTGGAGCGCGATGGCGACACAGTCTCGCCGGCCCGTCCGGAAGAAACTGTCAGCGCAGGATCTTAGGCCCGCGACGACGGCATGCGATTCGGACGAAACGCATTCTGGCTGGGGAAAATTCGGAAAACGCCGCCAGCGGAGGACGGCTTCGGCATCAGCCGCAGGGGAGGCGGGATGGGCTCCACCCGCGGCGCCACCGGCGGCAAGTCCGGCGGATCGGGACGAACTGCCGGCAGCCCGCGCCACAGGTGGCGGGCGGCCCGGCCGCTCAGTGGCGCGGCTGGCGGCTGCCGTGCGCCGGCGGCGAGGCCAGGCCAGAATCCACCAGCGAAGACTCCATGCGGCGGATCTGCTGCTGCAACTGATCCAGACGGACGCGCGAAGCACGGCTCTCGACTTCGGCGCTCTGCACTTCGGCACGGTTGGCCTGCTGCTCTTCGGCAATGCGCTGGCGCTGGGCCTGCATCACCCGCAGGTCTTCATTGAGGGCGTTGGCACGCGCCTCGGTGTCCTGCAAGGCACGGTCATAGGCACGCTTCTGCGATGCCAGCACCTGGCGCCGGATATCATCGCTGGCCCAGGCCGCGCTCTGCCTGGTCACCTGGCGGTAAGCCTGCTCGG
Organism: Cupriavidus sp. 2TAF22; assembly: GCF_052115045.1. NCBI lineage: Bacteria > Pseudomonadati > Pseudomonadota > Betaproteobacteria > Burkholderiales > Burkholderiaceae > Cupriavidus > Cupriavidus sp. 2TAF22. The sequence goes on from NZ_JBFRFX010000013.1 coordinate 384,199, forward strand.
CGGCGCCGATCGACTCGAAGCGGAAGACCCGCCACAGATTCTTCTGATAGAACAGCGCCACGTAGCACACCACCTGATCGTCGGCCAGCATCAGGGTGGTGCCGTAGTCGCCGTTGTAGCTGGTGCGCAGCTCGCGCACGGTGCGGTCGCGCAAGCGCTGCTGCAGTTCGGACACCAGCCCCAGCGAGGCAGACGACGCCTGCAGGTTGTCGGCCGGTGCCGCACCCGCGCCCAGCGACGCTGCCGATGCCGTTACGGGCTCGACGGCCGCCAGCACGCCAGCGGCGGACATCGACAACGCCAGGCCGATCAGGCTGGCTAGCAAGGGGGCGCGGCGGGAGTTGTTCAACATGGCGTTCCGGCTTGGACTGGGCGAGGGTTCGGGTTCTGGGACATAACCATGGCGGCAAAGCCACGGCAGCATGCCAAGGACACCGTCGCGACCGCGATGATGCGCCACGCGCACACGGTCACCGGCGAATTCTAGCAAGCATGTGTATTAACGGCCGCGTTTTGTCACGCTTGATAGCAAATGCAGCCTTACCTCGCAACAAAAAAGGGGGGAAGCGTCAGCCTCCCCCCCTTTGGACCAAACCTTTGGACCAAGCATGAACGACCGTTGCGCTCAGCGCTTGGCGATCGAGGCTTCCGCCTTGGCCACCAGGTCGGTACCGATCTGCTTCTTCCACTTGTCGTAGACCTTGGCGGTCGCCTTGCGGAAAGCGTCGTGCTCGGCCGGCGTCAGCTGGGTCACCTTCACGCCATGGGTCTCCATGTCCTTCCAGGCCGGGGCGCCGGCTTCCACCAGGCCCTTGCGCGCCAGTGCCGTCTCCTGCTTGCCGGCGTCGATGGCAGCAAGCCTGACGATCTCGCGGTCGGCCGGGGTCCAGCTTTCCCAGATCTGCTTGTTGACCACGAAGATCAGCGGGTCGGCCACGTAGCCCCAGGTGGTGACGAATTTCTGGCCCACGGTGTAGAGCTTGGCGGCGGCGAACACCGACTGCGGGTTCTCCTGGCCGTCCACCGCGCCCGAAGCCATGGCCGGCTGCGCATCGGCCCAGCTCATCTGCGTCGGGTTGGCGCCCAGTGCGTTGAAGGTCTCGATGTACAGCGGCGAGCCCACCACGCGCAGCTTCATGCCCTTGAGATCTTCCGGCTTGCGGATCTCATGCTTGGAGTTGGAGACTTCGCGGAAGCCGTTCTCGCCCCAGGCCAGCGGCACCACGCCGGCCTTGTCCAGCGTGGCGAAGATCGACTTGCCGACATCGCCTTGCGTGAGCGCGTCCAGCGCCTTGTAGTCCGGCATCAGGAACGGCAGCGAGAACAGGTTCAGTTCCCTGACCTGGGGCGACCAGTTGATGGTCGAGCCTACCGCCATGTCGATCACGCCCTGGCGGATCGCCGAGAACTCGCGGGTCTGGTCGCCGGCCACCAGCGAAGTACCCGGGTAGAGCTTGATATTGATGCGGCCGCTGGTGCGCTGGCGCACCAGGTCGGCCCAGATCTCGCCGCCCTTGCCCCACGGGAACGCGGGACCGAGCACCAGCGACATCTTGTATTCGGACTTGTAGCTCTGCGCCATGGCGCCAGCGGGCGCGAGGGCAGCGGCGGCGATGGTGGCTGCCAGCGACAGCATCAGGGCACGACGTTTCATCTGTTCTCTCCTCTCAGGATGTGTTGTGCGTTTCTTATGTACTGCTCCAGCACTGCCCGCGGATGGCGGCCGGGGCAGCATCGCCGCCCCGTCGCAACACGGTCAATGCCGCTCAATAACCGAGACGGTCCGGCAGCCAGGTCGCCAGCGGCGGATAGGCCAGCACCATCAGCATGGCGATGAACATGGCCAGCAGCATCCAGACCACCCAGGGCACGGTCTCTTCCATGCGCACGCGCGCGATCCGGCACGAGACCATCAGGTTCACCGCCAGCGGCGGCGTGAACTGCCCCAGCGCCACCTTGAGCGTGAGCACCACGCCGAACCACACCGGGTTCCAGTGGAAGGCGTTGGCGATCGGCAGCAGCAGCGGCACGAAGATCAGGAAGATCGAGATGCCGTCGAGGAACATCCCCACCGTCATCAGCAAGGCCACGATCAGCGCCAGCACGCCGTACTCGCCCAGGCCGGAATGCGCGATGGCATTGGCCAGCGGATCGATCACGCCGAGCGTGGACAGCGCATAGGCGAAGATGCCGGCCAGCGCCACCACCAGCAAGATCACCGCGGAGGTCTCCGCCGCCTCCTGGAAGATCACGAAGAGGTCGCGCATGCCGATGCTGCGGTAGATCACCATGCCGACGAACAGGCCGTACACCACCGCCACCACGGCGGCCTCGGTCGGCGTGAACCAGCCCGCGCGCATGCCGCCCAGGATCAGGAACGGCGCGACCAGGCCCCAGGCCGCCTCGCGCAGGCTCTTCCAGAACGGCGGGCGCGGCAAGCCGGCCTCGATGGCGCCCATATTGTGCTTGCGCGCCAGCCACACCGCCGGCACGATCAGCGCCAAGCCGGCCAGGATGCCGGGGATCATGCCGGCGGCAAACAGTGCCGGCACCGAGGCGCCGGGCACCAGCACGCTGTAGATGATGAAGGCCACCGAGGGCGGGATCAGGATGTCGGTAGCGGCGGCCGCGCCGACCACGGCCGCGCTGTACGCGCCGGGATAGCCCGCGCGCGACATCGCCGCGATCATCACGCCGCCCACCGCCGCCGCGTTGGCCGGGCCGGAGCCCGAGATGCCGCCCAGGAACATCGCCACCAGGATCGCCACCAGCGGCAGCATGCCGGGGCCGCGGCCGACGATGGCAATGGCGAAGGTGACCAGCCGCTGCGCCACGCCGGAGCGGTCGAAGATCGAGCCGACCAGCACGAACATCGGGATGGCCAGCAAGGGATACTTGGCCAGCCCGGCGTAGAAATTCTGCGGCACGGCCAGCAGGCCGAACATCTGCGTGTCGAGGTTGGACAGGCCGATCGCCACCAGGCCGCCAAGGCCCAGCGAGACGCCGATCGGCACCCCGAGCATCATCAGCCCGAGGAACACCACGAACAAGGTAATCGCAACGAGAGTCATGGCGCGGACTCCGACGCCGGCGCGCCATTGACGCGCTGCGCATGCAGCGCCCTGAGCGCGCGCAGGTTGCGCGCCGCCAGGCCCAACGCCCGCAATGCGATGGCCCCCGACAGCACCGGCAGCCAGACCGAGTACCACCAGCTCGGGATGCCGATGCCGGGCGACGTTTCGCCGAAGGCGTACTCGTCCCACGTCACGCGCGCGCCCAGCACCGCCAGCGCGACGAACATGACCGCCACCATCAGTGCCGAGAACACGCCAAGGCGCCGTTGCCGCGCCGCGCTGCCGCGCTCGAAGAAGAACTCGATGCGGATATTGCGGTCGCGCGCCACCGCCGCGCTGCCGGCCACCAGGGCCAGCACGATCATCAGGAAGACCGAGAATTCCTCGGTCCAGGCAAACGATTCGTCGGTGAAATAGCGCACCACCACATTGGCGAACGTGATGCACACCAGCAGCGCCATGACGATCACGCCGATCCAGTCCTCGATGCGCGGCGGGACCCTGAAACCGATGTCGCCGCCGTCCGTGGTGTTTTCCAGTGGCTGGCTGGCACCAGCTTCGTCCGGCACGGCCGTGACGTGTTGCGGGCCGGCATCGCGCCGCCCCTCCCTGTCTGCTTGCATCTCCCCGGCCTCCGGTCCGGTCCGCGCGGCACGCCGGCCGCTTGCGGATTTTCTTCTGAATTATGTAAAGACTTAATCTCAAGACATGGCGGATTATGCCAAGTCTGCGCAACATGGGGGAATTTTTACGCCCGCCAGCGACCGCAGGCCGGGCTGCCGCCAGGCCATTCGCGCCTCGCGCCCAAGGGGACCGGATAAGCCCTGGGCCGGGAAAACGCGCGTCCCGCCCGCACTTCTGGCGCGCAGCGGGACCGGCCTGGCAGGACGCGGGCGAAGCCGCCCGCGTCCGCTTACACCATGCCGTCGTCGGCGGTGATCACCGCGCCGTTGATGAACTGCGACTGGTCGGAGGCCAGCAGCAGCAGCAGGCCATCGAGATCTTCCGGCTTGCCCACGCGCTTGCGCGGCAGCATCTGGATCAGCTTCTGGCCGGCATCGGTATCCCAGTGATGGTGATTGATGTCGGTATCGATATAGCCCGGGCAGATCGCATTGACGTTGATGCCGTGGCGCGCCCATTCGAGCGCCATGGCCTTGGTCATGTGCACCACCGACGCCTTGCTCATGCAGTACACGCCGATCTGCGACAGCACCTTGAGCCCCGCCACCGAGGCGATGTTCACGATGCGCGACTGCGGCAGCGGATTGCCGTTCTTCTCGGCGCCCTTGGCGCGCGCGATCATGCGCTTTGCCACTTCCTGCGCCACGAAGAAAGCGCCGCGCGTGTTGGTGTCGAAGACGAAATCGAAGTCGTCCGGCGTCACATCAGTCAGCTTCTGCGTGGTGGAGACGCCCGAATTGTTGACCAGGATATCGATCGCGCCGGCCTCGGTCTCGGCGTGCGCCACCGCGGCGCGGATGCTGTCCGGATCGGTCACGTCAAGCCGCACCACATGGGCGCTGCCGCCTTCGGCCTCGATCGCGGCGCGCAGCTCCTTGAGACGCTCGGTACGGCGCGATGCCAGTATCACCTTGGCGCCCGCGGCCGCCATGACGTGGGCAAAGCGCGTGCCCAGACCGCTCGAAGCGCCCGTTACCAGCGCAACCTTGCCTTCCAGATTGATCGACAAACCCATGATGACCTCTATATTCGGAGCCCCCGCCGTCACCTGCCATGGCCCGGGCCGGGGGGCGCTCCTCACGAAAACTGCCTGGCAAAACGAAAGGCAGCATATCAAAAAAAAGAACGGTCGTTCCAAAAAAAATCTTGCCTGACCATGGCGAGTCCCGGACAATGCCGGAGATTCTAAGAACTCGGGCCTCAAAGGGAAAGAGGAAAAACGCGCAGATGGCCGCGATTGGCTCTGCGCCACCACTTTCCGCGTCGCCTTGACCGGCCCGGCCACCGCATTCCCCGAATCACCGCACACGGATTTCCCACAATTGCGCGCAAGTTGCCAAGAATAGAGGGTTAGAGACAATGAATCAGCAGCAGCTCCTGGAGCAATACGGCCCCCGCGAGGCCATGGAATACGACGTTGTCATCGTCGGCGGCGGTCCCGCCGGCCTGGCAACCGCCATCCGCCTGAAGCAACTCGCCCAGGAGAAAGGCAACGACGTCAACGTATGCGTGCTGGAAAAAGGCTCCGAGCCCGGCGCCCATATCCTGTCCGGCGCCATCATGGACCCGCGCGCGCTGAACGAGTTGTTCCCCAACTGGAAGGAACTGGGCGCGCCGCTGAACCAGCCCGTGACCGAGGACAAGTTCCTGTTCCTCGATGAAACCGGCGCCAAGGGCGCCCCGCTGCTGCCCGACTGCTTCCAGAACCACGGCAACTATATCGTCAGCCTGTCGAACTTCGTGCGCTGGCTCGGCCAGCAGGCCGAAGCGCTCGGCATCGAGATTTTCCCGGGCTTCCCGGCCGCCGAAGTGCTCTACAACGAGGACGGCTCGGTCAAGGGCGTGGCCACCGGCAACATGGGGATCGACAAGGACGGCGAGCCCACCGAGAACTTCCAGCTCGGCATGGAGCTGCACGCCAAGTACACCATCTTCGCCGAAGGCGCGCGCGGCCACCTCGGCAAGCAATTGATCGCCCACTTCAAGCTCGACGACGGCAAGGACCCGCAGAGCTACGGCATCGGCCTGAAGGAGCTGTGGGAGATCGATCCCGCCAAGCACCAGCCCGGCCTGGTGGTGCACACCGCCGGCTGGCCGCTGGACCCGGCCACCTACGGCGGCTCCTTCCTCTACCACATGGAAGACAACAAGGTGGCGGTCGGCTTCGTGGTCGGCCTGGACTACACCAATCCCTGGCTGTCGCCGTTCGAGGAATTCCAGCGCTTCAAGACCCACCCGGAGATCCGCAAGTACTTCGAAGGCGGCAAGCGCATCGGCTACGGCGCGCGCGCCATCACCGCCGGCGGCCTGCTGTCGCTGCCCAAGACCGTGTTCCCGGGCGGCGCGCTGGTCGGCTGCGACGCCGGCTACCTGAACGCGTCGCGCATCAAGGGCAGCCACGCCGCCATCAAGACCGGCATGATGGCCGCCGAAGCCGCCTACGACGCCCTGCAGGCCGGCCGCCAGCACGACGAGCTGACAGCCTACCCGGTGGCGTTCGAGAACAGCTGGCTGCACAAGGAACTGCTGCAGGCCAAGAACTTCAAGCAGTGGTTCAAGAAGGGCCGCACCACCGCCACGCTGATGACCGGCATCGAGCAATGGCTGCTGCCCAAGCTTGGCATCCGCAACCCGCCCTGGACCATCCACCGCACCAAGCCGGACCACGTCTACCTCAAGCCAGCCGCCGAATGCGAGCAGATCGCCTATCCGAAGCCGGATGGCAAGCTGACCTTCGACCGCCTCAGCTCGGTGTTCATCAGCAACACCAACCACGAGGAAAACCAGCCGGCCCACCTGACGCTGAAGGACGCCAGCGTGCCGGTCAACGTCAACTGGGACAAGTTCGCCGGCCCTGAGAGCCGCTACTGCCCGGCCGGCGTGTACGAGTTCGTCAAGAACGACGACGGCAAGGAACGCCTGCAGATCAATGCGCAGAACTGCGTGCACTGCAAGACCTGCGACATCAAGGACCCCACGCAGAACATCGTGTGGGTGACGCCGGAAGGCGGCGGCGGCCCGAACTACGTGGGCATGTAAGCCAGCGCGGCGCCCCCTTGCCTTCGGGCCCCGGGGCGCGGCAACAAAAAAACGGCACCGTAACCCGGTGCCGTTTTTTGTTGGCGGGATAACTGGCCCGGCCGCCTCAGGCCCTCGATGCCTGCGTCTGCGGCAACGTCAGTGAATCGTGGAAGAGCGGCCTGTCCTCGGAGGCTTCCCCCATCCACCCGATCACATCCGCCACGCCGGCGATCAGGCTCACCAGAGCCGGGCCGGCCAGCGGCACCTGGCCGATGCCGTCGATCAACTCCAGCACCGCCTCGGCCACACCACCACGGCCTTGCGCGCCGATCGCGGTACGCGTCGCCACCTCGTCCGGCGACATGGCAATCACGCCACCGGCCGCCGGCATGGCAACGGCAAACAGGCAAGCCGCGGCAAGCGCGCACAGGCGCGCGCCGCAACGAATATTGCGCTTCATACGGTCTCCTGTCGGGCGCGGCGACGACCAAGGCCGGCAGGCCCGTCCGCGCCCCTGTTTTTCTGCTGCGAGCAGTAAAGACGAAGCGCGCGTTGGCGGCAAGATGGCGCGTTAGGCGGTTGACTCCAAACGCCGGCATGAACGGGCCGGCGGCACTGCGCCATCAGGCCGGGACCTGCATGCTGGCGCTGGTCAGCAACTGCTCGTAGATATAGCACTGCAGCAGGGTCAGCTCGCGCTCGCCCAGCACGTCGAAGGCCACGCCGAACACCGGGAAGCCGGAAGCGGCGGAGATCGGGGTCGCGTTGCGCGCCACGCCATCGACCATGATCTCGCTGTCGAGCGCGGCGGTCCGCAAGTGGAAGCACAGCCGCACCGGCGTGCCGGGCGCGGGCACGGCATCGGCGGCCTCGATCTGCGCGCCGCCGGTGCTGAGGTCGGTCAGCATCACCAGCCGCGACGCCTTGCGCTCGTGCGGCGCGCCGGCCTCTTCAGCGGCGCCCTCCTCTGCGCTCCCCGGGTCCACCATATAGGCAGCCAGCCGTGTCGGCACGCGGGTTGCCTTGCGCACCGGCAACTGCTGCATCTGCGCCGGCGCGGACAAGACCAGATAGCGGAACGGACTGCGGCAGATCGCGGTCACCGTGCATTCGAAGCTGAGAATGGCGTGGCCGGAGAAGCCACGCAGCAGCACGGTTTCCCCCGGCTTCATCTGCAGCTCCTTGCCGCCCAGCTGCGGCCAGGTCACGAACATGCCCTGGTCGACAAAGCCGATCAGGCGGCTGGCCGCCGCGCGGCCGACATGGCCCTGGGTCTTGATCTGCAGCAGCGTGCCGACCTGCAGGCCAAAGGGCCCGGCGCTGGCCTGGCGCTCGTTGTCGGCGGGTTCGCCGGGTTCGTCCGCGGGCCGGCAGACCGCGCCGTGGCGGAACACCAGCGCGACGTCGCGATCCTCGGGGATCACGCTGCCGCTGCCGAGCACGAGGTTTCCGCTTTCGTCCAGCAAGGACCAGGGCAACGGCTGGCCAACCGGGAGATCGTCAGGAGTAAGTGCAATCATGGGAAGCAGCGGTAGACGCCCATCTGTGGGACGTGACAGATCCAACGGCAAGCCGGCGGGACGCATGCCCCCCGGCCGCCACCTAGCGAAGCGCTCAGCGCGTGATGCGGCTGCCCGGGGCCGCCGCCAAACCGCGCGGGCGGACCGCCATGCAGGCGTCCGCGATGTCCCAGGTGAATAGCGCATCTCATCTGACTTGCTATCGGCCGCCGCCGGAAAACCTTGAGCACCGGCTTGCACCGCATCAGCCTTGCGCCTTGACGCCGGCCGGCTTTCCGCCGAGAATGCCGTAAAGCTGTCTGACAGCCTTACAGATAACCATGACAATCCTGAACCGCCCCGAATCGCTGGCCTCCCGCATTGCCGATGCCCTGCGCGCCGACATCGCCACCGGCCGCTTCGCCGCCGGCGCCCGCCTGCCGGCCGAGGCCGCGCTGGGCGAGACCTTCGGCGTGAGCCGCCCCATCGTGCGCGAAGCCATCGCGCAGTTGAAGGCGGACGGCGTGCTGGTCACCCGCAAAGGCTCCGGCGCCTATGTCTCGCAGACCCCTGGCGGCCAGGTATGGCGCATGCCCAGCGCGCCACAGGGCGGCCCGACGCTCGTGCAATTGTTCGAACTGCGCATGGTGGTGGAGTGCGCCTGCGCCGAAATGGCTGCCCTGCGCCGCTCGGAGAGCGACCTGCAAGCCATCCGCGCGGCCCTGGCCGCCATGCGCGAGCACGGGCAGGACTTCGCCAGCGCCGCGGCGGCCGACGTAGCCTTCCACCATGCCATCGCCCAGGCCGCGCACAACCCCTGCTTTACCGGCCTGACGGACTTCGTCGGCCAGCATCTGCTGTCGGCGCGGCAAACCGCGTGGGAAAACGCCGCGCGCTTTCGTGGCGGCTCGCTGGGTGCCGACGGAGAACACGCGGCGCTGGTCGAAGCCATCGCCGCCGGCAGCGCCAGCGCCGCACGCCAGGCCGCGCGCCGGCACCTGGCTGCGGCGGCAAAACGCATGGGGCTGGAGCTCGGCCAGTCCTGACGCGACCGCGAGACGACAGAGAATCCGCCGCCAGGCGCGCGATGCACGGCGGCACAAGCAACGACACAAGGGGAGGACGATGGAAAAGGTAGATTGCGTGGTGATCGGCGCGGGCGTGGTGGGCCTGGCGATCGCCAGGGCGCTGGCCATGCAGGGCCGCGAGGTAATCGTGCTGGAAGCCGAGAATGCCTTCGGCACCATCACCAGCGCGCGCAACAGCGAAGTGATCCACGCCGGCATCTACTATCCGGCGGGCTCGCTGAAGGCGGAAATGTGCGTGCGTGGCAAGGCGATGCTTTATGACTATTGCGCCTCGCACCACGTCAGCCACCAGCGCTGCGGCAAGCTGATCGTGGCGACCACGCAGGGCCAGGTCGCCACGCTGGAAGGAATCCGCGCCAAGGCCGCCGCCAACGGCGTGCACGACCTGCAGCTGATCAGCCAGGCCGAGGCGCAGGCGCTGGAGCCCAACCTGCATTGCCACGCCGCCCTGCTCTCGCCCTCCACCGGCATCGTCGACAGCCATGGCCTGATGCTGGCCCTGCTGGGCGACGCCGAGAATGCCGGCGCGATGCTGGCGGTACAGTCGCCGGTGGCGCGCGGCGCGATCACGCCGGACGGCATCCGGCTGGAGGTCGGCGGCGCGGACGGCGCGGCCGACACCACGCTGCTGGCCCGTACTGTCATCAATTGCGCCGGGCTCACGGCACCGGCGCTGGCGCGCAGCATCGAAGGCATGCCGCCCGCGCACATTCCTCCGCAGTACTACGCCAAGGGCTGCTATTTCACGCTGGCCGGGCGCGCGCCGTTCTCGCGGCTGATCTACCCGGTACCGGAAGCCGCCGGCCTGGGCGTGCACCTGACCATCGACCTGGGCGGCCAGGCGCGCTTCGGCCCCAATGTGCGCTGGATCGACGAAATCGAGTACGGCGTGGATCCGTCCGACGCGGACAGCTTCTACGACGAAGTGCGGCGCTACTGGCCCGCGCTGGCCGATGGCGCGCTGCAGCCGGGCTATGCCGGCATCCGCCCCAAGATCAGCGGCCCCGGCGAGCCGGCCGCCGACTTCCGCATCGACGGCCCGGCCACCCATGGCGTGCCGGGGCTGGTCAACCTGTTCGGCATCGAGTCGCCGGGGCTCACCTCATCGCTGGCGCTGGCCGAGCGCGTGGCGAGCCTGCTTTGAGCGCCTAGCTTCCGGCGCCGGCGCTCTCGGCAGCCTCGGCGGCCTCGGCCCGGAAAGTCATCAGCGCGCACAACGCGCCGCCGGCGGCCGCCAGCGCGGCGAGGCCGAAGGTATGGGAGGGCCCCAGCGCCTTCCAGGTCCAGCCCATCGCCAGGCCGCCCAAGGTACCGCCCAGGCCGTAGGAGATCCCGGTGTAGAGCGCCTGGCCGCGCCCCTGCAAGGGACCGCCGAACCAGCGCTGCAGGCGCTTGAGGCTGGCGCTGTGATGCGCGCCGAAGGTGGCCGCGTGCAGCACCTGCACCAGCGCCATCAGCCACGCCAGCCGGGCCAGGTAGCCGGTCAGCCCGAAACGCAGCGCGGCCAGCACGAAGGTGCCGGCGAGGATGGCGCGCAGCGGCAGCGCGGCGAACAGCCGGCCCTGGTAGAAGAAAAACACGATCTCCGCCACCACTCCGATGGTCCACATCACCCCGATGGCGAACTTGCTGTAGCCGAGCTGCTCCAGGTAGAGCGAATAGAACACGTATAGCGCGGCATGGGCGAACATCATCAGGAAGGCCGAGCCGAAGAACCAGCGCACATCGGCACGCCGCAGCAGCGGCAGCGCCGGCGGCGGCTTCACGCGCGGGCCCTCCTCGACGGCGTCGCGCATGCCGAATACCACCACCAGGAACAGCGCCAGCATGGCGCTCGCCAGCCACGGGAAGGCTTCCATGCCGAGCCGCTCGAACAGTGCCCCGCCCAGCAGCACGGCCGCGATAAAGCCGGCCGAACCGAACATGCGGATGCGCCCGTAGCGGTGATCGAAGGCGCCGTAGCGGCGCAGCGTGGAAATGGTGAGCGCGTCGCCCAGCGGCGACATGGCACTGGTGATCAGGTTGAGCCCGATCATCATCGCCATCATGCCGCCATAGCTGGTAATGCCGGGCACCATCAGGAAGGCAAGCAAGGCGGTGACGCCGGCCAGGCGCAGCAGCCGCACCCGGGTATGCATGACATCGGACAGCCAGCCCCAGAAGTACGGTCCGACGATGCGGCTGACCTGGAAGCATGCCATCAGCACGCCGATCTGCACGGGCGTGAAGCCACGCCCGGCGAAGAACAGGCTTACATAGGGCGAGATAACGCCGACATAGCCATAGTAGCCAAGATAGAACAAGCCGAAGCGCGTCTCGGAGACGCGCGCGGCCTGCGCGCTACCGGCCTTCTCCTTGGCCTGCGGCCGGGCCTGCGCCAACTCAGCGCGGCTGGCCGGACTGCGGCGCCTGGGCGGGGATGCGCGGCGTGTCGACCTTGACGTCGCCGCACTGGGCGCGCTGGCGCAGCGCATGGTCGATCAGCACCAGCGCCAGCATGGCTTCGGCGATCGGCGTGGCGCGGATGCCCACGCAGGGATCGTGGCGGCCGAAGGTTTCCACGGTGGCCGGCTGGCCGGTCTTGTCGATCGACTCGCGCGGGGTGCGGATGCTGGAAGTGGGCTTGATCGCCAGCGAGACGGTCACGTCCTGGCCGGTCGAGATGCCGCCCAGCACGCCGCCGGAGTTATTGGTGCGAAAGCCCTCGGCGGTCAGTTCGTCGCCATGCACGCTGCCGCGCTGGCTGACGCTGTCGAAACCGGCGCCGATCTCCACGCCCTTGACGGCATTGATGCCCATCATGGCGTGCGCGATATCGGCGTCGAGGCGGTCGAACAGGGGTTCGCCCAGCCCGACCGGCACGCCGCTGGCCACGACTTCGATGCGCGCGCCGACGGAGTCGCCGTCGCGGCGCAGCGCGTCCATATAGGTTTCCAGCTCCGGCACGATCTCGGCATTGGCCGCGAAGAACGGATTCTGCGGCACCTCGGCCCAGTCCGTGAACGGCACGCGGATCTCGCCAAGTTGCGACATATAGCCCCGGATCTCGGTGCCGTACTGCTCGCGCAGCCACTTCTTGGCCACCGCGCCCGCCGCCACCACCGGCGCGGTCAGGCGTGCCGACGAGCGGCCGCCGCCGCGATGGTCGCGGATGCCGTACTTCTGCCAGTAGGTGTAGTCGGCGTGGCCCGGGCGGAAGGTCTCGACGATATTGCCGTAGTCCTTGCTGCGCTGGTCGGTGTTGCGGATCAGCAGGCAGATCGGCGTGCCGGTGGTCTTGCCTTCGAACACGCCGGACAGGATCTCGACCTGGTCGGCCTCCTGGCGCTGCGTGACGTGACGCGACGTGCCCGGCTTGCGGCGGTCCAGGTCGATCTGGATGTCGGCCTCCGTCAGGGCCATGCCCGGCGGGCAGCCGTCCACGACCGCGCCGATGGCCGGGCCGTGCGATTCGCCGAACGTGGTGACTGTGAAGAGCAGGCCGAGGGTATTGCCGGACATGATGGAGATCCGCGACAGCGCGTGAAAATTGGAGGACGGGCTACATTGTAAGGCCTTTGCCGCCCATCCGGCCCCGCCCCTGCCTGGCGCCTCCGATTCCGCTATGCGGACGCGGCTTCCGGGTAGTAGCGCCCGCGCATCCGTGCCACGTAGGCCACCAGGTTGGGATGCGACTCCGCCGCCGCGCGGATCGGCGTGTCGAATACCGGGCACAAGGCGCCGGCGATGAAGGCAAAGACGGTGGCATCCGCGCCGCAGGGCCGCTCGCCCAGCAGGAAGGGCTTGTCGCCCAGCAGGTCGGACACGGCGGCCACGTCGCGCGCGGCAATGGCCGCCAGGTCGGCCGCGCTATGGCGGCCCAGGCCCTGTGCCCACAGGATGCGGCGAATACGGGCCCGCACGAAGCGCATCGCCAGCCCGCGCAGGGGCCAGGGCACCGCGCGGAAGAACATGGCCGGACCCTTGGCGAAATTGCCGTCGTGGTTCCAGCGCGCATCGGCAACCGCCCAGTAGAAGTTGTCTTCGAGCATCTTTTCCACGGCCCAGGCCGTGCCGCGGTCGGCCGGCGAGAGGCCATCGTCGAAGTCGACGTGGTAGGTCTTTTCGAGATGCCAGCGGATCAGCGTGGAATCCGCCACCACCCTGCCCTCGTCGTCGAGAAAGGGCAGCTTGCCCTTGGGCGCGCGCCGCAGGCCGCCCTGGGCGGTGCGGTAGGGCAGCCCGGCCAGCTTGAGCAGCATCTCGGCCTTGGTGACAAAGGGACTGGCGTCGGGCAGGCCGAACGCCGGCCCGAAGGTATAGAGCGTAATCACGATTGGTGATTCCTTTCGGCGGATTGAGCGGGAGGCTGGCGACGGCCTAGCGCCACTCGCCGCGCAGGCCCTGCACCACCTGCTGCAGGCTTTCCGGCGTGGCCTGCTCCGGCGCGATCGGGTCGCCCACCACCAGTTCGAGCCGGTTGAGGATGCCGCGCCGGAACGGCCTGGACATGGCCGCACCGCCCTTGCGCGAGAAAAAGCTGCCCCACAGCCCGCGCAGCGCCATCGGCACCACCGGCACCGGGGTACGGCGGATGATCTGCTGCACGCCCTGCTTGAAGGGATTGATCTCGCCGTCGGCGGTGATCTTGCCTTCAGGGAAGATGCAGACCAGGTCGCCCTCGCCCAACGCGCGCGCCACCTCGTCGTAGGCGCGCTCGAGCATCTGCGGATCTTCGTGCGCGGGCGCGATCGGGATCGCCTTGGCCTGGCGGAAGAACCACGACAGCAGCGGCACCTTGAAGATGCGGTAGTCCATGACGAAGCGCACCGGACGCGGACTGCCAGCCATCAGCACCACCGCATCGGCAAAGCTGACATGGTTGCAGACCAGCACCGCGGGCCCTTCGGCCGGGATGCGCTCGGCGTTGACCTGCTGCAGGCGGTACACCGTGTGCACGAGTATCCAGGCGACGAAGCGCAGCAGGAATTCCGGCACCAGGCTGTAGATGTAGATGGCGACCACCGCGTTGAGCAGCCCCACCACCAGGAACAGCTGCGGGATGCTGTAGCCAGCCTGGGTCATGACCACCGCCAGCAGCGACGAGGCAATCATGAAAAAGCTGTTGAGGATGTTGTTGGCCGCGATGATGCGGGCGCGGTGCGTGGGCGCGCAACGGCTCTGGATCAGCGCGTACAGCGGCACGCTGTAGAAGCCGCCGAACATTGCCAGCAGGAACAGGTCGACCAGCACGCGCCAGTGGCCCGGATCGGCGACGAAGCCGGCCAGCCCGGAAAGCTCGGCATGGTGCTCGCCGCGGCTGCCGAAGAACAGGTCCAGCGCGAACACCGTCATGCCGATCGAGCCGAACGGCACCAGCCCGATCTCCACGTGACGCCCGGACAGGCGCTCGCACAGCAGCGAGCCGGTGCCGATGCCCAGCGAAAACACCGCCAGCAGCAGCGTCACCACGTTCTGGTCGCCGCCCAGCACGTCCTTGGCAAAGCTGAAGAACGAGGTCAGGAAGGTCGCGCCCAGGAACCACAGCCAGGAGATGCCCAGCAGGCTCAGGAACACCGTGCGGTCGGTGCGCGCCAGCCCGAGGTTGCGCCAGGTCTCGGTAAAGGGGTTCCAGTTGATGCGCAGGTCCGGCTGCGGCGCCGGCGAATCCGGCACGCGCGCGGACACCATGCGCCCGGCCAGGGCCAGCAGCACGCAGGCAGCGCCCACGTAGATCGGCCCCACCACCTTGCCGTCATGCGCGAGGCCGGCCAGCTCGCCGCCCAGCAGGGTGCCGAGCAGGATGGCGACGAAGGTGCCCATTTCCACCAGTCCGTTGCCGCCCACCAGCTCCGTTTCGTCCAGGTGCTGCGGCAGGTAGGCGAACTTGACCGGACCGAACACCGTCGAATGCAGGCCCATCAGGAAGGTGCCGAGGTAGAGCAGCGGCGCGCTGTGCCAGGCGAAGCCGGCCAGCCCCAGCGCCATGATGCCGATCTCCAGCGTCTTCACCAGCCGGATCAGCCTGGACTTCTCGATCTTGTCGGCGATCTGCCCGCTGGTGGCGGAGAACAGCACGAAGGGCGCGATGAAGATGGCGGAGATCAGGAACGCCGCGCTCTTGGCGTCGACGCCCTCGAACAGGGCCGTGTGGTAGGTGACGAGGGAAGTGAAGGCAACCTTGAACAGGTTGTCGTTCATGGCCCCGAGGAACTGGGTCCAGAAGAACGGGGCGAAACGGCGCGAGCGGAGCAGTCGAAATTGGTTTTGTTGGCTCATGTAGACAGGAAAAAGGTGACCCCGGCGAACCGGAAGCCCGGGTAAGGCCCCCGCGACACTGCTGGCAATGCCCTGCCGCCGCGGGCATGCCCGCGGCGCTTGCTTGCGCTTGTTTCGCCGCGGCGCCGCCCGTCCGGCGCCCCGCGGTACTGCGGCCGCGCACCAGCCCCCGATCTCAATCCGTCTTTTCTTCCGGCCAGTCGCGGATATAGGCCTTGAGCATGCGGTTCTCGAAACTCTGCTCCTCGACCACGGCCTTGGCCACGTCGTAGAAGGAAATCACGCCCATCAGGGTGCGGTTGTCCAGCACCGGCAGGTAGCGGGTGTGGCGCTCCAGCATCATGCGGCGCACTTCGTTGACGTCGGTCTCCATGGTGCAGGTGAGCGGCGCGTCGTCCATCACCTTGCGCAGGCTGAAGGTACCCACCGAACCGTTGTTGGCGGCCAGCGTATTGATGATTTCGCGGAAGGTCAGCATGCCGACCAGCTCGCCGTACTCCATCACCACCAGCGAGCCGATGTCGTGCTCGGCCATGGTCTTGACCGCCAGCAGCAGTGAGGTGTCAGGCGTCACGGTAAAGAGCGTATTGCCCTTGATCTGCAGGATGTCGCTGACTTTCATGGTGGTCTCCGCTTGCTGAATCTACTGTATGTATATGCTGGTGTACTGCCGCTATCGTGCCGGTTCGCTGCCGGTTCGCTGCCGGCCGCGACCCGCACGGGCGCGGCACGGACGTGGAGCGGCACCGCCGGATGGGCCGATGCTAGCCGAAACCGGCCGCCCAAGTAAAGCGCGCGGGCCTCGAAACCCGCCCCGGCGCTTCGTTTGCCGCGCCCCGGGGCGCGGCAGCGGATGCTACGATGCGCACCGGAGACAACTCTTGCCCTGGAAGCCATGTCCGGTACCCGTTTCGACACCCTGGCGCTGCACGCCGGCGCCGCCCCCGACCCCGCCACCGGCGCGCGGGCCACGCCCATCCACCTGACCACGTCCTTCGTCTTCCGCGACAGCGAGCATGCCGCCTCGCTGTTCAATATGGAACGCGCCGGCCATGTCTACTCGCGCATCTCGAACCCCACCGTGGCGGTGTTCGAGGAGCGCGTCGCGGCGCTGGAGAACGGTGCCGGCGCGATCGGCGTGGCCTCGGGCCAGGCCGCGCTGCACCTGGCGGTGGCCACCCTGATGGGGGCCGGCTCGCACGTGGTGGCGTCCAGCGCGCTGTACGGCGGCTCGCACAACCTGCTGCACTACACGCTGCGCCGCTTCGGCATCGAGACCACCTTCGTGCAGGCGCGCGACATCGACGCCTGGCGCGCGGCCATCCGGCCCGAGACCAAGCTGCTGTTCGGCGAGACGCTGGGCAATCCCGGCCTCGACGTGCTCGACATCCCGACCCTGGCCGAGCTCGGCCGGGACAACGGCATCCCGCTGCTGGTCGATTCCACCTTCACCACGCCCTACCTGCTCAAGCCATTCGACCACGGCGCCGGCCTGCTCTATCACTCGGCCACGAAGTTCCTGGGCGGCCACGGCACCACCATCGGCGGCGTGCTGGCCGAAGGCGGCACCTTCGACTTCGAGGCGTCCGGGCGCTTCCCCGAGCTGTCCGAGCCCTATGCCGGCTTCCACAACATGGTGTTTACCGAGGAAAGCACGGTGGCGCCCTTCCTGCTGCGCGCCCGCCGCGAAGGCCTGCGCGATTTCGGCGCCTGCCTCAACCCGATGGCCGCCTGGCAGTTGCTGCAGGGCATCGAGACCCTGCCGCTGCGCATGGCCCGCCACGTGGAAAACGCCCGGCGCGTGGTGCAGTTCCTGGTCTCGCACCCGATGGTCGAGTCAGTGGCCTACCCCGAACTCGAGTCCCACCCCGACTACGAACTCGCCAAGCGCCTGCTGCCGCGTGGCGCGGGCGCCGTGTTCAGCTTCAACCTCAAGGGCAACCGCGCCGCGGGCCAGCGCTTCATCGAAAGCCTCGCGCTGTTCTCGCACCTGGCCAATGTGGGCGACGCCCGCTCGCTGGTGATCCATCCCGCCTCGACCACGCACTTCCGCATGGACGCCGCGGCGCTGCAGGCCGCGGGCATCGGCGAAGGCACCATCCGCCTGTCGGTCGGCCTGGAAGACCCGGACGACCTGATCGACGATCTCAAGCGCGGCCTCAAGGCCGCCGAGCGCGCCATGAGCGGCAAGGGAGGGCAAGCCTGATGGAACTGACGATCGCGGGCCGCAAGGCCTACGCCTATACCGGCGGCAAACCCTTCAACCCGGCCCTGCCGTGCGCCGTGTTCGTGCACGGCGCGCAGAACGACCACAGCGTGTGGGCCCTGCAGACGCGCTGGTTCGCCCACCACGGCTTCGGCGTGCTGGCGGTAGACCTGCCTGGCCACAACCGCAGCGAAGGCGAGCCGCTCAAGACCATCGAGGCCATGGCTGACTGGGTGGCGGAGCTGGTGCGCGCCGCCGGCGTAACCGCGCCGGCCCTGGTGTTCGGCCACAGCATGGGATCGCTGATCGCGCTCGAAACCGCGGCGCGCCACCCGGATGCGGTGCGCGGCATCGCCCTGCTCGCCACGGCTTTTCCGATGAAGGTGTCCGACGCGCTGCTCGAAGCGTCGCTCAAGCAGGTGGACCAGGCCATCGCCATGGTCAACGACTGGTCGCACTCCAGCCTCGCCAACAAGCCGTCATCGCCAGGGCCGGGCTCGTGGATGCAGGGCGGCAGCCAGCGCCTGATGGAGCGCGTGGCGCAGCGCAACCCGCAGGGCCATGTCTTCCACAATGACTTCTCGGCCTGCAACGCCTACGCCAACGGCGATGCCGCGGCCACCGCGGTGCGTTGCCCGGCGCTGTTCGTCAGCGGCAGCAAGGACATGATGACCTCGCCCAAGGCTGCGCAGGCGCTGGCGGCAAGGATGGCGTCGGCGAGCACCGTCACGGTGCCGTGCGGGCACGCGCTGATGGGCGAGCGGCCCGACGAGGTGCTGGACGCGCTGGCTGCGTTCGCGCGCAAGGTCGTGGCGGCGGCCTGAGCGGGCCGCGGCCTGGGCGCGGGGACCGGGAAGATCCTCTCTGGACACTTCCCGCGCCCCGGCTAGACTGGAAGCACCCGAGAATCCCAGCAAGGAGCCTGATATGTCCCAGGCGCATGCCCGCGAGTTCGAGAACTTCGCCGCCTTCTACCCGTTCTACCTGAACGAGCATCGCAACCTCACTTGCCGCCGGCTGCATTTCGCGGGGTCGACGGTGGCGCTGCTGTGCCTGCTGGCGCTGGTGCTCAGCGGCAACTGGTGGTGGCTGGCCGCGGCGGCGGTCTCCGGCTACGCCTTTGCCTGGGTCGGCCACTTCGTCTTCGAGAAGAACCGCCCCGCCACGTTCCGCCATCCGCTCTACAGCCTCATGGGGGACTGGGTGATGTACGCCGACATCTGGCGCGGCAGGATCCCGCTCTAGCCGACGCCAGCCATCGGCGCAGGCCATCGGCGCAGGCCATCAGATCTGGCCGTGCCAGCCCGGCGGCACCACCTCCAGCGTGCGGCGCGCGCCCGCTGCCGGCGATGAGGCGGACGCATCTTCCCGCGCCTCCCGCGCTTCCTGCACTTCCTGCTGCACTTGCTGAGCTTGCTCCGCCTGCCGGCGCCCGAACACGGCCTCCAGTGGCTGGTCCAGGCGCGGGTTGTCCAGCACCTGCTTGAGCACGTCGGCACCCTCCAGTTGCTGCGCCAGCGCCGTGCGCGGCAGGCGCGGCAGGTTCAGCACCAGCCTGTCGTGCAGCGACCTCAGCGTCACCTGGGCGGGATCGCACAACAGCGCCCAATGGGCCTGCCCGCCATCCTGCGCCAGCTTGCCGACCAGGTGCATCGCCTTGAGCTTGCCCAGCAGGCCAGCCAGATAGTCGGCTTCCACCCTCAGCTTGCGCCCGAGATCCAGTTCCCCGATGCAGCGTGGCACGTCCTCGCGCGCGCGATACAGCAGGTAGAGCACGCCAAGCGCGTCGAAGAACTCGCTGCCGGCAAAGGTGCGGCGCCGCCAGTAGCCCTGGCGGATCACCGGCAGGTTGGCTGCGATGGTGGCGCCCAGCAGCGTGACGAGCCAGCTCAGGTAGATCCACAGCAAGAAGGTGGGGAGTGCCGCAAAAGTGCCATAGACCGCCGTGTAGGTCGGGATATGCATGACGAAATAGCCAAAGCCACGCTTGGCGCATTCGAAGGCCAGGGCGGCGACCAGGCCGGCGGTGATGGCGTCGCGCCATTCCACGCTGGCATTGGGCACGGCAATGTACAGGAGGGCGAAGGCGAGCGCGGACAGCACCACCGGCGTCAGGCTCACCATCAGGCCGAGCCCCAGCGGCATGGTGCCCACGTAGCCGGCCGAGACAGAAATCAGGTAGGAACTGATCGACAGGCTCGCGCCGATCAGCACCGGCCCCAGCGTCAGCACCGCCCAGAACACCAGCACCCGCTGCGCCAGCGGGCGCCGCTGCTTGACGCGCCAGATCGCGTTGAGCGCGTCTTCGACCGTCAGCATGGTCAGCACCGAGGTCACCATCAGGCCGCCCAGGCCGACCGCGGTCAGGCCCTTGGCGTTCTTGGCAAACTGGCCCAGATAGCTGGTGATGGAATTGCTGACGTTGCCGGGAATCAGGTTCTGGAACAGGAAGGTCTCGATGGCGCTGCGGAACTCGCGGAACACCGGGAACGCCGCCAGCAGCGCAAATGCCACCGTCAGCACCGGCACCACCGCCAGCACGGTGGTGAAGGTGAGGCTGGCCGATACCTGCGGCAGCCGGTCCTCGCCCGCGCGACGCAGCGCGTAGCGGGTGAGCGCGCGCAGTTTCTGCAGATTCCATTCCCTGCGCAGGCGAACGATGCGGGCGGCGAACATGCGGGGACTAACTCCTTACCTGATTCAGTGAAAGCGCGCCGGCACACTGCGGCGGCAGCCCTGGCGGCACCCCTGGACGGGCCACGCCGGGGCCACAACTATAATACGCGCATTGCCCTGCGCGCCGCGCCGGGCACCAACCCGGCACCAGAGCCGCCGCCGCCCGGCGCGGCACGCCGCAGCCTCGTCAATGACCGAAATCCTCGTCCTCTACTACAGCCGCCACGGCAGCACCCGCAAGCTGGCCGAACTGATCGCCAACGGCATCGACAGCGTACCCGGGGCCCATGCCCGGCTGCGCACGGTACCGCCGGTTTCCACCGTCAGCGAGGCT
Source organism: Cupriavidus sp. 2TAF22 (assembly GCF_052115045.1). Lineage (NCBI taxonomy): Bacteria > Pseudomonadati > Pseudomonadota > Betaproteobacteria > Burkholderiales > Burkholderiaceae > Cupriavidus > Cupriavidus sp. 2TAF22. The sequence continues at coordinate 405,039 of NZ_JBFRFX010000013.1, forward strand.
ACCGCCCCCGACATTCCCGGCGAAGGCCCGCCCTATGCCGAACTGCGCGACCTGGAAGAGTGCCAGGGCCTGGCGCTGGGCAGCCCCACCCGCTTCGGCAACATGGCCGCGCCGATGAAGTACTTCCTCGACGGCACCGTGGCGCAATGGCTGTCGGGCGCGCTCAGCGGCAAGCCCGCCTGCGTGTTCACCGCCACCGGCAGCCTGCACGGCGGCCAGGAAACCACCCTGCTGTCGATGATGCTCCCCCTGCTGCATCACGGCATGCTGCTGATGGGCCTGCCCTATTCGGAGAGCGCGCTGATGACCACCACCAGCGGCGGCACGCCTTATGGCCCGAGCCACCATGCACGCGTGGACAACAGCGCACCGGTCTCCGAGGACGAAGCCGTGCTGGCGCGCGCCATGGGCCGCCGCCTGGCCGAGACTGCCGTGCGGCTGGCCGCCGGGAGCCGCGCATGAGCGCCGCCGAGACGGCCGGCGCCGGGGGCGCCGACGGCGCGCTGCACAGCGCCGCGCTGTTCCGCCTGAGCGCCGGCAGCCTGATCGCGCTGATCCTGTTGTGCATCGGCTGGGAATGGTTTCTTGCCCCGCTGCGCCCAGGCGGCTCGTGGCTGATCCTGAAATTCCTGCCGCTGCTGCTGCCGCTGCGTGGCGTACTCGCCCGCAACCGCTACACCATGCAGTGGTCGTCGATGCTGATCCTGCTGTTCTTTACCGAAGGCATCGTGCGCGCCACCAGCGACCGCTCGCCCTCCTCCACGCTCGCGTGGATCGAGGTGGCGCTGTCGCTGCTGTTCTTCTTCGCCACCATCCTTTACCTGCGCCCGTACAAGCGCCGCGCCAAGGCGCTGCAGCCGGGCAAGCCGCGCAAACAGGCTCGCAAGTAGCCGCACCGGACCCACCGCCATGAACGCCACGCAGCTCGAATCCTTCCTTGCGCTCTGCCGCGCCGCGCTGGGCAGCCAGCATGTGCTGACCGAAGACGCCGACAAGGCTCCCTACCTGACCGACTGGCGCAAGCGCTATACCGGCGAAGCAGTCGCGGTGCTGCGCCCCGGCAACACCGAAGAGGTGGCCGCCGCCGTGCACGCCTGCCACGCGCACAAGCTCGCCATGGTGCCGCAGGGCGGCAATACCGGGTTGTGCGGCGGCGCCACGCCGGCGGCGGGCACGGAATCGGTGGTGATCTCGCTGCAGCGGCTGAACCGCGTGCGCCAGCTCGACCCGCTCAACAACACGGTCACCGTGGAAGCCGGCGTGATCCTGCAGCAGCTGCAGGATGCCGCGCGCGAGCACGGCCGCCTGTTCCCGCTCAGCCTGGCGGCCGAAGGCAGCTGCACCATCGGCGGCAACCTCGGCACCAACGCGGGCGGCACCGGGGTGCTGCGCTATGGCAATACGCGCGAGCTATGCCTGGGGCTGGAAGTGGTGACGCCCGCCGGCGAGATCTGGGACGGCCTGCGCGGCCTGCGCAAGGACAATACCGGCTATGACCTGCGCGACCTCTTCATCGGCGCCGAAGGCACGCTAGGCATCATCACCGCCGCCGTGATGAAGCTCTATCCGCTGCCGCGTGCGCGCGTGACCGCGCTGGCCGCGGTGGCCAGCCCGCGCGCCGCGCTGGCCCTGCTGGCCATCGCCCAGCAGCGCGGCGGCGCCTTGCTGACCGGCTTCGAGCTGATGTCGCAGACATGCCTGTCGCTCGTCACCACGCACTTCCCGCAACTGCGCTACCCGTTCGACCGGCCGCACCCGCAGGTCGTATTGCTGGAGCTGTCCGACAGCGAAAGCGAGGACCACGCGCGCGCCATCTTCGAGGCGATGATGGAGACCGCTTTCGAAGCCGGCGTGGCCGCGGATGCGGTGGTCGCCGAATCCGTGCAGCAGTCGCGCGACTTCTGGAACCTGCGCGAGCACATTCCGCTGGCGCAGGTGGAGGAAGGCAAGAACATCAAGCACGATATCGCCGTGCCGATCTCGCGCGTCGCCGATTTCATCGACACCACCGACGCGCTCATCCAGCAGGCCTTTCCGGGCGCGCGCATGGTCACCTTCGGCCATCTCGGCGACGGCAACCTGCACTACAACGTGTCGCCACCGGTGGGCGAAAACCACGACGCCTTCCTCGACAACAGCAAGGCCATCAACGCGATCGTGCACGACAGCGTGCACGCCCACCGCGGTTCGATCTCCGCCGAGCATGGCCTGGGCCAGCTCAAGCGCGAGGAAAACCGCCGCTACAAGAGCGAGGTGGAACTGGCCATGATGCGGGCCATCAAGCAAGCGCTGGACCCGCAAGGCCTGATGAATCCCGGCAAGGTCATCTAAGCCGCACCGCGGACAGGGCGCGCTTCAGGCGTCGCCCTGCTCCGCGATATGCTGGTCCTTCAGTTTCACGTAGTTGGCCGCCGTGTAGCTGAAGAAGGCGCGCTCCTTCCCGGTGAGCTGCCGCGCCTGCCGCGCCGGGCTGCCGACGTAGAGATGGCCGCCTTTGAGCACCTTGCCCGGCGGCACCAGGGTGCCGGCGCCGAGAATCACCTCGTCCTCGATCACCGCGCCGTCCATCACGATGGCGCCCATGCCGATCAGGATGCGGCTGCCGACCGTGCAGCCATGCAGCAGCGCCTTGTGGCCGATGGTGACATCGTCGCCGATCGTGAGCGGGAAACCATCCGGATTGAACGGCCCCGCATGCGTGATATGCAGTACGCTGCCATCCTGCACGCTGGTGCGCGCGCCGATGCGGATGCGGTGCATGTCGCCGCGGATGGTCACCAGCGGCCAGACGGAACTGTCGGCGCCGATCTCGATGTCGCCGATCAGCACGGCACTGGCATCGACGAACACGCGGTCGCCGAGTTGGGGGGCTTTGCCCTGGAAGCTGCGGATGGTCACGATGAAATCCTGGAATACGGGAATACGGGAATGCCGGAAAACTGAACTGCCTTCTCTGCTGTACCGCCGATAATTGGATGAGCGCGGCGGCCCAGGCACCGGAACACGGCCCGGCGCCGGGGCGAGACTCTCATGAATTGCATTCCGGCTGCAAGTCCCCAGGCCTGCGCCACAGCCAGCCACTGGCGCAATTGCGCCTGGAACTGCGCCAGCGCCTGTTGGACGGGGCAATGTGCGCCAGCGTGACCTCGCCTTGCTCGCGGGCCGCCCGTACTGCCCGGCAGTGCGTCACCAGCTCCGTCGCGCCAATGTCCACCGTGCCGGCCAGGCCATGCGCCAGCCCGCTTGCGAACCGAAGGAATCGACGGCTTCTCGATTGCCGCCGTCGCAGCAGGATCGGGCTTGCCGGTAGCCAATATCTACCGCCGCTTTCGCGCCAAGGAAGACATCCTGGCGGCCATCAAGCAGGAAGTAACCGACCGGATCGAGCGGGCCGTCATCGAAAGACTGCAAAACGAACAGTTCACCGATATCCGAGGCCTGGTGCTCGCGCTTGTCGATGCATTGGTGAAAGGGTTTTGCCGTGATGAACCGTTGCATAAGGTCTTGTCCGATCCTCGCGTGAAATCCGCGGCATTGAGCCAGATAGGCACTCTCGGTCGACGGCATATCTACCTTCAATATCGCGCCTCCCTTGGCTCAATTCTTCCGCCGCTGACGGCAGCCCGTGCCAACTTGATCGCGGCCTTTTCATTTCAGATCATTGCTTCAGCGCTTGTTGGAAAGGTCAGCGAGAATGACGGGGCGTTCGTTTCCATGTCCTGGAAGACTGTCGGTACCGAAGCCGCGACGGCTGCGATCGCCTAGATGAACCTCTTTTTTTCGTGGGTTATCGCATGCGCTCATGCGACGCCTACCGCATCACCGACAAGGGCGTGCGGGCCATTTCTGGCTGGATTTTTTATTCGTAAAATCAGCACGTTAGAAGACAACCGGGTCAACCTTGGCTCAATTCCCCCAAAAAATATGAGTCATCAAGCCAATCCTGGCTCAATCCTCCCCGAAAACCGCGGATGGCGGAGCCTGCGGGAACCCTGGGCCGCTCGGCCAATTCCGAAATTACTACATAACTCGTTGTTTCTTAAAGTGTCTTTAAGCCACTAAGGAGATTGGCATGGCGTTTGCGATAGACCCTCTGTCATCAGCGATGGCATCCCGGCCCATCAGGCCATTTTCACGACAACGGAGTCTGTCATGCCTACACCCGCCTATATCAGCATCCAGGGCAAGACCCAGGGCAACATCACCCAGGGCGCCTTCACCGCCGACTCGGTCGGCAACGTCTACGTCGAAGGCCACGAGGACCAGATCCTGGTCCAGGAAATCGAACACCGCATCGCCACCCCGACCGATCCGCAGAGCGGCCAGCCCTCGGGCCAGCGCGTGCACAAGCCCTTCACCTTCACCAGCCCGCTGAACAAGTCCACGCCGCTGCTGTACCAGGCCCTGGCCACCGGCGAGATGCTGCCGACCGTGGAAATCAAGTGGTACCGCACCTCCACCGAAGGCAAGCAGGAGCACTTCTTCACCACCAAGCTCGAAGACGCCACCATCGTCGACATCAACCAGGTGCTGCCGCATGCGCAGGACCCGAGCAAGGCGGAGTACACCCAGTTGGTCAAGGTCGCCATGGCCTACCGCAAGATCACCTGGACGCATGCCATCGCAGGCACCGAAGCCTCCGACGACTGGCGCAAGCCGCAGGAAGCCTGACAGCCCGGGCGAACCCATGCAGCCGGCGGCACGCGCCGGCCGCGTTTTCCTCTGGCCAGTAAACGATCGGTGCTCGCGCCCCGATCGGCAAGGAGCACACCATGGCACGCCAGTCCGACCTGCGCTTCAGCTTCGCCGTCGTCGGCGGGGTGGACTTCGAGGTCATCGAGTTCGATCTCGACGAAGCCCTCTCCGAGACCTTCCGCCTCGACGTGCAGTTGGCCCATGCCGACCCCGACCTCGACTTCGCCACCATCCTCGACCAGCCCGCCCTGCTCACCCTCTGGCGTGGCGACGAACCGGTGCGCCATGTCCATGGGCTGGTCAGCCGCTTCGAGCAAGGCGACACCGGCTTTCGCCGCACGCGCTACCGCGCCGTGGTCGAGCCCGCCCTCGCCCGCCTGCGCCTGTCCTCCGACTGGCGCATCTTCCAGACCCTGTCCGTGCCCGAGATCCTCCAGCACGTGCTCAAGGACCACGGCCTGACCACCCACTACGAGCAGATCGTCACCACCGAGCACCTGCCCCGCGAATACTGCGTGCAGGCCGGCGACACCGACCTGCATTTCCTCGAACGCATTGCCCGCGAGGAAGCCTTCTACTTTGCCTTCCGCCATGACGCCGACGGCCACCGCATGATCCACAGCGACCGCCTGTTCGTGCAGGGCCGCATCGCCGGCGGACCCGTGCGCTACAACCCCACCCCCGGCGGCGACCAGCCCGAGCCCGCCCTGCACCGCTTCACCTACACCGAGAACGTGCGTACGGCACGCCAGACCCAGCGCGATTACACGTTCACCCATCCACAGTACGACCAGGAGCATTCTCGCCTCGGCTCCGACCTAGATCACCAGGCGTCCGCCTACGCGCGTTACGACTATCCCGGTCGCTACAAGCGCGACGAAGCCGGCAAGCCCTTCACCGAAGCGCGCCTGCGCGGCCACCGCCGCGACGCCCGCCTTGCCCGCGTGGAGGGCGACGACCCGCGCCTCGTGCCAGGCCTGTCCTTCGAGCTCACCGGCCACCCCCGCGACGACATGAACCACGGCTGGCGCCCCATACGCATGCGCCACCACGGCGTGCAGCACACCAGCCAGGCCGAAGAGAGCGCCGGCAGCGAACAAGGTACTCGCTACAACTACACCGCCGAACTGGTCCCCGACCGGACCGAATGGCGCGCCGAACCGTTGCCCAGGCCGTGCATCGAGGGGCCGCAATCGGCCACCGTGGTCGGCCCGGCCGGCGAAGAGATCTACTGCGACGAATGGGGCCGGGTCAAGGTGCAGTTCCCGTGGGACCGCCTGGGCAGGCACGACGAACACAGCTCCTGCTGGATCCGCGTGGCGCAGAACTGGGCCGGCGCCACCTGGGGCCACATCGCCATCCCGCGCATCGGCCAGGAGGTGATCGTCGACTTCTGGGACGGCGACCCGGACCAGCCGGTCATCACCGGCCGCACGTACAGATCGAACCAGCTGCCGCCCTACGAACTTCCGCACCACAAGACCCGCATGACCATCAAAAGCCA